>JBEIHO010000190.1:0-1870 GCA_040381215.1 Alphaproteobacteria bacterium | reverse complement strand
TCCAGGCCATCGGCGTGAAGGACGTGTCCTTATGCGCGCCATTGCAGAATGGCTGATTTGTGGACTTGCCGCAGGCGCACCAATAGTACGTCTTGCCCGCTTCCACTTCGATTGGCTTCGGCCCCTTTTCGGCCACGACCGGCTGTCCGCTCATCCTTGTTCTCCTTCTCGTGCGTCTCGATACGACCCTCGACCGATCGCCCGGCTCTCGCCGCGCCTATCGGCATGCGCCACTACATTGTTACCGATGGCAGGCGCGCATAACGATCGCTGTTCCGGCTTGCCCGGTCGGGCGGGCGGCAGATCGCCCACGAAGCGTCGTTCGCCTAACCCTCGTTCCACAACTGATCGTCAGCGCGAATAGCCGCGATGGTCGCTCGCGCCCTCTCAAGCGTGTCTGCTCGCATGCCCAGTCCCATATGCTCGCTCTCAGCCCAGACGAGATGTTGTGCAGCGGTATCGTCGCCTTCGTTCTGGCGCACCATCCGGGCAACTTGGAGCAAGTACCCGTCGTATTCATCAGCTGCCGCGCTGTCAGCCCAATCACCGTCAGGACCGCCAAGGGCAATTGGGTCCCAACACCAACATCCGATATCGCGAAGGCGCGAAAGACGTATCCTTGCACGTGTGACCATTACGGAAAGTTCGGCCTCGCACGAATTGCTGTCAACGGCCGCTTCGGGCCCCAACTGCACGCGGTTCCGATGATGCTACCAATGGCAAGGTCGCTCGTGAACTTCCGGTCGCTCCTGCCCGGCTGATCAGGCAGGACCTCGCCCATTGTCGGACGTCGTTGCGCCTTCCCGAACAAGCTTAGGCCACCTCTATTCAGTCAGCTCTTCCGCAAGCGCACGCCTGACGCCTTCACGGCAAAGCATCCGCTCGCGATGCCCAGTTACGCGAGGCAATTGCGCCGGATCGACGCCATCAGCCTCCAGCCACTGCGCAAGAGTAAAGAGGTATGGGTCTGCGACGGTGTAGACGTCGCCCATGACCCAGGGTCCTCGCAACATGTGGCGCTCGATGAGGTCGAAGCAGGCGCCCACTGATTGCGGTACCTTTTTCTGCATGGCCGAGATTGCCGCACTATCATCCGCCCACCGATAGCCGCGCATCCTGTGCGCGTGGGCCACGTGCACCGTGGAACAGAGATAGCTGTTGAATGCCTGCAATTCGGCGAACTGGAAGGGATCAGTCAGCGGCGCCAGCATCGCATCGGGATAGCTTTGCGCGACGAACGCAAGCATGGCTGGAGTCTCGGTCAGGACGCCACGGGCCGTAATCAGCGACGGCACCCGGGCTTTGGGGTTTATCGCGAGATACTCCAGCGACTGCTGCTCGGTCGTGCTGAAGTCAATGCGCCGAAGCGTGTATGCAGCTCCGGCGTCCACGAGCGCGATGTGCGTCGCAAGAGAACAAGTGTGTGGCGTATACAGTAGTTGAAGCATGTTCTGCAGCCCCCGGCAGCGCGCAAGCTACGAAGCCAATCAATGTCTGAAAAGGGCCCCACGGTCGCCGGAACCGGCAACGTGGCAAGATGGCTGCGTCGCCCTGCAGCTGCCAGTCATTCTGCCGCAACGGACCCGGCGGGTGATCGCCTCAAAACAGCCGTTTCGCTGGCGCGCCACGGATGGGCCCCCACTGGCGATTGTTCGGGGCCATTCTTGTAACGGCCTGGCGCGGCTCTCTTCACCATTGCGCTCGGAAGGGCGATCCTTCCACGTGTCAGGGCCCGTGCTCCAATCGCGTCAATCGCGGCGGTTCGTCACCGCCGCGCTGGACACGCTGGAGCACCTGATCGGGTGAAACGATGACCGTGACCACCAGAAGCCGCTGCCGGCAGTCAGCTTCAATGTCGAGAAGCTGCGCC
>JBEIHO010000189.1:0-2184 GCA_040381215.1 Alphaproteobacteria bacterium | reverse complement strand
CCTGCAGAAGTGGCTGGCCGAGGTCGACCACCGCAATGACCCGCTGCTCTTCATCGAGAGCCTGCCGTCGCGCGAGACGCGCGGCTATGTCGAGCGGGTGCTTGCCAATTTCTGGATCTACCAGGACCGGCTTGCCGAGCGAAAGACGACGCTGGACCAGCTGGCGCGCGGCGAGTGGCCCGTCCTGCGCTGGAGCGCGAACAGCCGCGTGGCCATGCTGCGTCCGTAACGGACAAACGAGGGATCATGTCTGCCAGCCGCATCGACGAAACGAAGCCCTTCCACCCGGTGCGGATCGCGGTGATGACCGTGTCGGACACGCGAACGGCTGAAAACGACACGTCCGGTGACACGCTGGTCGAACGGTTGACGGGCGCGGGACATGTGCTTGCCGATCGCGCGCTGCTGCGCGATGACAGGGACGAGATCGCGGCGCGCCTGAGGAGCTGGATTGAACGCCCCGATGTCGACGTGGTGATCACGACGGGCGGCACAGGGCTCACGGGCCGGGATGTGACGGTTGAAGCCATGCGCCCCCTGTTCGAGAAGGAGATCGACGGGTTCTCGGCGGTCTTCCACCAGATCTCGCTCGAGAAGGTCGGGACCTCGACAATCCAGAGCCGGGCCTGCGCGGGGCTTGCGAATGGCACGTTCCTGTTTGCCCTGCCCGGCTCGACGGGAGCGGTGAAGGATGGCTGGGACGGGATCCTCAAATGGCAGCTCGATTCCCGCCACCGGCCTTGCAACCTGGTCGAACTGATGCCGCGCCTGCAGGAGCACCTGCCTCAGGCGGCGCGCAAGAAGGGCTGAGGCCCCACGCGGCGGTGGCGTCACGGCGGGGTTTCACGCGAAGGCGCGAGATATTTCTGATCGAGGAAATCCGTTAGTTCTTGTATTGTTCCCGGTTGGGTGCTATGCAGCGCCATGGGCAAGAACATCACGGGTCATGGGCTGCGGGAGGTTGCGGAGGGGGAATTCGCCTCGCATCCGGGCGGGGTCAAGGGGCGCGGGGCGCTCAGCAACGCGTCGGGACGGTTCGAGGGGCCGCAGCGGGTCCTGACCGATGATGGCTGGGGGTCGCTGGATGCGGAGCCGCCGGCACTTAAGACGGCTGTCGGCATCGACGCAACGCGCAGCATCATCACACGCAATGCGTCGCCCGACCTGCCCTTTGACCGCTCGATCAATCCCTATCGGGGGTGCGAGCATGGCTGCATCTACTGCTTTGCGCGGCCGACGCATGCCTATCTCGGGCTTTCGGCTGGCCAGGATTTCGAGGCGCAACTCTTTGCCAAGCCGAAGGCAGCACAGCTGCTGGCGGCGGAGCTGCGCAAGCCCGGCTACAAGGTGCAGCCAATCGCGCTCGGCACCAACACCGATCCCTACCAGCCGATCGAGGGGCGCTACCAGATCACGCGCGAGATCCTGAAGGTGCTGCGGGACTTCCGCCATCCGGTCAGCATCGTGACGAAGTCGAACCGGGTGCTGCGCGACCTCGACATCCTGTCGGAGATGGCGGCAATGAACCTTGCGCGCGTCGCGCTGTCGGTGACTTCGCTCGACCGCAAGCTGTCGCGATCGATGGAGCCGCGCGCGCCGACGCCAGAACGTCGGCTCGAGGCGCTGCGGGAATTGTCGGCGGCGGGCGTGCCCACCACCGTGATGACGGCGCCGCTGATCCCGGCGCTCAACGACCATGAGATGGAGGCGATCCTCGAGCAGGCGCGCGACGCAGGCGTGCGCAATGCGGCCTATATCGTCGTCAGGCTGCCGCTCGAGATCAAGGCGCTGTTCGAGGAGTGGTTGCAAGCCGAGCATCCGGGGCGCGCGAAACATGTCATGTCGGTCTTGCGTTCGATGCGACAGGGCAAGGCCTATGACGCGGAATGGGGAAAACGCATGGCGGGCACGGGAACCCATGCCGAGCTCTTGGGGAAACGCTTTAAACTGGCGTGCAGTCGCTTGGGGCTGAACCGGGACTGGACGCCGTCCAGGCTGGACCTGTTTGCCCCGCCGCTGGAGGCGGGCGACCAGCTGGACCTTTTCTGACGGACCGCGTGCCATGCCGGACTTCACGCTCGAACGCAGCATCACAGGCCCGGTTGCGGGCGTGGATGAGGTGGGGCGCGGACCTCTTGCGGGGCCTGTCTATGCGGCTGCGGTGATCCTGGACAGCAAACGGCT
>JBEIHO010000188.1:0-2483 GCA_040381215.1 Alphaproteobacteria bacterium | reverse complement strand
CCATCGAATGTCACGATCTTCGGTGAGAGCGCGGGCGGCATGTCCGTCGTTGCGCTGATGGCGAGCCCGAAGGCCCGCGGCCTCTTCCACAAGGCGATCTGCCAGAGCGGCGGCGGGCACTTCATGAACACGCCCGCCCACGGTGACAGGATTGCCGAGGTCTTCATCGGCCATGCCGGCATTGATGCGCTGGCGCTCGAGACTGCGCCGGTTGAGGTGCTGTTGAAAGCGCAGGCTGCTGTCATCGCAGAGATCGATGGTCAGGCCGACCCGCACAAGCTGGGCACCATGCCCTTCCAGCCCGTCATCGATGGGACGGTTGTTCCGGTGCGCCCGATCGAGGCGATCCGCCAAGGCTCGGCGGCGGGCGTTGCGCTCATTGCAGGTGCAACACAAGAGGAATGGAAGCTCTGGACGGCGCTTGATCCCAAGATCCAGGCGATGGACGAGGCACGGCTTGCGCGCTGGGCCGAGCGCATGTTCGGCGATCACGGGACGCAGTTGATTGCATCGACGCCGGCGCCCTCGACCTATGAGCGCTATGTCGCCATGCAGACACTGCGCGCCTTCCGTGAACCGACGGCGCGGCTGCTCGATGCGCAATCGCGGTTTGCGCCCGTGTTCCATTATCGCTTCGACTGGTGCTCACCGGCGGCCGGAGGCGCCTTTGGTTCGTGCCATGCGATCGAGCTTGGCTTTGTCTTTGGCTCTTACAGCCTGAAAGGTCCTGACAATTTCTTCGGCACGGGCGACACGGCGGATGCCATCAACCGTGCGATGATGGCTGCGTGGACCTCGTTTGCACGGTCGGGTCAGCCTACGGTCGGACAGACCCCGTGGCCTGCCCGCATGCGCAGCGAGGACGGCCTTCTGGTCTTCGGGGGGGCCGATCGCGCGGTTGCCAGCGAACCATGCGACCGCAACGCCACATGGGCCGGACTTCCCGACACGCGCGTCGGGGCGTGACATCCCGCGGGGCCTGCGAACTCATGTTTCGTTGAGCAACCTGAGCTTCACGGCGAGGTCCCGGCCGACAACGCGATGTATGGCGGTGGCGACGGTTTCATCACCCTCGACGAGCTTGCGCAATTTCTCCATGTCGAACACGAAGGCGCGCGTTGGTCGCTCGACCGTCACGGTCGCCGATGCCGGGTTCCCCGTGACAAAGGCCATCTCGCCGACGAAGGCACCGTTCGACAACCGGGCTACAATGTGGCCCGTCACATCAACCGTTGCGGCGCCGTCGCAGAGCAAGGTCAACTCGCGGACCGGTTCGCCGGCACGCGTCAGGACCACTCCCTCGCCCAAGTCCCGCCACGTTCCGGATGAAACGAGCCGGGCAATCTGTGCGTCGTTGAAACCGGCGAACACACCCTGACGCAGCAGATGCGCGTCCTTGATGCGCGCAAGCTTTCGCCTTTCGTCGACCAGCCAGTAGATCTGCCAGAGATTGATCAGGATGAAGACCACGTCCCACCCGATGCCGGCGCCCATGTCGCCACCGGACAGGCGGAAATAGACGATTTCGAGGGACAGCCCCATCACGGCCGTGACCCTCAGCCAGTAGATATTGGTCAGGTAGTATGACACCGCAATCAGCATGTAGGATGCATGGCCGGGCAGGTCCGACCATGCGAAAAGCGATCCAAACGTCTCCATGCGCCACCCTGCTCCCGGTCAGTTCTGCAGCATCACCTTGCACTGAGTCACCGGCTTCCTCAGCGCCTCGAAGGCCTCGGGCAAGGCGTCGAGTTTCACCACGTCGGTGATCATGTGGTCAACATCCACCCGGTCCTTTGCGATCATGTCGATCACATAGTCGAAGTCGGCCGGGCGGTAGCCGAGCACAAACTGCAGGCAGAGCTCCTTCACCACACCGATGAGGGGCAGGATCATGTCCATCTGCTGGCACACGCCTGCAATGATGATCTTGCAGTTGCGCGGCGCCATCATCATGACCTCGTTGATGAGGCCGGGGGCGCCAACACACTCGAAGATGAACTCGGGCGCCTGGCCTGCAATCGCCTCGACCTGCGGGATCAGGGGCCTCGCCGGATCAACGGCGTCGGTCGCACCGAAGCGTGCAGCCATCTTTGCGCGCAAGGGTGCACGATCGCTGACGATGACGTGGCGTGCGCCGAGGAACTTTGCCCAGAGCATGACCGCGAGACCCACGGTGCCCGCGCCGATCACAAGCACCGTCGCGCCGCGCGACATCTGCGCCTTGTCGACCGCGTGTAGCCCGACGGCGAGCGGCTCGACCATCGCACCCTCGCGGAAGCTGACCACGTCCGGCAGGCGGTGGGCGCCGCTCGCACCGATGCGGACATATTCTGCATAAGCACCATGGCTCGGGCCGAGGCCCACGGGCACACCCTTCTCGCAAACGCGGAAGGCGTCGCCACCGCTGCGGCAGGCCTTGCATTCGCCGCAACGGATATAGGGAAAGCCCGCGACGCGGTCGCCCTCTTTCCAGGTGCCCT
>JBEIHO010000187.1:0-2595 GCA_040381215.1 Alphaproteobacteria bacterium | reverse complement strand
CTGAAGGTCACAGGTTCAAATCCTGTCCCCGCAACCAAAATATACACGCAACTGCAACAGCTTACGCAAAGCCCCGCTTGGCTCTCGCCAGCGGGGCTTTTGCTTGTGTCCGCACTGTGTCCGTTTTTGGGGCCATTCAGAAACACGAGGGCTCGGAACACGTGAGAAGCAGACGTGCCCTCACGAGCCAAGCTTGTCGATCAATCAGGCGCGCATGTCGCGCTCGCCCAACTACATTCGCTATCGACAGCCCTTCCTGACTTCGCTTGACTGACCGGCGAAGCTCTGGATACCGTCGACGGATTGCTCGATGTGGGTTTTTGCGCCTGGAGTGTGTCGGTGAAAGTTGTCCTTCTCGATGGCGGCACTAGCCTCGAACTTCAGAACCGCTCCTCTAACAAGGCACCGCTTCATTGGTCGGCCGAGTATCTGATGTCAGAACCCGATCTCGTCCGTCAGGTGCATCTGGACTACATCCTTGCTGGCGCGAAGGTGATCACCGTCAACAGCTACTCCTCGACGTTCACGCGGATGGCAATGGTCGGCGCGGCCGACAAGGTGCCAGAACTGCAGCGGATTGCCTGCGAACTCGCGCTGCGGGCGCGCGACATGGCAGGGCCGGCCGGAGCCGATGTCGCAATCGCGGGCTGCATCCCGCCGCTGAACGGCACTTATCGCCCCGACCGCGTGCGCGCATTCAAGACCAATCATGACGAATACAGCCGGCTGGGAGAACTTCAGGCCCCTCATGTCGACATCTTTATCTGCGAGACCATGTCGACCGCTGAAGAGGGTCGGGCCGCTGCGGACGCAATGCAGCCATTCGGCAAAGCGGTCTGGGTCGGCTGGTCTCTCATGGACAACGGACCGTGGCTGCGCTCCGCCGAGTCCGTCGCAACCGCAGCGCGAGCGCTGAAAGGGCTTCGTGTCGATGCTGTGCTGGCCAATTGCTGCCCGCCCGAGAGTATCACCGCGTCAATGCCGGCGCTCGTGGCAACTGGATCCGCCACCGGCGGGTACGCGAACGGTTTCTCGGCAATTCCTGCAACATTCTTGCCCGGCAAAACCAAGGAGCAACTGAAGAGCCGACGCGATCTCGATCCCGCAGCTTATTCAGCCTTTGTCCTCAATTGGATCGAGCAAGGCGCAACCATTGTCGGCGGATGCTGCGAAGTCGGACCAGCACATATAGCGCACTTGCGCGATGAACTGCTGGCCGCTGGTCACGAGATCGCCAGCTCTCCCCGGACTTCTGCGCCGACGCACGCCTGACGCCGCATTTCGATTGCTTCAGTTTCCCTTGACCCCGGCTTCGCGGATCAGTGGAGTCCACTTGTCGACCTCTAACTGCAGATGGGCCTTAAGTGCAGCAGGCGTGGCGAGCTCCACCTTCACGGGATCGCTGTGCAGCTTGTTGAAACGCTCAACGACCCGGGGATCGCGCAAAGCCTTTTGCACGGCTTCGTTGAGCTTCTGCCGCACATCGACCGGCAAGCCCTTCGGAGCCCAGAGTCCGTGCCAGCCATTGACGTCAAAGCCGGCGAGCCCCGTCTCGGCAAGCGTCGGCAGATTAGGCAGGGATGATGCGCGGGCAGAGGTTGTGGTCGCTATGCCTTTGATCTTTCCATCGACGATCAATCCAGTGGTCGCAGGTGTACCGTCGCACAACAGATCGAAGCGTTGGCCAACGAGATCGGTCATGGCCGGTCCCGTGCCGCGGTAGGCGACCCCAGTCATTGTCACGCCTGCGTGGCGCATCAGCATGAGCATGCACAGGTGGGACGCAGACCCTGGGCCGCCATGGCCGTAGGTCGCCTTGTCCTTCTGGCTGCGCATCCATTCGAGCAATTCGCCCGTTGCCTTCACTGGCAGGTCGGACCTGACGACGATCGTCATCGGCACATCGACAACGCGTCCGAGATGGTCGAAACTCTCAATGACATTGTAGGGCAGGTTCTCATACATCGCTGGCGCGGTCGCATGGGCGATGTGCCAGAATCCTATCGTGTAGCCATCAGGCTGAGCCCGGGCGAGGCGGCCCATTCCCAGCGTGCCGCCCGCTCCGGCTGCGTTCTCCACGATCACATTCTGCTGGAGCGCCTCACCAAGGGCGCTCGCGAGAATACGTCCGACGCCATCCGTCGGGCCGCCGGCGGTGGTCGGAATGATCATGGTGATGGTGCGCGTGGGGTAGCTGACCTGCGCCGCTGCAGAGAAGCCGGCCATCAGGACTGCCAGGCCACCAAAGACTGCGAGCCATTGATGTAGCCTGTATCGGACTCGTTCCGTCATTTGCGCGCTCCTCCCAACGATCGATTCTCGCTGGCCTCAGTGTTTCGTCAACTGGCTGGCCATCCCGCACCAGCCTCAACGGCCCAGTCCCCTCTGGCCGGTCGATCTGGTATTCAGTCGGCAAAAACCACTGTCTTCTGGCCATTCATGACGACCCGGTGCTGCAGGTGATATCGCACCGCTCGGCCAAGAACGCGTCGTTCGATATCACGTCCCTTGCGCACCAGGTCATCAGGGTTGTCACGATGCATGATCCGCTCGACATCCTGCTCAATGATCGGACCCTCATCCAATTCGCCAGTG
>JBEIHO010000186.1:0-2644 GCA_040381215.1 Alphaproteobacteria bacterium | reverse complement strand
GTGCGCACGTGGCCGCGGTCGGAGATTCTCACAAGGTCAGTCATCATGTCCTCTCTCGCACCGTGTCACCCTTATCATCTCGACGGTTTGCCCCATCGCTGTGCTCAGCGCCAGTTGCGGTCCCTTGGTTTGGTCGAAGGTGTGGTCGGCGTGACAGACGGCGTGATCGGCTTCGCCAGCAAGCTGGCCGCGCCGGGCGTGAGGCGGGCGGCGATCGTGCTGACGGCGGTGGCATCGAGCGCTTGATATGCCGTCTGCAGACTGGCCAGACACCGGGCGCGATAGGGCGATGCCGGGGTCCGCCAGGCCACACCGAAATTGGTCCAGCGGACTTCGTTCTTCCCCACGCGTGTCGCATCGCTGTTCGCGGCGAGATAGGGCAGGTATTCCTCACAAGCCATTGCGACAAGTGGGTCAAGGTCTGATGGCGCCTCTGTAGTGTCAGATGAAGCCGCCAACTGTGCGGGCGTGGCGGCCCAGAGTCGCGAGACCCAGGCAAGCGTATGAGGCGCGCGTTCACGAAGAATGGCTGCGGGCGTGGGATCCGAGGAGAAGTGACGGAAGAAAGGTCCGAAGAGACCGAAATCTGCCTCGCACGGGCGCCTCCCGAACAGGTAGGGCCGGACGGCGAAGATCGGTTCGAGAATGGCAAGTGTACGAAGATACAAATGTTCAATCTGGGGCGCCGTCGCGGCCGTCACGCCGTCCTTCGTCAGGAAAGTACGCCGTTGTCGTCGCAGGATAAACTGTCGGCGCAGGAAAAGCGGAGCCGGCGCATCGCGGAGCATTGTACGCGCGAGCTGCGAGCTCATCAGTCGGGCGTCTTCGGCAAAGGCCCAGCGATAGTAGAGCGCAGGACGCCAGAGCCATTCGTCAAACAGGTCTTCCAGCAGAAGGCTGATGAAGGCGATGCCCGGATCGGCGGGCTTGAGGCGAGGCTCGGCTGCCGCGGCTTCGAAGTGAGCGATAATGTCCGTTGTGTCGGTCATCCAGGCGCCGCTGGGCATTTCCACCTGTGGCATCTGGGCGATGCCGGTCGCGCGGGCGCAACGGTGGAAATCGGCCAGGTCCATCTCGATGTAATCGAAAGGAACGCCCTTGGCGCGGAAGTAGGCCTCAAGCTTCCCGGTGAAGTAGGACAGCTTGAGGCCATGCAGCCTATAGCGCGCGCCGGTCGTCATGCGCCTGCTGCGCGCTTCCGCATGCGGCGGCGCAGAAGCCAGAAGATCAGCAGGCTGAGCAAAGCTAAAACGGCTGCGCCGATCGCGATAAGGGCGCCAGCGTGAAACGAGAGTTGCCGCGCAATCGCATTGAGGCGCACCTGGCGCTCAGCCTGATAGCCGTCCGGAAGAGCAAGAACCCCGGAACGCGCGGCATAGGTCTCATAATCGGCCAGCATCGCCTCGAAGAGGTCCGGCATGGTTGCGGCGAGATCATTCACCTCTGCGGGGTCTTTCGCATGGTCGTAGAGCCGCCATTTGCCGTCTCCCACCGGCGGTATGTTGCGGACGATCTTCCAGTTATCGCGGAATAGAGCAGAGTTTCCCGAGACCTCGACGCCAACCGTGTCGGTAGGGCCGTAGACGCGGTCCACCTGGCCCGCAAGCATGGGCAGGAGGCTGCGGCCTGTGATGGGGCGCGCCCCTTCGGGTGTTGCTGTGCCCGCGCCGGCAAGTTCCAGCAAGGTTGGCGCGACGTCTGTGACAAATGTCAGGCCACCATGGCGCTGGCCTGCCTCAACTCCGGGTCCGGCGATGATCATCGGCACGCGCAGACCCCCATCGGAGGCGTAGAATTTGTACAACGACCCTGGCGCCGAAATCGCTGCGGCCCATTCAGGGCCTATGAAGCTGAGGCTGCCGCGCTCGCCCATGTCTTCGAGGTTCCAGCTATAGCCATTGAGGCCCATCCAGATATCCATCCAGGGCTCATTCACAGGGTCGCTGGGCTCAGGCCCGTTGTCCGATGTGACAACAAAGATCGTTCTATCCAGTTCGCCACGCGATGCGATGTGATCCATCAGGCGCCCGACATGATGGTCCATGGCCTCGATCATGCCGGAATAGACTTCCATCGCGCGTGCGTACTTGGCCCGCTCGTCGGGCCCAAGCGAGAGCCACGTGCGCGCGTTGGCCGGCATGCCAGCGAATGGCGCATCTGCAGGAACGAGGCCTGAAGCAACGGCGCGATCCCAGCGTGCGCGACGGGTCGCTTCCCAACCGGCGTCGAACCTGCCGGCGTAATTGTCGGAAAACGCCTTCGGCGCCTGGACCGGAATGTGCACGGCCTGAAAGGCGAGGTATCCAAAATAGGGAGCGCTGCGCTCGCCCTCGTCGATGTACTTGATCAGACGGTCGACGAGCAGTTCAGAGGAATAAAACTCATCGGGCAGTTTAGCAGGCGCGCCATCCTCGAACCAGGGTGCATCCTTGTAGTAGGGCATGTAGGCCCTGGCCGCCCAATTGTCGGCCCCGGAGGCATCGAGCGCGAGGGATCTGTCGAAGCCATGATGGTTCGGCAAGTCGCCATCACCATGGCCGAGATGCCACTTGCCTGACATCAAGGTGCGATAGCCCACCAGCTTGAGTCGATCCGCGATTGTGAGAACACCCGGCTCGAGGCTGAGTGTATAGCCCGGCTTGCC
>JBEIHO010000185.1:0-2736 GCA_040381215.1 Alphaproteobacteria bacterium | reverse complement strand
GGGCCGGGCTTTGGCGGCGGGGCGCGCATCACGGTCACGGGCACCTTCACGCGGCGGGCGTCGTCATGGATGTCGGCTCCTCCGGCTGCCACGTAGATCGATGCCTCGATGGCCGGGGGGCATGCGAGCTCGACGCCGGTGCCGTCGTCCTTGGGCCGCGATCCGAAGCGGCAGTAATCCTCGAGCACCTCGCGCTTCCAGAGATTGTAGGGCTTGCGGTGGCTGAAGAGGTTGAACATGGCCTCCCAGCTTTCCCAGGCATTGCGGCGGCGCGCCACGGGGTGGTCGACGCCTTCGGGCCATGGCGTTCGGGCGGCATAGACCTCGGGTGACATGATGACGGGATCGACCAGCACGAGGCGCGAGAATTGCTGCGGCAGGCGGGCGGCGAGTTGCACGAGAATGTGACCACCCATCGAATGGCCGACGCCGACCGTCGGCCCGAGGCGCAGGTGCTGCAGGAGTTCCAGGATGTCGGTCGCCGGGTCGCGCCAGTTCATGACGGGGCCGCGCTTTTCGGAGCGGCCATGGCCACGCGTCTCGACGGCGATGATGTGGTAGTCCCGGCCCAGGGCGGCAATGGTGCGATCCCAGACGCGGGCGTGGAAGCCGGTCGCATGGATCAGCAGCAACGGTTCTTGTCCGGGCTTGCCCCATTCGAACCACGCAATGCGGGCGCCGGTGGTGTCGAAATGGTTCAGTGTCGGATCTGCGTATCTGGTCACGATTTTCCTTATCCTTGACGGGCACGAGGGCCCATTTTGCTGATCTAGGGCCTCGAGGCCCCGGTGGGCAAGGTTGACGAGCGCCGGATGCCGGGTGCATTTAGACACATCAGGCAAATCCCGGCAGTCCATGAACTATATCGAAGCACGACATACCCATCTTTCGCGCGCCTCGGGTGCGGTCAAGCTGCATGGCCCGGAGGGTTTTGCCGGCATGCGCAAGGCCGGGCAGCTTGCGGCCGCGTGCCTCGACATGCTTGCCGACCATGTCAGGCCCGGCGTGCGCACGGATGCGCTGGACAAGCTGGCGAATGACTTCGTCGTCGACCATGGCGGCATTCCCGCGACGGTCTTCTATCGCGGCTATCGCTATTCGAGCTGCATCTCGATCAACGAAGTCGTCTGCCACGGCATGCCCTCGGAGCGCGAAGTGAAGGATGGCGACATCCTGAACATAGACGTGACGGCCATCGTCGATGGCTGGCACGGCGATACGAGCCGCATGTATCTTTGCGGGGACGTGCCGCTCAAGGCGCGCCGGCTTGTGGACGTCACCTATGATGCGATGATGCGCGGCATCTCGGTGATCAAGCCCGGCAACAAGACGGGCGACCTCGGTCGGGCGATCCAGGCCTATGCGGAGGCGCATGCCTATTCAGTGGTGCGCGACTTCTGCGGCCACGGGCTTGGCAAGGTGTTCCACGATGCGCCGAACATCCTGCATTACGGGCAGGCGGGTTCGGGGCTGGAGTTCCGGGAAGGCATGATCTTCACGGTCGAGCCGATGGTGAATGCCGGCAAGTGGCAGGTGAAGCTGAAGAGCGACGGGTGGACTGCTGTTACAAAAGACCGGTCCCTTTCGGCACAATTCGAACATAGTGTTGGCGTGACATCCACGGGGGTCGAGATCTTCACGGCCTCGCCGAAAGGATTGCACAAGCCAGCCTATGAAACGCCATGAACTGAACGAAGCAACCCCTGCCCTTCACGATCACCGCCTTGGCCATCGCGAACGGCTCCGCGCGCGGTTGCGCAAGGCGGGTGCCGAGCCCTTGCAGGACTACGAGCTGCTGGAGCTGCTGCTCTGCATGGTCGTTCCCCGACGGGACATGAAGCCCCTGGCCAAGCAGATGCTCGCGGCCTTTGGCGATGACATGGACCGGATGCTGATCGCTACCCGCGAGGCGCTGCTGCGGATCGACGGGGTGGGCGAAAGCGTGGCAGACTCCATTGCTGTCGTTGGCGCTTTCGCTGCGCGGATCAACAAGCCGCCGCGCCTCGATCGCGAGAACCTGTCCTCGTGGAGCGCAGTTGCCGCCTATTGCACCAACGCCATGGCGCGCCTTGGCACGGAACAGTTCCGGGTCCTGTTCCTCGATCGCAAGAACAAGCTGATCCGCGACGAGAAGATGGGCGAAGGCACGGTCGACCAGGCGCCGGTCTATCCGCGCGAGGTTGTCAGGCGGGCGCTTGAGCTGCAGGCGTCAGCACTGATCCTGGTGCACAACCATCCCAGCGGCGATCCCGCGCCGTCGTCGGCGGATGTCGAGATGACACGGCTGATCGTGGAGGCGGCCCGCGCGCTGGAGATCAGCGTGCATGACCATTTGATCGTGGGTCGGAATGGTCACACGAGCCTGCGGCAGATGGGCCTTATGTAGGCCGCTTTGCTGCGCGGGCGGATTTCGACGCTGTGGGTTTACAGCGACGACTATCGCCGAAATCGCCGAAAACAAAAATAGAACAAATTGTCGCATGCAGGGGTTGGTGGCGTTTGCGGGGGTGGGCAAGCGGGGTCCCGGATCGCTCGCTTGCGCTCGCGTCCGGGATGACGGTGGTGGAGTGGCGGAGAGGAACTCCCTCCCCGACGCGTGCCGCGTCGGTACTCCCTCGCAAGCGAGGGAGAGACGTGCGTTTCCTCCTCACGCAGTGAGGAGGTGGATGCAGCAGCGAGAGCTGCTGCAGACGGAGGAGTGGCTCGACGCAGCTAGAGCGGGGATGACGGCGGTGG
>JBEIHO010000184.1:0-2801 GCA_040381215.1 Alphaproteobacteria bacterium | reverse complement strand
GACCAGTCGCCGGCTGGCGACACAGGGACAAGGTAGCGGCTGCCTTCCACGGGCGCGGCGGGAGGCGACGCGAGCGCACGGCTTGCACAGGACAGCTGGACGATCGCATCGAGACGCCGAAGTGCCTCATTGTGCGTCACATGCTTTTGCGCTTGGGATGGCAGTATGTAGGGAAGATCGAGATTGCCTGTCGTGTCCATAGGAATGCTCCGCTTGTTGCATTCCCATCATCCTATGGCAGGCGGGTAAAGCGGGGACAGACCGACAGCGGGACAAGAAAACGAACCTGTCAATTGCCGTGTTTCTCGGCAATTCCTCCGCGAAATCCTTGGTCCAGCCTTTCGCCAGATGCAGCGGCCAGCCTCACCCGACCATGGAACGTCGGCGCTTGCGCGGAACGTTTATTCTATATCGAACATTTTTTGCATTTACATGCCCGGAATCCCTCCACTTAAGGGAAGTTTTAACGAGTCTGATTAAGTCTGCTTATCGTAACGAACTGACAGAGCCGAAGGGCTCGGCGGACGATACGCGCCATGGCCAGCAAGCCAAAAAGGAAGCGGTGATGCCGGCCAGCGCCGGCGATGCCGATGGCGTCCCACTGAGTGGTGTAGCTTGCGGCATTGGTGACCGCGCTTTCCGGCATGGCCGGGCCGATCAGCGCGCCACTGCGGGCATGCTGATGAGGGGATCATCGCTCAACTGGCCGACACTTTCCAGTGTCATGTAACGGGCGTGAGCACCTCCCCGCAAATAGGACAGTGACGGAAGCTACGAATTGACGTCTGCTGATCTCCAGGAACGAGGAGATCAGAACATGCGTAAACGCAGGAATCATGACGCGGGCTTCAAGGCTCGTGTGGCGCTAGAGGCCTTGAAGGGTGAGCGCACCGTGTCGGAGTTGGCCGCCGAATATGGCGTGCATCCCACGATGATCCATCAGTGGAAGAAGGCGTTGCTCGACGGGGCTGCGGACATCTTTGAGCGTGGTGTGAAGAAGACGACCGAGGTCGACGAAGACACGGTTCGGGTGCTGCACGCGAAAATCGGCGAGCTGGCGGTCGCCAACGATTTTTTGTCCAGAAAGCTCAAGCCCTGGGGCGGGAAGTGAGACGCGGGATGATCGAGCGGAACCATCCCGTGCTGTCGGTGGGAGCGCAGTGCCGACTGCTGTCGATCTCGCGGTCCTCGTTCTACTACGAGCCGCAGGGCGAGACTGAGTTGAACCTTGCCCTCATGCTTCTGATCGACAAGCAGTTCCTGGAGACGCCCTTCTACGGCGTGCAGCAGATGACTTGGCACCTGGACACCTCGAACTACCGTTGTTTGCGGCCTGCGAGGATCGCGACGAGTGCCGTCACCGTGTAGAGCGTGGCGCTGACTTTTGCTTGGGCTGAAGTTATTTGCGATTTCGGCCTCGCGGCGTCGTCATCGGCCTCCTTTGCCCGTCATGCAGGCACAGTTCGCCCCTGGTGCCAGACGAAGCGGGTGAGGTTGTAGGCGAGGTTGGCCATGCCGATCTTCGTCCTGGCCCGCGCGATGCCGATAGTGCGCACGAACAGGCCCATGCGGGATTTCTGCTGCGCGAAGACGTGTTCGACGAAGGCGCGGATCCTGGAACGTCGACCATTGGCGCGCGACGTCGCCTCGCTCTTCGGCCGGCCCTTCGGCTTCTTTTGGTGGATGTCGGAGACGAAGCCATTCTTCTCCAGCCACGCCTCGTTCGTCTTCGAGCGATAGGCAGTGTCGGCCCATACTGTCGAACCGGTATTGCCGCGACTGAGGACATTGCAAAGCTGCGCGCCGTCATAGGCCGATGCGCTGGTGACGTTCCAGCCGCGGATGAAGCCATGCCGGCGGTCAATGGCTGCATGGTTCTTGTAGCCGAACGCCGGGATGGCGATGTCGCGCTGCTGCGACTTTCCATCTTCGGCCACCTTCGCCTTTGAGAACTTCACCGTCCAGCGCGCGTCCCGGTCCTTCTGCCGAAGCTTTGCAGGCTTCTCTTTCCATGCGTCGGGAAGCTTGCCCGCCTTGATGTCGGCCTTCTCGGCGTCGGTATTACGTTGCTTCGGCGCTGCCACGATCCCTCACCAATGTCGCTCGAACGCATGGCGCTCCATTGGTTCGACGTCGACGATCTGCCCACCCATGGCCAGATAGCCAGCCTTGGAGAGGTGCCTGTCGAACCGGGCGAACAGGTTCTCGACCGCCTTCGCCTGCGTGAGGTGCTCGCGGAACAGCCAGATCGTCTTGGCATCCGGCACGCGATCCCCGAGCCCCAGCCCGAGAAAGCGCATGAAGGACAGGCGGTCCTGGATCTGGAACTGCGCCTGGTCGTCCGACAACCCGTAAAGCGCCTGAAGCACCATGATCTTGAACATCATCACCGGGTCGTAGGGCGGGCGGCCGCCCCTGGCGCCATCGGAACGCTTCAGCGCCTTGGCCAGTGGCTTGTGAAAAACCTCCCATGGTACCAGTGCGTTCAGCTTCTCGAGCGGATCGCCTGCCTCGCTCAGCCGCACATAGCGCTCGTCAACGTCCCAGAACCCCGCCTGTCCCCGCATTCGCAACCTCCTGCAAATCACCAAACCAGTGAATCACGAAACGGCCGGATTGGGGAGGTTCTTCGAGGTGTCCAATTGCAGAAGAAGGGCTACATCCCGATGTCGGGGCAGATCGTCGACGCCTCATTGGTGCCCGCGCCGAAGCAACGTAATACCGACGCCGAGAAGGCCGACATCAAGGCGGGCAAGCTTCCCGACGCATGGAAAGAGAAGCCTGCAAAGCTTCGGCAGAAG
>JBEIHO010000183.1:0-2831 GCA_040381215.1 Alphaproteobacteria bacterium | reverse complement strand
GAGACGATGCTGAACTAACATTAGAACCGGACCACTCGATGGGGGCCGATCACAGGTCTATCGCCACACGCTGACCGGCAGCTCTTGGGCGAGGTCCTGCCCTCGGTAAAAATGCGGCAGCCTCGGACGTGACGGCAAGAAAACGCCCAGTGATCCTGTCTGGTTGGCTATCGACAGTGTCGCAGACGCCGAATCCTTCAGAAGCAGGCGGGCTGCTCTTCTATAGCGGTTCTGCTCCTTCGCTCAGGATCGAGAAGAAGGCATCGTACTGGAAAACGCGGTCTCGTTGGCGACCGGTGATCTCGCTCAAGACGCCCATCTCCTCCAGGGTTGCCATGGCCTTCGTGCATGCCGGAAATGACAGCCTGGTCCCCTTGGCGACGGCCGTCGCAGTTGCCAGCGGGCTCCGTTGGAAGTGGTCGTGAACGCGCAGAATGGTCGAAGCGCGACGGCCAAGCGCCTGGATGGATTTCCGGTCCTTTTCGAACAGATCGAGCGTACGCCGCGCGGCATCTGTCGCTTGATCCGCCACGATCAGGACGCCTTCCAGAAAAAAGTCGAGCCATGCTTCCCAGTCGCCATCCTCGCGGACGCGAGTCAGCAGCGCATAGTATTCAGCACGATGCTCTTTCAGATAGAGGCTGAGATAAAGCGTCGGCTCTTTAAGTGCGCCTTCGTGACAGAGCATAAGCGTTATGAGTAGCCGGCCAAGCCTGCCGTTGCCGTCGAGAAATGGATGGATGGTTTCGAACTGCACGTGTGCGAGTGCGGCGCGTACGAGGATCGGTAGGGGTGTCTCACCGTGAATGAAGCGCTCAAGCGCGCCGAGCGTGTCATCAAGGTGCGTTATTGGCGGCGGAACGAACGTGGCGTTTCCAGGCCGCGTGCCGCCAATCCAGTTCTGCGAGCGTCTAAACTCACCTGGCTGCTTGTTTGCACCGCGTCCGCCTCGCAGCAGAAGCGCGTGCATCTCCCGAAGTAGTCGAAGAGATAGGGGGAAACCTTCCTTCAGGCGGCGGAGGCCATGGTTGATCGCTGCGACGTAGTTGGAGACCTCCTCCACGTCATCAATCGGCGTGGAAGGGGCCTGCGCATTTTCATAGAGGAGCAGGTCGGCTAGCGACGATTGCGTACCTTCAATCTGCGAAGAGAGCAGCGCTTCCTTTTGAACGTACAGGTAGAGGAAGAGGGAAGTGTTCGGCAGTAGGGTCGACATGCCGTCTAATCGACCGAGCGCCTGGTTAGCCTTGTCGAGGAGTCCGAACCGCGGTGCCAGGTCGAGCGCGGGATCGGGGGGGAGAGGAGCGGGCACATAGGCGCGGACGGTCTCACCGGCGGCGGCGGTTGAAATGAAGGTGCCTGCTCGGGACATGGGCTTGTTCTCTTGGTCATTTTACAGCGATTGGTGTAATTAAACGATTACGACATTTCGCTTAATAGCGACCCCCGGCCTTTCGGATGGTTTAATAGCAAATCGCACTATTAAACGATTACGGTGATTGGTTTAATAACGATCACTGCGATTGGCCGGCGGCGATTTGGTCCACGGACGACCACAGACGGGGAGCGAAGGCCGTTAACCACGGAATTGTCGAGGTTTTTTGGCCAGGCGAACTTAGCTTGAGTTGGCTTGGAGGTGACCCATGCCAATGATCAGACTAGAGCCGTTACCGCCATGGCAGGGGTGTGCCTCCTTGAACGAGGGCCAGGTGTTCCCGCTTGGCGATACCGCTGGGTCTTATGATGGGCGGTACTTTGGCGTGACACGGGCAAGCGAGATCATCTGCCGGGCGGACCTGCTGCTCACGTTCTGACAGTCAGCGACGCTTTGAGCAGCCGGCTGTCGAAGCCGGCAGGGCGCCTGCGCGCTCTCCTCGCCTGTGGCCTGTCGCGTCCGCCGTTCAAGGGACGCTGGCGCTCTTCGCCCTTGAGCAGCGGCCTCATGAGACAGGCCGGGGAGGCGGGTCGCGCAGGCGACCCCGATCCGGCGTTCCGCCATCGGGCATGCTCAGGGAGCCCATCCATGACTGCTCAAGCTCACGCCATCCAGCTGATCGCCCTCAACAAGCTGGTCGCTTCGCCACGCAATGTTCGCAAGCAGGATCGCAAGGCCGATCTCGATGCCCTGGCCGCTTCAATTGCCGCGCATGGCCTGCTGCAGAATCTCTGCGTCGTTCCGACCGAGGATGACAAATACGAGGTCGATGCCGGCGGCCGCCGTCTCGCCGCCCTGAAACAACTGGCCAGGCAGGGCGTGCTGTCGAAAGATCATCCGGTCCCCTGCCACGTTGTGGCGGCAGAGCGAGGTATCGAGGTCTCCCTCGTGGAAAATGTCCAGCGCGTCGCCATGGACGCCATGGATGAGGTTGATGCATATGCCGCGCTCGTCGCAGAGGGCGCCACTGCAGACGATGTCGCCCGGCGGTTCGGGGTAACCCGTCGTCACGTCGACCAGCGCCTGGCGCTCGCAGGACTGTCGCCCAGGATCAAGGCCGCGTGGAAACGCGGGGATGTCAGCCTGGAAGCAGCCCGGGCGTTCTGCCTTGTCGAGAGCCATGCCCAGCAAGAGGCCGTGTTCAAGAGTCTGGGCAGACCGGTGACGCATGCGGGATCCGTTCGCGCCCGACTGATGGAAGGGCGCATGCGGGCGTCGGATCGGCTGGCCGCGTTTGTCGGGCTTGAAGCCTATGAATGCGCCGGGGGCGTTGTGGTGCGCGACCTATTTGATGCTGAAGCCGTCTATGTCGAAAATCCGGCACTGATGGCGGAACTTGCTGAACAGAAGCTCGCAGGCGAACGCGATAGCTGGATCGCCCAAGGCTGGGGATGGG
>JBEIHO010000182.1:0-2865 GCA_040381215.1 Alphaproteobacteria bacterium | reverse complement strand
GTTTGACACCCCGCGAGGCGTCATCCGTTCTGGCGGCATCGGCAAAGACAACCTCACCTGTGTTTGCGCCGTCGACTACCTCAACCAATTCTCATGCCTGAGGCCATCGACGCGCGCGAACTCGCGCTCGTTGTCGGTCACCACGATCATATCGAGCGCAAGCGCCTGAGCGGCGATCAGCAGATCATTCGCCCCAATCGGCGTGCCTGCAGCCTCCAACGCCACGCGCGCAGCCCCGTAGCTTGCATCCGCCGGCACTTCCAGTGCGATAATCTCCAGCACGCCCAAGACTGCTTCAAGTTGGGCGGTCAGCCTGGGAGAGGCTTTTTTTGCAGCCCCGTAGCGAAGCTCGGCCGCAACGATGATGCTTGTTGCAACTGCATCCTCGCCGACCTCGGCGATCTTGGCCGCCGCGCGTCCTTGCGGGTGCCGGACGAGGTCGGACACGATGTTGGTGTCGAGCAGGTAACGGGCGCTCACAACTCGACCGGCTCGGGCGCCTTGTCGAGGATCGGTGCGAAGTCCTCATCAACGGGCTTCAGGGAATTCAGCAGCGCCAGGAGAGATTGCGGCGCGAGAGGCTCGATGACCAGCCGCTCACCTTCCTTGCGCATGACAGCGTCCTCGCCTGGAAGCTCGAACTCCCGGGGGATACGGACGGCCTGGTTGCGACCGTTCTTGAAAATCTTCACCTTGCGTTCGACGCTCACACATCATTCTCCAGTCGATGCATATGCCGTAGCATATGCCATCGAGCGAGACAATGGAAGACCCTGCGATTCGGTTCGGGCCCTTGAACAGGCGCTGCAAGAGGACCCCGAGGCTTGCCATGAAATCAATCGCATAGCGCGCCTATCGGAGCACTGAAACGGTGCTTGCGATGTCGCTCGCGGCCAGCGCCTTCACCCCACCGCCCAGCAAATAGCTCTCCGGGCCGGGGAAAACCATGAAGCGGTGGATCGCGGCGATGTCGTCACAGGCGTTCCTGAAGCCTGCGGGAGCGCCAGCTGGCGCGCTGCGCTTGACCTCGAAGGTGGCAAGACAACCCGGGGACAGCTCAAGCACCAGATCGATTTCGGCGCCGGCATTGGTGCGATAGAATCAGGGGGTTGCCCGCTCCGGCGCGGCGGCGATGATCGCCTCGATCACACACCCCTCCCATGCGGCGCCGACGACAGGGTGGCCGAGCAGATCCTCGCGGGTTTCGATGTTGAGCAACGCGTGAACGATGCCGCTGTCGCGAAGATAGTCCTTGGGTGAGGCCACCACCCGCTTGCCGACATTGAACCGCCATGGCCTCAGCGTCCGTACCAGCAGCAAGCCTTCGAGGAGGTCGAGATATCGGCCCACAGTTCGCGCTGAGACGTCGAGACTTCTGGCAAAACGCGAGGCGTTGAAGAGGCCCCCCTGCGCATGCGCCAGCATCGTCCAGAGCCGTCCGATGACCTGGGGGCTTACGCCTCCCGCGAACTGCAGGATGTCGCGTTCCAGATAGGACCGGATGAAATCCTCGCGCCAGAGAAGGCTCTCGGCGTCGCTTGCAGCGGTCAGTCTGTCGGGAAAACCGCCCCGCAGCCAGAGCGCATCGAGGCTTTGCGGATCGTGAGCGACCGCCTCCTCTATCGAGACCGGCCCCATCTCGACAAAGGCGATCCGGCCGGCGAGGGTTTCTGAAGATTGTTTCAGGAGGTCAAGCGAGGCCGATCCCAGTATCAGGAACTGGCCGGTGCGATGGCCGGCGGCTCGCCGCCGGTCGATCAGGCCGCGCAACACCGCGAACAATTGTGGAATGCGATGGACTTCGTCGATGACGACCAGCCTGCCAGCAAGGGGTTCGAGAAAGGCCTCCGGATCGGTGAGACGGGCAAGGTCGGCGCTCGATCCGCACCGCCCGGTCACAATCAGCCCTTACGTTGCCGCCGAGGTTGACGGGATCGATCTTTCTGTCGCCAACGTCACCACAGTCGATGCGCAACGGACATTCTGGGACACTGTGGTGATCCTTCACTGCCTGGCTCGATGGTTCGAGAGGCGCGGTGAGCTGCGGGGCGGCGGGCAGCGTGTCTCGCGCCACGACTATGACCTTCATCGCCTGCTGAGCGAGGATGTTGCAGCCACAGCCCTGGCGAACGCGGATCTCGGCCGCGACTGCGTGCGGCACGCCCGCATGTTCTTCAACAGCCCTGACCTCGACCTCGCAGCGGCAGAGCCAGGGTCATTCGTGCTGAGCCCAACGGACGCGATGCTGGACCCTTTGCGGCGCGATTACATCGCCATGACAGGCATGATCTTCGGCGACGCTCCCGCGTTCGAAGCAGTCATTGCCAGCATCGCCGAACTTGAGACCAGGCTGAACGCCACACCTTAGTGGTGGCGTTCAGCCGGGCGGGTTACTCACGCGCAGGCAAGATCTGATTTTCGTTCCTCACCGCCTGGGCTCACTCGGCGCCTGAGGGGGCATAAAAACTCGCCGCTTCCGGGGCGAGCGAGGCTGCCTGAAACATCGCCCTTGTCTGTCACTTTACAAGCAAAATGCGTCACAGCTAACCAACGTTGCGAACGGCTTGAATGGTTCAGGTTTCTACGACGCCCGCCCAGCGCCAGCCGCTTTCACCTCAGTGCGGGCGTCGTAGAAACCTAAACCACAACGTGCATTCGTAACCTAGTAGGGGACCGGCCGGAAGCTGACTAACATTTGCCCCTCCAGCTTTTCTACTGCTGGCCTGTTCCAGCGGCGTTAAACGCAGCTGCTACGGTTGCAAACGGCAGTATCAGCGTGAGCGGCCGGTCTTCGAGCCGGATGGCGCCAGAGGATTCATACCAGGCAGCCGCCCGTTCGCCCTTAGCGTCGATGAGCAAGCCAAC
>JBEIHO010000181.1:0-2898 GCA_040381215.1 Alphaproteobacteria bacterium | reverse complement strand
GGTCCAGGAATCAGCGGCCACACAAATTACAAGCACAAAATTCCGCATAAGGAGACTTTCGAGCAATAATATTACCAAATTCCTACCCTTTTCGCTCCAGCACGTCAAGAGCCCGGAAACCATTGAGATGCCATAACTGATTATGGCATGAGTTATGGCATGGAAGACAGCATCCGCAAGATCACCGTGCACGTCCCCGAAGACCTGCTCGCCGCCGCCCAGGCCGAGACGGGAGAGGGTGTCACCGAAACCGTCCGCCGCGGCCTCGAGCTGCTCCGCCGCGCCCGCGCCTACCGCGAGCTCGCGAAATTGCGGGGCAAGATCAAGTTCGAGATGACGGCAGACGAGTTGCGCGGCGAGGATTGATGATTTCAGCCGACACCTCAAGCGTCATTGCCTTCCTGCAAGGCCAGGAGGAACCCGATGCCAAGGCCGTAGCCAAGGCACTCTATGACGGCAACCTGGTCCTTCCGCCCGTGGTCGTTACCGAACTGCTGACTGACCCGAAAGCCGGTTCAAGCCTTGCTGATTTCCTCGCCGACATCCCCATCCTTCCACTCAGTGAAGGATATTGGGAGAGGGCGGGCCGAAATCGCAGCATGCTGCTGCACAAGGGTCACAAGGCGCGTCTTGGTGATGCGCTTGCAGCGCAGGCATGCATCGACAATGACATCACGCTGATTGCGCGCGACCGTGACTTCCGCCACTTCGTGAAGTTCGCAGGGCTCAAGCTTCTCGGCTGATTTCGCCTGCGACAGCATCAAGCAGCGTGCCGGAGTTTCCGGCCTCTACCACCACCCAATCCTGCATCTGGTTGCGGAACCACGTCATCTGGCGCTTGGCGTATTGCCGTGTCTCGGTAACCGCCCGATCAATGGCCGCCTCAAGCTGCATCTCGCCACGCAGATGCGCCCGCAACTGCGGCACGCCGAGAGCACGCGCCGCCGGCAGCGTCTCATCGATCGCGCCCAGCGCCCGCACCTCATCAAGCGCACCCTGCGCCATCATCTGCTCGAACCGCCGGACGATCTGCGCCTTCAGCCAGTCCCGGTTGGGTTTCAGCACGAAGCGCGCCATCGCACCGGTCAGGACGGGTGTCCCCTTGAGCTTCTGCCACTCGTCCAGCGACTGTCCTGTGGCCTCGATGACCTCCCACGCCCTGACAAGCCGCTGGCTGTCACCAGCATCAAGCCGTTGCCCCATCGCAGGATCGCGCGCAAGCAGCAATGCATGGAACCTCTCGTTCCCCATCTGCGCAAGCTTGAGCCGCGCCTCCGCCCGGATCGTCGGATGGATCTCGGGGATGGGGGACAGCCCCTGCAGCAGCGCCGCGAAGTAAAGCCCGGTTCCACCCACGAAGACCGGAACCTGGCCACGCGCGCGGACGATGCCAATCGCCTCGGCCGCAGCCTGCGCCCAGCGCGCCACGGAAAACGGCTCGTGCGCACTGACAATCCCGTAGAGCGCATGCGCCACCCGCGCCTCGTCCGCAGCCGAAGGCCGGGCCGACAAGACCCTCAACTCGCGATAGACCTGCAGCGCATCGGTATTGACGATCACGCCATCAAGACGCTCGGCAAGCGACAGCGCGAGCGCCGACTTGCCGCTCGCGGTCGGCCCTGCAATAAGGACGGCCTCCGGCCTGTTCAACGCGATCTCCATTCGAAAAAATCAGCCATGACCCACATGTTGGTACTCACCGCCGCGCAGGGCAAGCTGGACGACGCCAGCGTCTCGGCCGCAGCCGACACGACAGGCGTGGCCCCGCACTGGCTGTCCCCCGGCACGGCCTGCGAGTTCCGCACGCAAGATCCTGAAATCCTGGCGCATGTCCGCCGTCGCCTCATCGACACGCCAGTCGACGCGAATATCATCGCAGTCGCCGACCGCCGCAAGAGGCTGCTGGTCGCCGACATGGATTCCACCATCATCAACTGCGAGTGCATCGACGAACTGGCGGATTTCGCAGGCATCAAGCCCCAGATCGCGGCCATCACCGAACGCGCCATGCGCGGCGAGATCGAGTTCGAGGGAGCCCTGAAGGAACGCGTCGGCCTTCTGAAGGGCCAGCCCGAAGCGATCCTCGACGAAGTGATGCACAAGCGCATCCGGCTCAATGATGGCGCCCGCATCCTGGTCACCACCATGGCCGGCACCGGCGCCGTCACCGCACTCGTCTCGGGCGGCTTCACCTGGTTCACCTCGCGCGTTGCACGCCTCGCAGGTTTCGCCCACGACCGCGCCAACATTCTCGAGGTGGAAGCAGGCCGCCTCACCGGAACCGTGCGCGAGCCCATCCTCGGGCGCGAGGCAAAGCGCCAGTCGCTCCTCGACCTTGCGACGGCCAACGGCATCCCGCTTGCGGAGACCATGGCCATCGGCGACGGGGCCAACGACCTCGACATGATCCGCGCCTCGGGTCTCGGCATCGCCTACAGGGCAAAGCCCGTTGTCGCCGAGGCTGCCCACGCGCGGCTCGACCATTCCGATCTCTCGGCCGCCCTCTATCTCCAGGGCTACCGCGAGACCGAACTCGTCCTCGCCTGAGCCATCTGGGACCAAGGTTCATGCGCGCGGCAGGTTTTGACTTCGGCACATCGAATTCCGCAATCGGCGTGATGCGGGCGGGGCACGCCGTCCTCGCGCCGCTCGAGAACGGCGCCACGATGGTACCGACCGCTGTATTCTTCGACTTCGCCGACCATGACAGGCCTTCCTACGGTCGCGCCGCCGTGGATGCCTATGTCAACGGAAACGACGGACGCCTGCTGCGCAGCCTCAAGACCCTCCTGTCCTCGGACCTCATCACGGAACGCACGGCACTCTCGAAGCGCCACATCCAGCTCACCGACGTGATCGCGATGTTCTCCCGCCACCTGAAGCTGAAGGCAGAGGAGG
>JBEIHO010000180.1:0-2948 GCA_040381215.1 Alphaproteobacteria bacterium | reverse complement strand
CGATGCGGCGGCTATCCGCAAGTGGGGCGCCTATTCCGAAGCGCGCGACGCGATGCTCGCGAGCACCAGCCATGACGATGCGCCCTGGCATGTGGTGAAGGCGGATCGCAAGAAGCTGGCGCGGCTCAACATCATCCGGCATCTCCTGTCGGTCAACAACTATGCCGACAAGAACACGAAGCACCTGAAGTTCGATCCCGGGATCGTCTTCCGCTTCGACGAGAAGGCGCTGAGCCAGGGCAAACTCGCGCACTGACAAGCCGGATGCGCGCTCCTGGCCGTTGCCTGCCGCGGGCCGTTTGCGTACCGCTGCCACGCGGTGACGACAAAGCTGTAGCTGCAACTGCAGCGCCCATTGACGCCATGCCTGGCCAGGCCTTGCCTGACGACGGGAGGCCTCCATCGCTTCATGTGCCCGCGCGGTACGCCAGGGCTAGTTGCGACGCCCGCCCATGGCGCCGCGTGCCTGCGCGATCTCTTCCTGCGTGATGCGGCTGTCCATGTTGGCGTCGATGCTTGCCAGCAGCGGGATCGGCGCCTCGACGAACTCGGTGCGCGACAGGCCACCGCTGAAGTCAAGGTCGGCAATCAGGAATGCCGCGTCGTCTCCACCCTGCGGGGCCGTGCCCGGGCGCATTCCAAGGTTTCCGGCGGCTTCGGTGCGCGAGAGCGAGCCGGATCCGTCCGTGTCGAGGCGGGCGAACTGGGCCTCGCGGAGGGTTCGCAGCTGCTCGAGCGTGATCCCGTCCTCCTGCTGCATCTGCGCCGCGGATGGTGTGGCGCTTCCCAGCGCAAGAGTGAAAATCAGCCAGGCTTTCCTGTTCATGTGCTTGTGCCTCACGTGCGCCTGAAGAGACTGTCGAACGGTCGCGCCATGTTGCTTGACGGGAAGATATCCCGCTCAAGCCGCTCGGGCGGAACGCCCAGGTGGTCGCGCAATACGGCCTTGAACAGGGCGCGCAGGTCGGCCGTGGGCTTGAGGTCGCGTCCTTCGAGCTGCTGGGCGGGCTTCAGGCCCGGCCAGTCCGCGATCACACGCCCACCGTTGACGGCACCACCCATGAGGAACGCCGCACCGGCTGTCCCGTGATCGGTCCCGTTCGATCCGTTCATCGCCACGGTGCGGCCGAACTCGGTCACGAAGAGGATGGCCGTGCGCGACCACTCGGCGCCCATCGCCTTCCTGAAGGCGGCAACGCCTTCGTCGATCGCCTTGAGGTTTCGCTGGAGGGCGCCCAGCTGGGCATTCTGGTTTGCGTGGCTGTCAAAGCCGCCCAGTTCGAGGAAGGCGACCCGTGGCCCTGTCGGGGAGTTCAGGAAGCTGGCTGCTGCGCGCAGCAAGGATGGAAAGCCTGTGCCCGCACGCTCGAGCACCGCGGCATTGGCTGCCTTCGCGTTCTCGAGCGCTTCCCTGAGTGGTATGTCGGTCTCGTACAGGCTGCCAAGGCGGTCAAGCAGTTCGGCATTTGGCTGCGGCAGCGCGGAGGGCGACCAGTTGGTCACCATGGCAGGCCCCTGCATCATCACCGGCATCGAGCTTGTGACCGAGACGCCGATGTCGCGCCCACGTGACGGCAAGCCGACCAGGGCCCTGTTGAGCCAGCCCGTATCCGCACCGTAGGGTGCCGTGGTTCCGTTCTCGAGCAGGTGCTGGGCGTCAAAGTGGGAGCGGGAGCGATAGGGCGACGCGATGGCGTGGACCAGCAGCATCTCGCGCGACACATACATGTCGCGCAACTGCGGCATCAGGGGATCAATCCCGAAGAAACCGTCGAGCGCGAGAGAGCCTCCGGCCTGGCCGGGCCCCGGCATGGCGAGGCCCCGCCGCTCACGCACAAAGTCCGGGTCTGCGTAAGCGGGGAAGACATGCAGACCGTCCATCGCACCGCGCAGGAACACGACGACAAGCTTGTTGCCGGCCGTCGCGGTGCTGGCCATCGCGCCTCGCGCACCTGATGCTGCGATGAAGGTTGCGGTGCCGATGCCGGCAAGGACCTTTCGGCGATCAACGAGAGACATGGTTCATCTCCTCATGAATTCGGGACTGACCAGAAAAAGGGCGAGGCCCTGCTCCGGGCTCTCGGCACGACGGATCTCGGCCAGCGTCTTCTCGCTCACGAGCGGACCGAGGACATCAACGGCGAGGGCTGCCGGATCAGGACGGGCCGGCGCCTGACGCTCGGCAGCAAGCGTTGCCCATTCGATCCGCTTCCACAAGGCGTCGGCGCCTGACCAGAAGGCGCCATTGTCGGGCCAGCCGTCGGGCCCTGTCGGCGAGAAGGCGGGCTGGCCCATCTGCTGGAGCAAGCGAAGCAGGTGGGCGCCTTCGAGCTTTGGTCCGCCGAGGGCGCGCATGGTCGAGACCAGGAACTCCTCCGGTCGCTTGGTCTTGCGCAGGGAGGGGTCCCACGCCTCGGGCGCCTCGACCAGCGCACGATAGACGCTGGGCAGGTCGCCGTCGCTGTTACGAAAGGCGCGCGCGAGTGATGCAACAGCAGCGGCGGGTGGTTCATCGGCGATGAAGTGTCGCGCGAGTTTCCGGGCCACAAATTCAGCCACTTGGGGAAGGCGCGCAAGATCGCGCAGCACCGACAGGCCCTTCTCGACGCCGTCACCTGCATAGGTCTTTCCCAGCACTACCTGGGGGCCCGGTTCATGCGCTGCGGCGTTGAAATAGAAGACGTCGTCTGCGCTCCTGCGGGCGACGGCTGCAAGGTCACCCGCGCGGCGCTGGCGAAGATCGTAGCCCCAGCCTGTGATGACCTTTGCGAAGTTCGTGACATCGGCCTGGGTGTAGCCACCGTTCACGCCAATGGTATGCAACTCGAGGATCTCGCGCGCCAGGTTCTCGTTGAGCCCCTGGGGACGACCGACCCCCTGAGACACGACAGGAACGCGTGACGGGTCGCGGGCCCACTGCGAGTTGGGACCGATCGACAGGTAGTTGT
>JBEIHO010000179.1:0-2952 GCA_040381215.1 Alphaproteobacteria bacterium | reverse complement strand
GATCAGGCCAGCGAAGAACAGGAAGAATCCGTAAAGGACCCATTCCGTGACGTCGAGGCCGCCGTTGAAGACTTGTTCTGGCATGCGTGGACTCCGATCGTGGTTCAGGTGGGAAACTCGGCGATGCCGAACTTGCTTGGTGTTGAGTGGGGTTGCGTGGAAGCGTGCCGCGCAAGCGGCCCGATAGCGACCAGAGCTGCGAACAGCAGGCCAATCTCGAGATGATAGACAAAGCCATAGCCGACCGCCGGCCCGGTCAGCGCTGGCCCGAGCGAACCGCTGTCTGCCAGAGCGCCGATGACGTCGCGCAGCACGCCGCCAATCGCGACGCCGACGCCTGCGGCGGTCGCCTGCACTGCGCCCCAGGCGCCGAGTGCGAGCCCCGATTGACCTTCACGTGTCAGCGCCATCGATGCCGTCAACGTGCCGACGGCGAACAAGCCGCCGCCGAAGCCGATGCCGGCAACGCCCATGCAGAAGACCGGTGTTGAGTTGAACGGGGCAGAGAGAATAACGAGGGTGAAGGCGGTCACACCGATCAACGCGCCAAAGCCGGCCAGCCGGTGGCACTCGTCGCCTGCACCCAGGCGATAGGCGGCCAACGCGAAGCCTGCCAGCGATCCCCATGCCCAGAGCGCTGTAAGCGACGTCGTCGCGCCGACCGATAACCCGAGAACCTGCGCGCCGTATGGCTCAAGCAGCACATCCTGCATGCTGAATGCGGCGGCGCCAAAGGCGACAGCGAGCAACAGACGGCGCGTACGGCCAGCCGCCATCAGCGAGCGCCACGCCGCAGAAAAGGGCTCGCGCTCGCGATCCGGCGAGGTGAGGGTGGGGTTGCGAACCTCCTGCCGCCACAGCGCCACGACATTTAGCACCATCGTCACGACTGCACAGCCCTGAATCACCTGGATCAAGCGAAAGGCGCTGAAGTCCGACAGCAGGTAGCCAAGCAGGAGTGAGCTCACCAGCATTCCGGCGAGCAGCATTATATAGAGCAGAGCCACAACACGCGGCCGCGCCTCCGGCGGCGCGAGGTCAGTGGCCAGTGCAAGGCCTGCCGTCTGCGTCGTGTGCATCCCCACGCCAACCAGCAGGAAGGCGATAACCGCCGCCACTTGCCCGACAATGATCGGCCCGTGCGTGTCACCGGACAGGATCAGTAGCGCAAACGGCATGATCGCAAAGCCGCCGAACTGCAGCATTGACCCAAACCAGATATAAGGGGTGCGCCGCCAGCCGAGGAACGACCTGTGCGTGTCCGACTTGAAACCGATCAGTGCGCGGAGCGGCGCAAACACCAGCGGCAGCGACACCATCAGCGCCACGATCCAGCCAGAAATGCCAAGCTCGACGATCATCACGCGGTTCAGGGTCCCGGTCAGCAACACGGCCGCCATCCCCACAGAAACCTGGAATGACGCCAGACGCAGCAAGCGGTTGAGCGGAAGCTCCGCCGTCGCTGAATCCGCGAACGGCAGCATCCGCGCCGCGAGCTGGTTCCACGTCATTCTTTGGGGGCGCTCGCCCATCTTCATACGCGCACCAGCTCCATCGCGTGCGACTTGTAGAAGCCGCTGGAAATCCGCTGCGACCGCCCGATCGCCCAGCCCTTGAACGCCGCGCCTGTCTCGACGCCGTGACGGATCACCGCCTCGCTCACCGGCTCGATGGCCGGGGCGCGGTCAGCGCGCGGGAACAGCTTGCCTGCGGCATGCATCACGGTCAAAGCGGGCGACTTGGGAGCAAACGTGAAGAGGATGGCAGCCCTCGTCCGCGCTGCAAATGCGCCGAGCACGCGCAGGATTTCATCTGAGGGATAGTGAATGAGGGAGTCCATCGCCACCACATAGCTGAACTCGCCAAACCGCGAATCCAGCATGTCCCCGACACGGAAGTCGACGCTGCCGGCTGTGAAGTCCTTTGGCGTCCGCTCGTTGGCAAGGTTCACGAGGCTCGCCGATACATCAACGCCAACGACGCGTGCCCCGCGACGCGCGGCTGCGACCGAGAGTGCGCCGGTCCCGCATCCCGCATCGAACAGCGACGCCCCAATGAGGTCCTCGGGCATCCACGACATCAGTGTGTCCCGCATGCTGTCGCGGCCCGCCCGCACTGTTGCGCGGATCTTGCTGACGGGTGCATCTGAGGTCAGCTGGGCCCAGGCATCCAGCGCCGTCCGGTCGAAATACGTTTCGAGCTTCCCGCGACGTTCGTCGTAGGCATTGGGGCGCATATTCATCTCGATCGACGTCGTCATGTTCATTCGAACCCCAGGAAGTCGAAAATGTCGCGGTCTTTCATCGGCATGGCGTCATAGTGCGTGTCGCCAATAAGGAGCGATGCAGCGAGGCGCATGTACTCGGCCTTCACCGCTTCGAGTGCAGGAGTAGAATCCATCTCGAACAGCACGGATTTCTTCAGCCGGCTTTTCCGGATTTCGTCGAGGATAGGGAAGTGGGCTACGCGCTCAAGGCCGATAGCCGCATTGTAGCGGTCCACCTCATCCGTGCCTTCGCTGCGGTTCACGATCACGCCGCCGAGACGCACTTCGTAGTTCTTAGATTTTGCCCGGATCGCAGCGACGATGCGGTTCATGGCGAAGATCGAGTCGAAATCGTTGGCTGTGACGATCAGCGCCCGCTCGGCATGCTGGAGCGGCGCGGCAAACCCGCCACAGACAACGTCGCCGAGCACGTCGAAGATCACGATATCCGTGTCTTCCAGAAGGTGATGCTCCTTGAGCAGCTTCACCGTCTGTCCAACGACATATCCGCCGCAGCCCGTGCCTGCGGGCGGCCCGCCCGCCTCGACGCACATCACGCCATTATAACCCTGAAAGACATAATCCTCGGGGCGCAGTTCCTCGCTGTGGAACTCCACGCTCTCAAGCATGTCGATCACTGTCGGCGCGAGGCGCTTTGTCAGCGTGAACGTCGAGTCGTGCTTGGG
>JBEIHO010000178.1:0-3167 GCA_040381215.1 Alphaproteobacteria bacterium | reverse complement strand
GGGATAATCGGCGTCCGGCGCAACCGGCGCTTCCCTGAAGCCCCGGTTGGCGACAAGATCAGCCAATGAGTTTGAACATCACCCAGGCCCCGAGCCCCAACTTCAACGAGCGACTATATCCGCTCGACATGCTGGTGCTGCACTATACCGGGATGCCGAACGGACACGCTGCGCTCGCCCGGCTTCGCGAGGACCGCGAGCCGCGCGTTTCTGCGCATTACATGGTCGAAGAGGACGGCCGCGTCTTTGCGCTGGTGCCGGAAGACAAGCGCGCCTGGCATGCCGGCCGCAGCTGGTGGCGCGGGCGAGAGGATATCAACTCCCGCTCAATCGGCATCTAGATCGTGAACCCCGGTCATGAGTGGGGATACCGCGCTTTTCCGGAGGAGCAGGTGGCGGCGGCTGTCACGCTCTGCCAGGGCATTCTCTCGCGCTGGTCGATCCCGCAGGTGAACATCGTCGCGCATTCCGACATCGCGCCCGACCGGAAGGAGGATCCGGGGGAACTCTTCCCGTGGCGGCAGCTGTCAGAAGCCGGCATCGGCCTCTGGCCTGAGCCCAGCCGGCCCGAGCCATGGATGATGCATGGCGCGTCGATCGGGGATGCAGGCATGACGGTCGAGGGATTGCAGGGTGATCTTGCGATGATCGGCTATCGCATCGACGTGACGTCTACGTTCGACGAGAGGACCGCCGCCGTGGTGCGTGCGTTCCAGCGGCGGTGGCGTCCCTTGCGCGTCAATGGCGAGGGCGATGTCGAGACGATCACCCTTGCGCATGCTGTTGCAGCGATGTCGCAGGGCGGCACGGAACTGTAGTGTGACAGAAACGCCAGTTCCCGTTTCATCTTTGAAGCCCCATGCTCGCAACAGGTTGAACGGAGCAGGCTATGCCTTCCGGAGCCCTGCACCGCACGGTCTACATGAGCACCGCCGTCGGCGTGTTGCGCGCGGAAGAACTCGACCGCATCTATCTTCGTTCAAAGTCCGCGAATTCGCGTGAAGGCATCACCGGCCTGATGCTGTTTTACGAGGGCGTCTTCCTGCAGGTGCTCGAAGGTCCTGTGGCCGGCGTCACCAGTTTGATGGAAAAAATCAGGCGCGACCGGAGGCATGCAAATCTTGTCGTGTTGGAGTCCGGCGCGGTGCAGGCGCGGAACTTTCATCAGTCGCCAATGCATTTCATCGCGGCACGGAATCTCTCAGCTGGCGAGAAGCAGGCTTTCTCGGACTTGCGGCAGGAGGTGGCCGCTCGTCCGGGCGCGCTTCTCGCGGGACCTGGGTTGTCTGATTTCCTTGCCGTTTTCGCTGCCGCCAAGACGGCCTGATCAGTCTTCTGTTTTCTTCGCTTCCAGCGCCGCAATTTCCTGGTCCAGATCGCGGATGCGCTTGGTCAGGATGGGGATCTGCGCCTTGTCGTCCGTGCCCTGTGCAAGGGCGAGCTCCTGCTGGAGACGGGAGCGGTCGCGGCGGAGGCGGCGGATGGGGGACTGTTTCGACATGGCGGCCTTATAGCCGGCCTGGAGAAATTCTCCATGCCCCCGGAATAGCGCCGCGGGCTGGCCAAATGGGACTGGGCCCGGTGATCCAGGATTTGCTAGGCTGCCGTCCATGTCCGCCATCGACGTCACAGACCCAAAGGCGCTGCGCAAGGCCGTCAAGGCGCTGGCCAGGCGGTGCCCCATCATCGAGACAGCGCACGCCCGTGTCGGCGTCCCCGAGTGGCGGACCCGGCAGGGCGATTATGCGGGCCTCGCGCGCATCATCGCCTACCAGCAGCTGTCGACCAAGGCGGCCGGCACGATCTGGGGCAGGGTGGATGTGCTGCTCGGCAAGGTGACGCCGAAAGGCGTTCTCGCCGCCGACATCGACGCCCTGCGCGCCTGCGGACTCTCACGGCCCAAGATTGCGCATATCCGCTCGATCGCAGAAGCAGTGGAGAGCGGGGCATTGAACCTCAAGCGTGTCGCCAAGGCCTCTGATGAGGATGCGCAAGCCGAGCTGGTGGCCGTGAAAGGCATCGGGCCGTGGACGGCGGACGTCTATCTGATGTTCTGCCTCGGTCGTTGGGATGTGTTCCCGCATGCAGACATCGGGCTGTCCGAGGCCTATCGGATGATCACAGGTGAACGAAAGCGCCACGCGCCGAAGACATTCCTGAAGACCGGCGAACGCTGGCGTCCCTATCGCGGCGTCGCGGCGCACATGCTGTGGTCTTACATCAACGCGGTGCGGGAAGAGAAACGTGGCGGCGCGTAGGCGACACAAACTGTAGCTGTCCGCCGCCGGCGTGTTGCGGGGCTGACAGCACTGTCCATCCGGGCCGTCATTCGCTACCTAGACCCGACATGAATCGCACAGGACTTGCCAATGACCACCCGTACGCTCCGCGAATTTCTCGCCGACCCGGCAGGTGACGGAAAGCCCGCTGCACGCGAACTCGCCACCCTGATCGAGGCCATCTCGGACAGTTGTCGCACCATCTCCTACCTTGTTTCGCGTGGCGCGCTGGCTGGCGTGCTGGGTTCGGCCGGCACCGGCAATGTGCAGGGCGAGGAGCAGAAGCAGCTCGACATTCTCGCCAACGATGAGCTCATGGCGATGGCGAAAGCGTCCGGCGTGGTGGCCGCGGCCGCATCGGAAGAAGAGGACGAGGCGCGCCCGATCACGGAGGGAGCACCTTACCTCATTCTGTTCGACCCGCTCGATGGTTCCTCCAATATCGACGTCAACGTCTCGATCGGCACGATTTTCTCTGTCCTGCCTGCAAGGGGAGGTGAGCACGCCTTTCTCCAACCCGGCCGCAACCAGGTCGCCGCGGGCTATTGCGTGTATGGTCCCCAGACAACGCTTGTACTGACGTTTGGGTCGGGTGTTGTCGCTTTCACGATGGACCCGCCCACCGGGCAGTTTGTCCAGACGGGAACCAACATCCGCATACCCGAGAAGACGAAGGAGTTCGCTATCAACATGTCGAACATGCGCCACTGGGCGGATCCTGTGCGCGCCTATGTTGACGAATGCCTTGCAGGCGACACCGGCCCGCGTGGCAATAATTTCAACATGCGCTGGATCGCCTCGATGGTCGCTGACGTGCATCGGGTGCTGACGCGCGGTGGCTTGTTCATGTATCCGTGGGATAAGCGCGAGCCCGGCAAGCCGGGCAAG
>JBEIHO010000177.1:0-3259 GCA_040381215.1 Alphaproteobacteria bacterium | reverse complement strand
GCCGTGATCAGGGTCGCCCTGCTCGTAGACCACCTTGCCGCGCTGGCCCGAAACAAGATGCGCGATATCCTCGATCTTGGCGCCGCCCTTCCTTTCGATTGCGACGACTTCCTGGCTGACAGCGTTCTTGGCCACGCGCGCAGTATTGTGGAGAGTGCGGAAGATGAGGTCGGTTGCGCGTTCGTCGTTGGCGACGATCTGCTGCTTCACCTTTTCATGGATCGGGCTTTCGACCGTGCACATGAAACGGGTGCCCATGTTGATGCCCTCGGCGCCCAGCGCGAGGGCTGCCACAAGGCCGCGCGCATCGGCAAAGCCGCCCGAGGCGATCATGGGGATCTTCACCTTGTTGGCTGCGGCGGGGATCAGGATAAGGCCAGGGATATCGTCCTCGCCCGGATGGCCGGCGCATTCAAAACCGTCGATCGAGATGGCGTCCACGCCCATGCGTTCAGCCGAGAGCGCGTGCCTGACGGCGGTACACTTGTGGATGACCTTGATGCCGTGCTGGCGGAAGTGGTCGACATGTTCCTGCGGCTTGTAGCCGGCAGTCTCGACGATCCGGATGCCGCCCTCGATGATCGCCTGGCGGTATTCGGCATAGGGCGGGGGTTTCAGCGCGGGCAGGATGGTGAGGTTCACGCCGAAGGGCTTGTCCGTCATGTCCCGGCAGCGCTTGATTTCCTTGCTCAGTTCCTCCGGCGTGGGCTGCGTCAGCGCGGTGATGAATCCCAGCGCGCCCGCGTTGGCGACGGCGGCGACCAGTTGCGCGCGGCCGACCCATTGCATGCCGCCCTGCACGATGGGGTGCTGGACCCCGAACATCTCGGTGAAGCGTGTCTTCAACATGGCTGGTTCCCTGTGGTTTCGCAAAAATACCGATCAGGGAACACAGTGCAGCGGTTGGCCGGCCCGCGCAAGGGGCCGGGGCGGCCGGGTTCAGGGCCCCTCGACCCGCACGCCTTTGGAGCGGAGAAGGTCGATGATGCTGCCCTTGCCCACGAGATGGGCGGCGCCAACCACGATGACATGGTCCCCGCCGTCGCGCATGAGGGCTTCGATCTGGGGCATCCAGTTTGCGTGACGGTCATCGAACAGGGCCTTGCGCAGGGCGGGGAACTTGTCCATGTCCTGGTTCAGGATGCCGTCGAGCTTCTTCACGTTCCCTTTTTTCCAGGCGTCGAGGAGCTGGCCGATGATCATGTTGGCCTGCTCGTTCTGCTGCAGCGTCACAACGAGGAACTGCAGCTCCTGCTCGCGGCTGAGATTGGCAAAGAGCTGGATCTGGCTCTCGGCGGTTTCCAGCGCGCCGCGCTGCTTGCCGTTTGCCTTGGCCCAGCTCCAGAGCCTTGCATCGACGCCGCCGGTTTCGGCGGGGCTGGGGCTCGCACCGCCGCCTGACATCTGCCTTGACGCCTGGAGCGAGGTGAGCGTGATGGCCGCAAGCCATGGCCGCATGCGGTCCAGGGCCTCGACCGGCAGGCCGACGCTGCGGCCTACCTGCTCGAGCTTGCGGCGATACTCCACGGCGAGCAGTCCGCGCAACGTCGTGCCCGACGGCAGGAAGCCATAGCGGTTGATCAGGTCGCCCATGATGGCGGGGTTCTGTGCCTCGTCGAGGTCGATCTCGAAGTGCAGCTTCTGCGCGGCCTTCAGCGCGGTCTCGAGTTCGGGCGTCTGCCAGGCGAGGGTCGGGGGCAGGATGTGGATCGAGCCGAAGAAGACGATGTTGCCGCGCTCGCCATCGATCTTCCAGATCGCTGGCGCGGGTGCTGCCTCGCGCGCGGTGGCCGTCGCCACGAGCAGGAGAAGCGCGAGGAGCGTGCTCGCGGCCACGGCCTGCATGCGCCACGCGAGATGTCTGGCTTTCATGGATGGACCCCACATTGGTGAAGCGTCGAGGATGACCTCCATAGAGCACGGATGGTCGCGGGATTGCATCCAAACTCTGCGTGATCCCCAAAAGGCTGGACGCAGCCGCCTGCGTTGGCCATGCTTGGGCATTCCGGTTGCTCCTGCAGGGAGAAGAAAGATGACCGAATTCACGCCGCTCGCTTCGCTTGCCGGGGGATTGCTGATCGGGCTGGCTGCTGTCTGGGTCATGGCTGCCAATGGACGCATCGCAGGGGTGAGCGGCATGCTCAATCGCCTCCTGCCGCCCGACCGTGACGGGTCGGCCGGAGAGCGGCTTGCCTTCGTGGGCGGGCTTGTCCTGGCACCTGTGATCTGGATGGCTGCGGGTGGTGCGATCATCCAGACGGTGACGAGCAGCGTGCCGCTGCTGATTGTGGCGGGGTTGCTTGTAGGCTTCGGCAGCACGCTTGGAGGCGGATGTACCAGCGGGCATGGCGTGTGCGGCCTGTCGCGGCTTTCGATCCGCTCGCTGGTTGCCACCCTGGTCTTCATGGGCACCGGCATGGCGACCGTCTTCGTGGCGAGGCATGTGCTATGAGCCGGAACCTGCGGATCGCCGCGTCGCTCGCTGCGGGTGTTGTGTTCGGCGTTGGCCTGATCGTTTCGGGCATGACCGATCCGGCGAAGGTCAGGAACTTTCTCGACCTGGCCGGCCTGTGGGACCCGAGCCTTGCCTTCGTCATGGGCGGGGCTGTCGTTGTTGCATTTATCGGCTACAGGCTTGCGTTTGCTTCCGGCGCCCCCCTGTTTGCCGAGCGCTTCAGCTTGCCCACCTCGACGCAGGTCGACTTGCGGCTTGTTGCCGGCGCGGCCCTGTTCGGGATCGGGTGGGGGCTGGCCGGGTTCTGCCCGGGGCCCGCGCTCGCGTCGGTGTATTCCGGCGGCGAGAGCGCCTGGATCTTCGTGGCGGCAATGCTCACGGGCATGTGGGCGGCACGGCGTCTGGTCGAGCGGCAATGATGACAACAAGGGTTTCAGGGGAGGATCGAGGGCGATTCGACCTTGGCTCTATTCTGTGTCGCATCGTCAGAGGTCGGCCCGCGCCATGCCGAAGCATGTGACATGATCATTCGTCGCGCCACAGGAGGCGATGCGTTGGCACTTCGGGCAATTCTCCATGACACGTTTGTGAACACGTGGCTTCCCGAACTGACGCCGGCCGCCGCTCAGCGCTATCGCGACGAGGACCGGCCCGCCGCCTACATCCGTGAGCGGAGTGCCGAATTCAGGGTCGCGGAATGCGACGGGCAGGTCGTCGGGTTTGTGGATTGGAACGCTGACTTCATAAACGCCCTTCACGTGCATTCTCGCCACGCCCTGAGGGGCTTTGGAAGCCGCTTGATGG
>JBEIHO010000176.1:0-3308 GCA_040381215.1 Alphaproteobacteria bacterium | reverse complement strand
GATCGGCATCCACAGCCCGCCCAGGACCGCCATGCCGAGGAACGCCACATTGGCAACCGCGATGGCCGCCTTCTGGCCAAGGCGATAGCCGATGGAAAGCCCGATCAGCGCGAAGGGAATGACCGAAGCCACATGTACGCCCGCCAACAGCACCCATTGCTCCTGCGACAGGCGGACGCCTGCAGACGCAGCCAGCACATAGATGATGCCGAACGCAAGCACGCTGAACACGATGGTGGCCACCAGCTTCGCGACGACATGCGCACCAGCGGGCATGGGTGAGAGGCGCTTGAGCTCGAGCTCGCCGTTTTCGCGTTCGGCCGCAACACTGGCACCGAAGCCGACCAGGGCGGGCCCCAGTGCGGCGAAGACGCCATAGGTGGCGAGCAGCCGCATCGCGATCTCGACGCTTCCACCGCCCATGCCCAAGGCACAGAGCCCATAGAACGCAGGCGGGAGCGCAATCGTGGGAATGAGGAACTGCGGCAAGCGCGCGGACTTGCCGATCTCGGCGAGGGCTTCGCGGACATAGATGCCCGGGGCTGAAGCAACGAGGGAAGACATCAGGCGGCCTCCTGTCCGGTCGAGGAAATGATGTCGGCAAGCGCGTCCTCGAGCGAGGCGCTGGTGACTTCAAGGTCGATCAGTGACGGATCGGCACCGAACAGTGCCTCGAGCGTTACGCGTGCTTTGGTGGTCAGGAGGGTTGCATCGGCCCCCCGCAGGTCGACCTTCGTCACGGCTGGAAGCGCCTTCAGGGCTGCAAGCGGCATCTGCGTGCGAACCCGGATCATCGAGCCGGCAACCTTGGCCTTGATCGAAGCGGGCGTACCATCGGCGATGATCCGGCCACCCGCCACGACCACGATCCGGTCAGACAACGCATCCGCCTCGTCCATGTAATGGGTGGCAAGAAGCACGGCGACACCGGCATCCGCCTTCTCGCGCACAAGGCGCCACATGCTGCGGCGCGCCTCGGAGTCGAACCCCGTTGTGGGCTCGTCGAGCACCAGGAAATCGGGAGAGCCGGCAATGGCGAATGCAAAATGGACGCGACGCTTCTCGCCACCCGAGAGCTTGTCGCAGCGCCGATGCGCCAGATCCGTCAACCCGGCCTGAGCGAGGATGTCCCTGGTCTTCAGCCGGCGCCGGAAATAGCCAGCATGCAGTGCCACGGCCTCGGCAACGGTCAGTGTATCTGGCAGCCCCGCGGCCTGAAGCATGACGCCCATGCGCGCCCGCGCCTCGGGATCGCGCGGATCCCGGCCAAACAGCGAGACAGTCCCCGCATCAGCCGCCAGCCGACCGGTGACAAGCCCGGCCACGGTCGACTTCCCCGCCCCGTTGGGCCCCAGCAGCGCGACCACGGAACCAGCCTCCAGCGCGATGTCAAACCCGTGAAGCACATGGCGACCGGAATAGGACTTCGCGACGCCCTTGAGCCGGGCAACGATTGGCGCAGTTGGTTCAGGCACGGGCCGCACTCCTTCTCGATACAACGAGAGAGAAGCAGGACTGCCGGCTCGCAACGAGTGCAGTGCGTCAGAGAGGCCACATGACAGATGTCACCCGGGCGTAGCGCGTGCCAGACGACGCAGCCCCTCCCCCAGAAACTGCGTCTCCCGGATCCTCAGCCATCAAGCCGGTGCAGCTGAACCCCGATCGCAAAGGCGCGGAACCCTGGTCCGTGTTTCAGGATGCGGATCTTGTTCACCGCCTGCCCCATCGCCACGGGCGTCCAGTTCGCGCCACCATCGCGCGTCTCGAAACCGGTGGTCGAGGTGCCGACCCAGCCCCTGCTCTCATCGACAAACCCGATGCCGAACTCGCGCACGCGCACGTCGTCGACGAGGGGAAGCTCACGCCACGTCGCGCCGCCGTCCTCGGTCTTGACGATCACGCGGCGGGTCGCGCCCTCGTCATAGTTCTGCACCGTCGCATAGCCGACACGGCGCGAGGGGAAGCTCATCTTCCAGCAATTCTCGAAACTGCGCGCCGAACGATAGGCTTCGGTCCACGTCGCACCACCGTCGCTGGTCCGCAGGATCATGGCATTGGCCTGCGCCGTGTCGCCCGATGACGCGGCGCAGACCAGGCCATTCTGCGCATCGAAGAACTTGACGTCCAGGATCATGCCCGCCTGCGCGCGCAGGTCGATGACAGACCAGGTGTCGCCGCCATCCACCGAGCGCAGCATCGTCGCCGGACCACCAACCCGCCCAGCCGCATGAATAACCGTCACGTCGCGCAGCGCACCCTGGAAGATGCGTCGTTCCTGCAGGATGTCGATGCCGCAGATACCCTTCACGATCCCGATGCCGGGCGCATCGATGGGCACCCACGTCATGCCACCATCGCGTGTTCGATAGAGGGGCTTCGTATCCGTGACACCCGGATAATACTCTGTCCCTACATTGCCAAGGAAGCCGTTCATCGCATCGACGAAGCCGAGCGCACGGATGAAAGTTCCGCCTTGCTCCCACACCTTCTCCCAGGTCTCGCCGCCATTCGAGGTGCGGTAAAGCTTCCCCGCGCCATTGCCATACCAGCCGATGTCGGGGGAAACGAACGAGATGTCGTCCTGCTTGCCGCGATAGGGTTCGGTCGAAAGCGCCCGCCACCCGCCGGCAGGCTGGGCCCTCACGGGCCCGGCCAACCCCAGGACAGCACCCGCCACCAGAACCTGCCTGCGACTGATCCGAACCACGACTTGTCCCTCCTGTTGCCAAGGTAGAGACGAACCTAGGCGTCAGGCCCGGGCCCCGACAACAGTCCCAACGCGACCTCACACGGAAGTGATGGCAATCTGCCACCCCGCCCGGCCACGGTCGGTGGTTGCCCGGTGGTTGCGCGCCTGAACGGGGCAATCACGGTCTAGTGATGAAGTGGCTGAAAAGAATGGTCGGAGCGGCGGGATTTGAACCCACGACCCCCAGTCCCCCAGACTGATGCGCTACCAGGCTGCGCTACGCTCCGACACTTTTTCGCCTGTCCGCGGATAACTCGAGGGCGGGCAGGTTCAGGGGCGCGCAATATAGGCAGGAGGCGCCGCCCGATGCAAACGGGTTCAGGGGCAGAATACTGGGAAAACCCGGACTATTCCGCCGCAGAAGCCTTGCGCTGGCTGAACTGGGGGCGGCGGCGAAGCATTTCGCGCAGATTGAGCAGTTCGTCGAGCACGTTCTCCAGCCGGGCACGCTGGGCATCGAGCAGATTTTCGCTCGGCGCCTCGACGCTGAGATTGACCTGCTCCACCGTTGGCAGAGCCGCCGGGAGGGCCTTGGCGGCCTCGCGGCCTCTGGCGGCAT
>JBEIHO010000175.1:0-3351 GCA_040381215.1 Alphaproteobacteria bacterium | reverse complement strand
TATTGCCGCTAAGTCATTGAAAAATTGGTCGGAGCGACAGGATTTGAACCTGCGACCCCCAGTCCCCCAGACTGATGCGCTACCAGGCTGCGCTACGCTCCGACACTTGTGGCCCTGGCCGCGCAAATCGTGGAGGGCGGACAGGTTCAGGGGCGCGCAATATAGGCAGGAGGCCACGCCCGATGCAAACGGCTTTGGCGCCAGGACAGCGGAAAAACCGGGGCTATTCCGCCGCAGAAGCCTTGCGCTGGCTGAACTGGGGGCGGCGGCGAAGCATTTCGCGCAGATTGAGCAGCTCGTCGAGTACGTTCTCCAACCGGGCACGCTGGGCATCGAGCAGATTTTCGCTCGGCGCCTCGACGCTGAGATTGACCTGCTCCACCGTTGGCAGAGCCGCCGGGAGGGCCTTGGCGGCCTCGCGGCCTCTGGCGGCATCCTTCACCCCGTCGCGGCCGATATCGGCAACGTGACGCACACCCTGCTCGCGCAGCACCTTCTGGACACCCTTGATGGTCAGGCCTTCGCCATACAGCAGGGCACGGATCCCCTTCAGCAGGTCGATATCATCAGGGCGATAATAGCGCCGGCCACCCGCGCGCTTGAGCGGCTTGACCTGGGGGAATTTCGCTTCCCAGAACCGCAGCACATGTTGCGGGACATCGAGAGCCTCTGACACCTCGGAGATTGTACGAAACGCGTCTGGAGCCTTTTCGATGCGGGACGTCTCAGTCATTTCTCATCGCCGGTTATGGTGTTGCCGAACCTCGTCGCCAGGCCCTCGTTGATCATTGCCTTGAGCACATGGCTGGCCCGAAACACGAGGACGCGACGCGGACTGATCGGAACTTCCTCTCCCGTCTTGGGATTGCGTCCGATTCGCCCGCCCTTGGAGCGTACGGCAAACGTGCCGAAAGACGAGAGCTTCACCACCTCGCCACGCACAAGACGTGCGGATACTTCCTCAAGAACACGATCAACCAGCTCAGCGGACTCGTTGCGCGACAGCCCCACCTGCGCATAAACCGCCTCGGCAAGATCCTGCCGGGTCAAGGTTGCACTCATGCTGCCTCCGCTTCCTGCCGCATCACCTGAAAGGCAACACGACTCAAGCGCTGAGCGTAGGTCCGGGGAGAAATCCCGTCAATATCAGGGGGGTAGGGGCCTGAGCTACCAGCGGATCAGCGCTGAACCCCATGTAAAACCGCCACCCATGGCCTCAAGAAGCACCAATTGGCCAGGCTTGATCCGCCCATCCCCGACAGCGGTTGCAAGTGCGAGCGGCACCGACGCCGCCGACGTATTGGCATGCTGCGCCACGGTAGAGACAACGCGGGACGGGTGCACGCCGGCCTTGCGCGCAGTTGCATCGAGGATGCGCTGGTTGGCCTGGTGGGGAACGAACCAGTCGATATCCTCGGCAGCCACGCCATTCGCCTGCAGGGCCGCATCGATCGCCTCGGTCAGGTTCGTGACCGCATGGCGAAACACCTCGCGCCCCTCCATGCGAAGGAACCCTGTCGTGCGCGTCTTGGACGGGCCTCCATCCACATAGAGCAGGTCATGCTGCCGACCATCCGAGAACAGATGCGTGGACAGGACACCGCGATCTCCCACCGTCCCGTCACCGGTGCCTGCCGTCAGAAGGACGGCACCGGCGCCATCGCCGAACAACACCGACGTCGTCCGGTCGTTCCAGTCCAGAATGCGCGAAAAGGTTTCCGCGCCGATCACAAGGCAACTCTTCGCCTGCCCGGCCTTGATGAAATTATCCGCCACTGAGAGTGCATAGACAAAGCCCGAGCACACCGCCTGCACGTCGAAGGCAAAGCCGCGCGTCATGCCCAGTCGCGCCTGCACGGTCGTGGCCGTCGCCGGGAAGGTTTCATCAGGCGTCGCAGTCGCCAGCACGATCATGTCGACGGACGCAGCCCTGACCTGCGCCGCACGCAGGGCCTGCTCGGCCGCGGCAACCGCCAGGTCCGACGTCAATTCGCCATCGGCCGCGATGCGCCGTTCCTGAATGCCCGTTCGCTCGCGGATCCACGCGTCGCTTGTATTGAGCCTCAGCGCCAGGTCTTCATTGGTGACAACCTGCGCAGGCAGGTAGGCGCCAACACCGGCAACCTGCGAACGGATCACGCCCATCAGGACGCAGCCGCTTCCGCCACCGGTCCGGGTTCGGAACCGCCCTCGGGACGCGATCCCTCCAGGGCACGCGCCGATGCAGGCAGGTTGGCCATGGCATCGGCCACCCGCTGCACGAAATCGCTGCCCCCCATCTCGATCGCAAGCTCGAGGGCCGTGGCAAAACCGATGCCATCCGTACCACCGTGGCTCTTCACCACCACGCCATTGAGACCGAGGAACACGCCGCCATTGACGGCGCGGGGATCAAGCTTCTGCTTGAGCACATTGAAGCCGGGACGCGCAAACACGTAGCCGATGCGCGACAGGAACGAGCGCGCCATGGCCGACTTGATATAATGCCCGATCAGACGCGCCGTGCCCTCGGCCGCCTTGAGCGCGACATTCCCCGTGAACCCCGAGGTCACCACCACGTCCACCGTGCCGGTGCTGATGTCATCGCCTTCGACAAAGCCATAGAAGCGCAACGGCAGTCCGGAAGACTTCAAGGCCACGGCCGCAGCCTTGACCGCCTCGTTCCCCTTCATCTCCTCGGCGCCCACATTCAGCAATCCGATGCTGGGCCGTTCAAGCCCCAGCACGACGCGCGCATAGGCCTCGCCAATGAGGGCAAAGTCGAACAGCTGCCGCGCATCCGTGTCGATATTCGCGCCGACATCCAGAACGATGGACTGGCCGCGGATCGTCGGCCAGATCGCGGCAATGGCCGGTCGCGAAAGACCGGGAACCGTGCGCAACTGCACCTTGGCCATCGCCATCAGGGCACCCGTGTTACCGGCGCTGACCACGACCTGGGCATCCTTGTTGCGAACCGAATCGATCGCACGCCACATCGACGTGTTTCGCCCGCGACGAAGAGCCTGCGAGGGCTTGTCATCCATGCCGACAACATCGTCGCAATGGACAATCTGCGTAACGTTCTTGAGGGCTGGTCGCGTCAACAGGATCGACTGCAGCCGCGCATGATCGCCATGAAGAAGGAACTTGGCCCGCGGGTGGCGGACGTGAACTATGGCCAGTCCGTCAATGACCGCCTGAGGCGCGTTATCCCCGCCCATGCCGTCCACTGAGACGACGATTTCCCGTGTCACGCGCTCTTGGTCCTTTCAGGCAGCCACCGACAAATCATCGGTTCACTATGCGCCCCGACAGGCAAAGAGGCTAGCTGCTCTTCGGCTTCGCGACCTCACGGCCATCGTAATGGCC
>JBEIHO010000174.1:0-3481 GCA_040381215.1 Alphaproteobacteria bacterium | reverse complement strand
GGCGGTCAGTAAATGGCGATGGCGAGACCGAGGACGCACACTACGCTGGCGACGAACAGCGCGGGCGCGGGATACCGCGAGGCCGCAGGCTCGTCGTCCGGCGCGCCGGCCACTGCATACCCGGCAGCATCTGCGGCGCGACGCAACAGCAGCATCGAACGGGGCGGCTGGGGATGGGCGAGCGTGGCTTTCGCAGTCATTCTGTAGGTCTCGCTGTTCGACGGAGATGCAACGCGTCTCACGGCTGCATGTTCCTCCCTTTTGATGACAGCAGTTTCTCACGCGACCTCTTAGAGTCTGTCCGAGGAGATCATGCTGTTTTGCATAGCTTTCGAAGCATGAGCCTGATCGACGCGAGGCGCAGGAACGCGCGTCCCTTTCGGTTCAGACACTCCCAGTCCTTGGCGAGCCTCCGACATCGACCGAGCCATGCGAAGGTGCGTTCCACGACCCATCGCCTCGGCAAGACCACGAAGCCTGCTGCTTTGTCTGATCGCTTGACGATTTCTACGTTAAGCCTGGCAATGATCTTCTTCACGGCAGCGCGAAATTTCGGCCCTTGATAGCCGCCATCAGCATAGAGCTTCATGAGAAATGGAAACATGCCAAACATAGTCGACATGACCAGGGCGCCACCGTCACGATCCTGAATGTTGGCGGAGTGCACTATGGCATGAATCAACAGGCCCTGCGTATCAACGAGGATGTGACGTTTCTTGCCCTTGATCTTCTTGCCCGCATCGAAACCGGGCGGATCATGGATCCCCCTTTTTCGGCGCTTTTCACGCTTTGCGAGTCAATCACTGCGGATGCGGGACTGGCTTCCCGTCCCATAGCTTCACGACATTTCACGTAGAGCGCGTGATGCATGCGATCGAGCGTCCCATCCCAGTCCCACAGATCGAAATAGCCATACACTGTCGATCGCGGAGGCAGGTCTTTAGGTATCGCGCGCCACTGGCAGCCCGTCGACAGAACATACAGGAGAGCGTTTACGACCTCGCGTATGTTGACCGTTCGCTTGTCGCCCCCTCGCTTGGCAGGTGGTATCAGAGGTTCGACCAGTCGCCATTCTTCGTCCGTCAAATCGCTCGGATAGCGCAGCTCGCTACGGCCATAATACCCACGATTTTCCGTCGTCCACATCGGCGGCTCTCCAAATCAGGCCGCCTCCCTTGAATCACAAATGACTCATATGATTCAACATCTCATCGGACAGACACTTAGGAAGCTGTGCGCTCAGATAGGCTTTCAGGTCGTCGACCAACGGCGCACTCAGCGTGCGGCGTGTCGCGAGGCGCTCTGCTGCGCTCTTTCCATTGATGGAACGTTCGATTTCGAACAGCGCGTCGATCCGACGCACGACCTCGATGGCGATCGGCGACAAAGGGATTTCCTTTTTGCCTGCGCTTTTGCGGCGCGCGTTTTCTTCAAGGTCAGCCATGGCGAAGAACGGCCGGCGTGCGTGGACCCAACATGCTGCTTCCTGGATGGGCCCTGGTTTTCGGTCGCCAAGATAGAGCCTGTTGTAGCCGTCATAGGCGTCCGCCTGCAGGATGCCGGCATAACCGGCCAGATGGCCCTGGGGATGCTCGCCCCGGCGGTCTCGCGAGTAGTAGAACATCGCCGCGGGCGGCCCCACGCCGCCAAAGGGCTTGTCGTCGCGCACATAAACCCAGCACCGGCCGATGTCGGTTTTACCTTTGGCCAACACCGGCACGGTCGTATCGTCGCCATGCAAACGCTCCGCCGCCATGACGTAGGATTCGACAAGCCGCAGAAGCGGATCGAGCGCCTTGCAGACCGAGCCCACCGCATCGGCCATGGTCGACAGCGCGATCGGCACGCCTTCCAGGGCGTACCGCTCAGCTTGCCGGTTCAGCGGCTGGTGCTGACCGAACTTCTCGAACATGATCATCGCAAGCAGGCTTGCTCCTGCCCATCCCCGCGCAATCACATGGAACGGCGCTGGCGCCTGGGAGATCTTCTCGCAATCCCGGCACGTGAACTTCTCCCGCACCGTCTCGATCACCTTCCACTGGCGGGGCTGCGTCTCAAGCGTGCGGGTAACGTCCTCGCCGAGCTTGCGAAGGCGATGGCTTCCGCAGCATTCGCAAGCCGTCGGGGAATCGATCACTACTCGCTCGCGCGGAAGATGGTCGGGGAAGGTCGTGCGATCGGGACGCTTGCGCGTAAATCCCACAACTGTTGTCGTTTTGCCGACGGCCTGTTCAGCGGCAAGCTCATCCTCGGTTGCGCTAGATTCCAGCTCCTCGAAGGTGAGCGCAAGTTGCTCGATCAACCGCGCCGAGCGCTCCGAGCGTTGACCGTAAATCTGATGCTCCAGCTTTGCGATCCGAAGCTTCTGCTGCGCGATCAGCGCCAAGTCTTCCGAGGCTTTCGCGCGGGCGACCGCCAGTTCCGCCCGTAGACTGGCGACTTCTTCGGCAAGGGCGGCGCGATCAGCATCCATGAAGCAAAGTGAATCACAAAACGCGTGATTTGAGGCGCCCCAAAATGCACGTCGCCCCAGATTTTTTCAGGCTGATCAACGCACACTATCCCGCACTCCTGGGCCGCCACGTCTGCTGTGGGTTTCTCCAATCTATACCCTCGAGCATGTACGCCATCTGCGCCGCGGAGATCGACACCGCGCCGGCGGACGCCGACGGCCAGATGAACTTCCCGCGATCCAGTCGCTTGGCGTAAAGCGAAAGCCCGATCCCGTCGTGCCACAAGATCTTCGTCATATCGCCGCGACGACCTCGGAAGATGTAGAGATCGCCAGCATGGGGATCGCGCTTGAGACTCTCCTGAACCTGCAGCGCCAAACCCTGCATGCCGCGACGCATGTCTGTATGCCCCGTCGCAATCCAGACCCGGACGCCGGAAGGGACTGGGATCATGATCGGGACAACGCTTTCAGGACCCGCGTCAGCGCCGCAGTCTCGACGTCCGCCCACACTATGATCCGATCTCCACCCGCAAGCACAATCTCCATCTGGCCAGTCGAACCAGAACTCGAATGCTCCACCGCTGTGTCAGGTTCGATCGTCACCGGCAAGATCGTCGTCACATCGGTCGCTGTAGCAGGCTCGAAACCAAACTGTCGCCGCCAGGTAAAGAGCTGGTTCGCGTTGAGGGCGTGAAGCCGGGCGATCTCGGCGATCGAAGCGCCGACCTTCAAACTCTCGTCAACGATCCGGCGCTTCTCCTCCAGCGTCCAGGATCGACGCTTGCGTCTCCGCGACTTTCTATCGTCTGCTGCTACGATCGACATCGGTGATAGTGTCCGCTTCTAATACAAGTGGACACTTATCCATGGCCCGACGGTTCAATCCAGGCGGCCCGCCCCGGAGGGATACTCTTGAGCCGGGTATTCTCATCTACAAGTTGCTACAACTCGCGGACCTGCTCCGACAGGAGCCCACCATACAACTTCTTCCAACGGTAAAACGTCTGGTCGGAAATCCCGACCTGG
>JBEIHO010000173.1:0-3513 GCA_040381215.1 Alphaproteobacteria bacterium | reverse complement strand
CCGTTCGTGACCGCGACGACCTGATTGGCCGGGTCGTCGGCACGGGCGCGGTGACCAGCGGATGCAGTCCCCGGCCTCCGGACCGGGTGTATGAAGAAGAAGACATGTCGGCGGCGTCGCAGGCCCCGCCCATGACAGAAGGTTCATCGCCATGCATCCCGGGCGGCGTGCGGTCGGGAATCGCAATTGATTCAGTGATCTTCGCGGCATGCTGACGTTTGTCCAACGCGCCCGCGCAACCGTTCGCGTGCGCTGCGCGAACCGCGTTTGCGACAGAGCGCGGACCGCATGAAGGCTTGCTGTCATTTCACTTGCTGCACTGGCCGCGTTCGCCATGGTCCCGGCAAAGGTGATGGAGTGAAAAAATGAATCTGAAAATGCTCGCGGCTGCGGCTGCATTTGCGATGGCGGCGACGGCCTGCCAGGCAATTCCGGAAGACATGACGGTCGCGCAATACTGTGCGCAGCCCGACAAGGCCAACATGGACGTCTGCAAGATCAACGTCGAGATCGATGGCGAGCGCCGTCAGCTCGCTGACACCAACATGCGCCTGAGCCAGGCCCGCACGATCGCCGACAACGCGCTTGCGCGCGCCACTTCCGCGCAGGCTTCGGCCGATGCTGCGATGGCTGCGGCCACGGATGCGAAGAGCTCGATCGCGACACAGGCCGCCTTCAACTGCACCACCAAGACGGTGCAGCGTGCGAAGTCCGGATCGTGCGGCGAAGGCTACAAGGTGCAGTCATGCGTCCAGACGCGCTTCACCTTCAATGCTGGCGCACCATCGATCCTGCGTGAGATCAGCGACACGGGTTGCCGCTTCAACGACCAGGTTCTCGAGATGCAGATCCGCTGCTGCACCACGGGCCCGGCTCCTGTGATGACGGAAACCGCAGCTCCGGTTGATGCGCAGCCGGGCGCGCCGCAACAGCCGGCCAAGTCCTCGTAGCGACGATCAACCGCCGCGGCAGTCTGATCCCGGCCGCTGACGATCAGTCAGGCGCCGCCCTCCCTCGGAGGGCGGCGTTTTGATTTTGGGTTTCAGACGGCTTGCGCGGATCGGGCAGGACACGGCGGAAGAGGCGGACGCCCTGGTCCATGTCGGCGCGCGTGGGGGCCTTGCCGCCGGCGTCGCGGAAAACGAGCCAGAAATCGCCGACCAGCCAGAGCAGCGGGGTGAGGTCGTCGAGCGTGCGCGTGTCGGCGGGCTGCATCAGGCTGGCGGAGATGAAGTCGCGCAGCAGGGCAAGCGTATTCGACATGCCGACGTCGCGGTTGCGCCGGTCGTCCGCGGCAAGCTCCGGGTCGGGGGCGAGCAGCATTGTGACGTCGGGAAAGAAGAAGCGGTGCGCCCACTGGATCTCGAAATTGCCGGCGGCCATGACGTCCATGGTCTTGAAGGTGTGGTCAGCGCCCTGCGGCAGGGTGTCGTTCGCGCTCCAGGCCGCCAGGATGCGGGCGAAGAGGCCGCGCACGATCTCGGCCTTGTTGCAGAAATGGTCGTCGAGATTGCCCGGGCTGATCCCCATGGCCTCGGCGATGTGATTGGTCGTCACGTTCGCCGTGCCGTGCTCATTGAAAAGGCCGGGGGCGGTATCGAGGATGCGGGTGGGCGTGTCGATTGCGCGGTCTGGCATATGGGGTCGTCGAATAGAGTAGAAGCTCTAATCGCGATCTGGAGTAATGGCTCCAGGCCGTCAGGGAGGCGGCCTTGCAGGAGGGTTGCATGATCCTGATCACGGGGACTGTCGAAGTGGCCGAGGCAAACCGGGCGGCGTTCATCGCGGCGGCGACACGGCATGTAACGCTGTCACGCGGGGAGGCAGGTTGCATCAGCCATGGCTTCTTCGAGGACGTGATGGCGCCGGGCATATTCGTGTTCGTCGAGCGCTGGCGCGACATGGCGGCGGTGCAGGCGCATTTCACCGAGGACTATAGCCGGGAGATCGTCGGCCTGATCGGCGCGCTGTCGGAGCGTTCCACCGGGGTGGAGATACACGAGGTGGCGTCAACGCGGGTGGTGTAAGGCCGCCGCAAAGCAAAAGGCCGACCGGTTTCCCGGGCGGCCCATGCTTCAGTGCTTTTCTGTCAGATCAGTTCGCGAACTTCACCGACAGGCCGACGACGCGCGGGTCGTTGACGAAAACGGTGTTGTTGTTGAAGTCGATCGCGCCCTTGATGTTGTTCTCGTCCGTGATGTTGCGGGCGAAGGCTGCGATTTCGAGGGAGCCGTCGAGCCTGGTCCAGCCGAGTTTCAGGCCGCCCTCGAACTGATCGTCGGTGTTGAACTCGACCGACTCGTAGAGGAAGAGGTTGGTCGCGCCCTGATAGGCCCAGTCCGTGTAGGCGAAGAATTCCGAGCTGGCGTCATACGGCATGGAATAGCGCGCCGTGAAGTTGGCGATTGTTTCCGGAGCGTTCGGGAAGGGGTTTCCGTCAATCAAGGCGCGCCTTGAGCCCGAGACAACGCGTGTCGGGTCGGTGACCGTGCACTGGGCGCAGATACCGACTGCAAGGCCGCTGTCGCTGATCTCGGTGTCGACCCACGAGACGCCACCGGTAAAGACAAGATTGTCCATCGGCGACCATTCGGCGTCGACTTCCAGGCCTGTCGCTTTGCCGCTGTCGGCGTTCAGAAGCTGGACAGTGTTGCCAGAACCGCCGACAGCGGTGAGCTGGATGTCCGAGACTTCGTAGGTGAAGAGGGCCGCGTTGAGGCGCAGGCTGTCACCGATGAAGGACTTGACGCCGGCTTCCCACGACAGGACGGTTTCGGAATTGGCGAGCGAGGGCGGGGCGAAGAAGGCGACATCGCGGCCCTGGATCGTCGGGCCGCGGAAGCCTTCGGCGACGCGGGCGTAGACCGAGACATCAGGGGTCAGAGCGTACATGCCGCTGAGGTCCCAGCTGACATGGTCGTCCGAGATGTTGCGGTTGTTGGCCGTGGCTCCGAGGACGGTGAGGTCCTTTTCGTCTTCCGTGTAGCGCAGGCCGCCGGTGACGGAGAACTGCTCGGTGACGTCATAGCTCGCCTGGCCGAAGACGGCCCAGGCCTGGTTGCCATGCGTCAGCGTTGCCGGCGGCGGGAAGCCCGATGGTCCCACGGTCGTGACGGTGAACTCGCTGTCGAAGTAGTAGGCGCCGACCTGCCAGGAGAGCGGGCCGCCGGTGTCGCTGGCGAGGCGGACTTCCTGGGTGACCTGGTCAAGATCGTCGATCGAGTCCTGCGTGTCGGCATCGAAGGGAATGAAGCCCGGGCCGGTGCCCGCGACGCCGCCGTCGATGTCGCCGCGGCCGGAGCCTTCGGTTCCTTCGTAGGCGGTGATCGAGGTCAGCCGCATGTCGCCGAAATCGTAGCTGACATTGGCCGACGTGCCCCAGCCTGTGTAGGCCTGCCGGTTGCCGCCGCCCTGGTTGAAGCTCACGGTGTCGCGTTCATAGTTGGCATTGAGACCGTTCGTACCCGTAGTGATGGCATTGGCGCGGAAGATGGCGGACGTGCCCTCAAGTTT
>JBEIHO010000172.1:0-3576 GCA_040381215.1 Alphaproteobacteria bacterium | reverse complement strand
AGCTCACCAAGGTCACGACCGACAACCCCGAAAGGCGAGCCGGCGCGCTGGCGTCGATCCCGCAAGGCCGCCTCGGCACGCCGGACGACATGGCCGGTGCGGCCCTCTTCCTCGCCTCTCCGCTGGCCTCTTATGTCACCGGCCACACGCTGGTGGTGGACGGGGGCCTCTCGCTCTGACCGCAGGGCCTTTGCCCATTGCCTTGGCGCGTGGCGCTGGCTAGAAGCGCGACGTCATCTGGGGAGTAGCAACCCGTCGCAGTCGACGGGCCCTCGCGTCAACACACTCGACCGGCAGGTCGTGGCGCCAGGGAAGCGGTGATCCGCTTGGGCGAGACCAATGGCATCATGTCTGCGCTCGGGGTCGGGCGGGGATGTGATGTCCGTTGGACACTTTCACCCACCCGGCCCCGGAGAACCATCATGGAAACCTTCCTGACCTCGACCGCCGTCGTGGCCCTGGCCGAGATTGGCGACAAGACCCAACTGCTTGCCATCCTGCTCGCAACCCGCTTCGGCAAGCCCATGCCCATCGTGGCCGGCATCTTTGCGGCCACCATCGCAAATCACTTCCTTGCGGCGCTCCTGGGCGCCCAAGCCGCCGCGTTCCTCGACGGCCAGTGGTTCCGCATTGCGATCGGCCTGTCCTTCATCGCGATGGCGGCGTGGACACTGGTTCCCGACCGGCTTGACGATGACGATGGAACACCGCGCACATTCGCGCGTGGCGCATTCATGACGACGCTCGTCACGTTTTTCCTCGTCGAGATGGGCGACAAGACCCAGATCGCAACCGTGGCGCTCGGCAGCCGCTTCGGGGACGCGTTGCTTGTGACATTCGCAACCACGATTGGCATGATGATCGCAAACGTTCCCGCCGTCTTCTTGGGCAACGCCCTGTTGAGGTACATTCCGCTGTCAACCGTGCGTCTTGTTGCAGCCGGCCTGTTCCTGCTCATCGGCATCGTCGTGCTCCTGCAGGCAGCAGGTCTTGCGACCTGACCGCTTTTCCCGGACCCGAAACTGTCCATGTCACAGTCGTGAAATGCCTGGCGCCATCTCACGAAAATGTTAGCGCGCAATACGCCTTCGCAAGGGCTTTTGCTCTCTACAGGCGGCCAGCGCCTGTGTTACCACACTGACCATCTGGCTACGCGAAAGGGCCATGAGGCGGTAACGCCTGGCCGCGCGCAGTTCGCACAGCACGCGATAAAATTTGGAGCATTCACACCCATGAACCGCTTGAAGCTCACAACCTTGACCGTCCTTGCAACACTTGCGGCGGGCGCCGCGCTGTCCACGACGGCGCTGACCCCGGCAATCGCCGGAAGTGACCTTATTCCGCGCAGCGCGATCTTCGGAAATCCCGAAAGATCCGGCGCGCAGGTCAGCCCCGACGGCAAGTGGCTCTCGTTCCTCGCCCCGCGCGACGGGGTGATGAATGTCTGGGTCGTCGAGCGCGGCAAGGCCTTGTCGACTGCAAGGCCTATGACGAACGAGCGCGTGCGTCCGCTGCGCACCTACTTCTGGGCAGCCAATAGCCAGGACATCCTTTATGCACAGGACAAGGGTGGCGACGAGAACTTCCTGCTCTACGCCGTCAATGCAGCGACGGGCCAGGAGCGCACGCTGACCAACTTCAAGGAAGTCACCGTTCAGGTATGGGGCTTCTCATGGAAGCGGCCTGACGAACTCCTGATTGGCATCAATGATCGCGACAAGTCCTTCCACGATCCCTATCTGCTGAACGTGCGCACGGGCAGCCTCTCAAAGGTCTTCGACAACACGGAGAGGCTCGACAATTTCGTCGTCGACGAGGACCTCGCCATTCGCTTCGCTTCGCGCGCCCTGGCCGACGGGGGGCGAGAGGTCCTGAGGTTTGAAAATGGCAAGACAGTACCCTTCGACCGCATCGGCTTCGAGGACGAGTCCGGCACCGGCCCGGCCGGGCTCACGTCCGATGGCAAGACGATGTACTGGACCGAAACCCGCGGCCGCAATACGGCAGCGCTCTTTGCGATCGATCTCGCATCGGGCCAGCGCCGCCTCGTTGCCGAGGACGCACGCGCAGACGTTGGCGCAACCATTTCCAACCCCGACAACGGGAAAGTGCTGGCCTACAGCGTCGACTACCTCAAGAGCGACTGGCGCGCAGTTGATCCGGCCGTGCAGGCCGACATCGACTTCCTGAACCGTTCGCTCAAGGGCCAGTGGGGCGTGCAGGGCCAGACGCGCGACAACAATGTCTGGATCATCGGCAGCGATCCCGTCACCGCGCCGTCGCGCGCGCTTGTCTATGACCGCAAGGCGAAGACGCTGTCAGAGCTCTACGTGGGTCGGCCGGCTCTTGCCGGCGCTCCGTTGCCCCAGGTTTGCCCCGTCGAGATCAAGTCGCGTGACGGCCTGACGCTCGTCTCGTATCTCGCCTTGCCGGCGGGTTCGGATCCCGACGGCGATTGCCGCCCGAAGGAGCCTCTGCCGTTGGTGCTGAACGTGCATGGTGGTCCCTGGAGCCGCGACAGCTACGGCTATGACCCGGAAACGGTCTGGCTGACAAACCGCGGCTATGCCTCGTTGCAGGTGAACTTCCGCGCCTCCACGGGCTTTGGAAAGAACTTCATCAATGCCGGCGACAAGCAATGGGGTCGCAAGATGCACGACGACCTCATTGACGGTGTCGACTGGGCCATCAAACAGGGCGTCGCCAAGGCCGACAAGGTCGCCATCTATGGGGGATCCTATGGCGGCTACGCGACGCTTTGGGGCGTGACGAATACGCCCGACCGCTTTGCCTGCGGCGTTGCCATTGTCGCGCCCTCGAACCTCAACACGCTGCTCGAGTCGATCCCGCCTTACTGGGAATCCTTCAAGGAGCAGATGTTCCGCCGCGTCGGCGACCCGCGTACACCCGACGGCCGCGCACTCCTCAAGGAACGCTCGCCGCTGACCTACGTGCAGAACATCGCAAAGCCTTTGCTGATCGGGCAGGGTGCGAACGACCCGCGGGTGAAGCAGGCAGAGGCTGACCAGATCGTCGGCGCCATGCAGGCCCGCAAGATCCCGGTGACCTATGTCCTCTATCCGGATGAAGGCCACGGCTTTGCACGCCCCATGAACCGCACGTCATTCTATGCCGTGTCTGAGGCCTTCCTCTCGCAGTGCCTCGGAGGCCGCTTCGAGCCCGTGGGCAACGACTTCCGCGGCGCGAGCATCAAGGTACCCCACGGCGCCGAATTCGTACCGGGCTTGAAGGATGCCCTCTCCACGGCGCGCTAGTCAGCCCGCTACAGGCAGGACCGACTGACAGATCCCCCGCGCCACCCGCGCGGGGGATTTTTTTTAAGCGGGCCAGGCCTGAACCCGCAGAAAACCAACGAAAAGATGATTTATAGCAATAATACATTGCATATGTACAACGATATGATATAAGTGAGCGCATGCTGTTCAACCGCATCAGTCTGTTCAGAAGAGAGCGAGGCCTGTCCCGCAAGGAACTGGCCGACCTCGTGTCCGTGAACCCGCAAACGATCGGATACCTGGAGCGTGGGGACTACCGGCCAACCGTCGAGCTCGCCTT
>JBEIHO010000171.1:0-3594 GCA_040381215.1 Alphaproteobacteria bacterium | reverse complement strand
CGGAACTGCATGACGTCTTCGGGGCGGCCGGGCGCGACCTGGTAGGCGATGTTGAATTCCTGCGCGACAGGCTCGACCAGCATGAGCTTGGTTTCCTTGCCCAGCTTGTCGAGCGCCATAGATCCCCAGGCGCCCATGGCGAGCGCGGCGCCGACGCCGATGAAGCCACCGAACATCATCCCGTCTTCCGGCATCAGGAAGGTGAAGCCCGCGAAGATCGCGACGCCCAGCACCACGCCGATGACGATGAAGTTCCATTGCCGCTGGACCGCCTTCACGCGTTCGGCTTCGCGGCCAGCGAGGGCCGGCTGGATTGTGCCGGTGAAACGGTCGGCGAAGAAGGCGAAGTCTTCCGGCAGGCCTTCCATGGCCTCACTGAGCGACAGGATTTCGCGTTTGTCAGCCATGTGCGCCCCGAGTCGTTTCCCTCAGCGCCTTACATACACGAGGGTCCGGCATTCGGCGAATGGCGGCTGGGAGACCTTGGCGAACCACTCGCCGTCGAAACCCGGCAGGTCACGCAGGCATGCGGTGAGTTCTTCCCAGCCCTCGAGGTCTTCGTGAGCGGTGACCATCCACTCTCCGTCGGTCTCGTACCAGATGTCGAAGCAGATCAGATCGACAGCGCCCTGATCGCGCTTGTAGGCGTCGATGCGAACGATCTCTGACAGGGCGCAGCGCCAGAGCGGCTTGCGCTTTCGCTCGACGCCGACCTGGTCGCCCTTGATGACGATGCGTTCAGCCGGATGCATGGACGGGGTCCTGACCTCACCGGGAAGCGTGACCGAGTCGGGCAACAGGCGAAAGCCGGCTTAGGGCCGCAGCCTACTTCCGGATCTGCCCGAGATCGCGCACGGCGCCGGTGTCGGCTGACGTGACCAGCGCCGCATAGGCCTGCAGCGCGGCCGAAACGACGCGGTTGCGGTTGCTCGGTGTGTAGGCGTCCTTGCCGCGAGCTTCCTCTGCGCGGCGGCGCTGGCCGATGACGTCGTCCGGAACAGCGAGGCGGATAGAGCGGTTAGGGATGTCGATCTCGATCGGATCGCCCTCTTCTACCAGCGCAATCAGGCCGCCAGCGGCGGCTTCAGGCGAGGCGTGGCCGATGGAGAGGCCAGACGTGCCGCCGGAGAAACGGCCGTCCGTCAGCAGCGCACATACTTTGCCGAGGCCGCGCGATTTCAGGTAGGTGGTCGGGTACAGCATTTCCTGCATGCCCGGCCCGCCCTTGGGCCCTTCATAGCGAATGACGACAACGTCGCCGGCGACGATCTTGTTGTTGAGGATCGCAGCCGCCGCCTCGTCCTGGCTTTCGAAGACGCGGGCTGTGCCGTTGAACTTCCAGATCTCTTCATCGACGCCGGCTGTCTTCACGATGCAGCCCTTCTCGGCGATGTTGCCGTAGAGCACGGCGAGGCCGCCATCCTTGGTGAAGGCGCTCTCCGTCGAGCGGATGACACCCTCGGCGCGATCGCGGTCGAGCTCGGGCCAGCGTTTTTCCTGGCTGAAGGCGACTGTCGTGCGCACGCCGCCGGGGGCCGCCTTGAAGAAGGTCTCTACCTCTTCGTCGTTCGACTGGCGGATGTCCCAGTAGGCGATGGCGTGGCCGAGGGTTGGCGCATGCACAGTGCTGGTCTCGGTGTTGAGCAGGCCGCCGCGTGCGAGTTCGCCGAGGATGCTCATGATGCCGCCGGCGCGGTGCACGTCCTCGATGTGAACATTCGAGACGGCCGGCGCGACCTTGCAGATGCAGGGCGTGGCGCGCGAAATGCGGTCGATGTCGTCCATCGTGAAATCAATGCCGCCTTCCTGCGCCGCTGCGAGGACGTGCAGCACGGTGTTGGTGGAACCGCCCATGGCGACATCGAGCGCCATGGCGTTCTCGAAGGCCTTCTTGCTCGCAACGTTGCGCGGCAGCACGCTGGCGTCGTCCTTCTCGTAATAGCGTTTCGAGATGTCGACGATCAGGCGACCGGCGCGCTTGAACAGGCGCTCACGATCCTTGTGCGTGGCGACCACGGTGCCATTGCCCGGCAGCGAGAGACCGAGCGCTTCGGTGAGGCAGTTCATCGAGTTGGCCGTGAACATGCCGGAGCATGAGCCGCATGTCGGGCAGGCTTCGGCTTCGACGGCTGCAACCTGCTCATCCGAGATCCGATCGTCGCCCGCCTGCATCATCGCGTCGATAAGGTCCAGCTTGTGTTCCTTGGAGACGCCGGTCTTGGCGTCCTTCCAGACGACCTTGCCGGCTTCCATCGGCCCGCCTGAGACGAACACCGCCGGAACGTTGAGCCGCATGGCAGCGTTGAGCATACCGGGCGTGATCTTGTCGCAATTCGAGATGCAGACCATGGCGTCTGCGCAGTGCGCATTGACCATGTACTCGACCGAGTCCGCGATCAAATCGCGGCTGGGCAAGCTGTAGAGCATGCCGCCATGGCCCATCGCGATGCCGTCATCGACCGCGATAGTGTTGAACTCCTTCGCGACGCCGCCCGCCGCCTCGATCTCGCGCGCGACGAGCTGGCCCATGTCCTTGAGGTGGACGTGGCCGGGCACGAACTGCGTGAACGAGTTGACGACCGCGATGATCGGTTTCGAAAAGTCGCCATCCTTCATGCCGGTGGCGCGCCAGAGGGCGCGGGCGCCGGCCATGTTGCGGCCAAAGGTGGTGGTGCGTGAACGGTAAGCGGGCATGCCTCTAGCTAAAAAGGCAAAACAAGCCATTTCGCAAGTGACAAGCGCTTGTTCGGCGCAATAGCTTTTCTATCGGCTCTGGACGGCTGACCCGTTGGAGAACATCCGCAGAATCAGGATTTCGCCTTCGTGGCGCTTGCTGACCACAACATAGGGCGTGCCTTCGACGGGCAGTTCGCGGACGCCCTGGCGGCGGGTTTTTCGGCCAAGCTGATCGAAGCGGACCAGCTGCTGGATGCGGGTTTCGACCAGCGACTTGTCACGGGAGGCATGGGCGACATGACCTGCCGTGGACTGGGTGATCAGCGCCTCGAAATCGTCGGCCGCGCGAGGACGCCAGGAGATTTTCATCGTCAGCATGTTATCGTCCGAACCTTGCGCGCATGCGGCCCATCACATCGGCATGGGACAGGCGTGCGCCGTCATCCGTGTCGATCTCGTCCTCGACCTCGCGCCATTGCGCTGCATCCAGCAGGGACGCCGGCTCCATCAGCAGCGCCTCGATCTCACCCGCCAGCATCTCCTGCTCGGCTTCCGGCAGTTCGCGCAGACGATCGATCACAGCTTCGATGCGGGTGGTCATCGGGCAGGATAGGCCGGCAAAGGCTAACGGATTGGGTGGGCTGACGCCGAAGATCGTGGCCCCAACCAGTTTAGGCCCGATGAGCGCCTGTTACGCCAACCGCACCACATGCCCATCGCGTGGATCGGCCCTGCCGCTGGCGAGATCGACGAACACGCTGGCGGCAGCGTTGAGGCCCTTCCCCTCCACGACGCGCGTTGTGCGCGCAGCAGTCGGCAGGAAAGCGCGCCACGCTTCGGACAGCTTCTGCTGGAAGCCGGCGGGGCCCCAGTCAGTGATGCGCTTGCGCACCACATCCGGCGCAAAGAACATCTTGG
>JBEIHO010000170.1:0-3610 GCA_040381215.1 Alphaproteobacteria bacterium | reverse complement strand
GCGACCGTCGGCGCAGACCCGTTCCCCTTCCTCTATCTCGGCGCCAAGCACATGGTGACGGGATACGACCACCTTCTCTTCCTGCTGGGCGTGATTTTCTTCCTCTACCGCCTCAGGGACATCCTGCTCTATGTCACGCTGTTCTCGCTGGGGCACTCCACCACGCTGATCCTCGGCGTCCTGTTCGACCTTGGCGTGTCCTCGCATCTGGTCGACATGGTGATCGGCCTCTCCGTTTGCTGGAAGGCCTTCGAGAATCTCGGCGGTTTCCGCAAGCTCGGCTGGCCGATCGACAACCGCATCGCCGTCGGGGGCTTCGGCCTGATCCATGGCCTTGGCCTCGCGACCAAGCTACAGGACCTCGGCCTCAATCAGGACGGCCTCCTCGCCAACCTCATCGCCTTCAACGTCGGCGTCGAGATCGGCCAGGTCGTCGCCCTGTCGATCATCCTCCTCGCCATGACGCTCTGGCGCACGACCAAATCCTTCGGACGCTACGCCACCGCGGCCAACGCACTGCTGTTCCTCGCTGGCGTCGTGCTGGCAGGCGAGCAGCTTGCAGGTTACTTTCTCGCAGGAGACGCATGATGCCCAACGAGCAGGACATCCGTCCCGTCGCGCTCAGCGTGTCGGGCAAAACACTCGCCCTCATCACTGGCGGCGGATTCGTTCTCGGCGCGCTGATCGTGGTCGGGGCCATCATGCCCGCCGAGTTCAACACCGACCCCCTCGGCATCGGCAAGGCCACCGGCATCAGCCGCCTCTGGGCGCCTGAGGAGCAGGGCTTTGCCGGCGGCGGCGCGCTTGCGACTTGGTCAGAAGCGCCAAAGACATCGCATATCGTCGACATCCCGCTCGGGGCCGCCGACTGGAAGGAGGCCGCGATCGAATACAAGGTCGCGATGAAGCCCGGCCAGTCGATCTTCTACAAATGGACAGCCAACAATCTCGACGGCACGCCCGCCACCGTCCCCGTCGAGACCGACCAGCACGGCCACGACCTGCCGCCCGCAGGCCAGCCGCAGACCGTCATCGACTATCGCAAAGCGCGCCTCCTGTCCGACCAGGGCAGCCTGACCGCCCCGATCGACGGCATTTTCGGCTGGTACTTCAAGAACCACAGCCCCGATCCCATCATGATCCGCCTGGAAATCGAGGGTTTCTACACCCTCGTCCCACCCGGCCAACCCGGCAACGAATTCTCGATCAGGCCTTTCGATCCCAACGCGGCCGAACTGCAGGAAGACGAGTAGTCCAGCCTCCCCGCGCCACAATTTCGCGCTAACCTGCACTCATCGCTTGTGTTGGGACGCCCACCCTTTTCGTTTCGGAGACGCGAATGCTCGGCCGCGCCATCCTGTCTGCATCGCTCGTGGTCACGCTTGCAGCCTGTGCCTCGTCACGGCCCGCGCCCGTCGTCGCGGGCGGAACCCGTCCCGGCCCGGTCGTCACCCGGCCGCCCATAACCCCTGGACCCATGACGCCTGCGCCCGCTGATTTCACCATGACGCCCGTCGCGTTCGACAGCGTTCCCGGCTGGGCGAGGGCCGACATGGCGCCCGCCCTTCAGGCCTTCAAACGCCAGTGCGACTCCTGGCGCCTGCGCGCTCCCGACGCCCCGCTCAGCGGCGGACGCTATGGCGGCCGCGTCGGCGACTGGTTCAACGCCTGCAACGCATCGCTCACCATCCAGCCGGGACAGGAACGCTGGTTCTTCGAAGCCTATTTCGATCCGCAATACGTGTTCGGCCCAGGCGAAGCGAGGCTGACTTCCTATTTCGAACCCGTCATCCAGGCCAGCCGCGAATGGTCGCCGCAATACACCGAGCCGCTGCTCAAGCGCCCGCACGACATGATCACCGTCGATCTTGGTGCCTTCGCCGAAGCCTACGACAACGAAGCTCTCCGCGGCGCACCGCGCTCGCTCAACGGCCGCATCAACGGCGACCGCATCGTGCCCTACCCGAAGCGCGAGGCGATCATGCCCTATCTCGGCCAGATCATAGGCTACGCCCACCCCGCCGACGTCTACAACCTCCAGGTGCAGGGCTCCGGCCGGCTCCAGTTTGCGGACGGCACGCAAGCACGCGCGCAGTTCTCGGCCCAGAACGGCTACAAGTGGAACTCCGCGCTCGGCGCCCTTCGCAACTCTGGCCGACTCCAGAGCCCGACCTGGACCAACTTCCGCACCTGGCTCGACACCAACCCTGCCGAACAGAAGTCAGCCCTCAACGCTGATCCCTCCTACGTCTTCTTCCAGGAGGAAACGATCACCGACTTCGCCGCCGGCCCGAAGGGCGCAGCCAACGTGCCGCTCACGCCGCTGGGCTCGATCGCTGTCGACCCAGCCTACCACCCCTATGGCGCCATCGTGTTCGTCGACGGCGAGTATGGCGGCGCGCCATTCCAGCGTCTGCTTGTTGCGCAGGATACCGGAGGCGCCATCCGTCGCGGCCCCAACCGCGGCGACGTCTTCGCCGGCATCGGAGCCGAAGCGGGCGCCTATGCCGAGCGCATGAACTCCGCCGGCCCACGCTGGTATACGCTGCTCCCGAAATCCTTCTCCGCGCCCCTTGCCGCCAACCCGCAACCCTCTCCCGGCTGATCCATGAAACGCAGCACCGCGCTCATCGCTTTCGCCCTCATGGCGAGCTGCGCCTCCGCCACCGCGCAGGAGCCTGATCTCGTCACCTGGAAGTCGCCCCTGGGCAAGTTCACCTACACATCCGAGAGCGGCCCGAGCGGCGTCCTCGAATACCCCGTCCCGTTCGGTGACAATCTCGGCTACCTCTATGTCAACGGCCTCGCAGGTGAATTCGGCGGACCCGGCCCGCTGAAAGGCTACTGGTCCGAGCCGGACGTCAGCCATGACGACGAGGACGACACCACCCTCATCTGCCCCTTCGCCATCATCGACGACCACGGACGCACCACGCGCAACTGGGGCCAGCTCATTATCGCTTTCACCGGCGACGACTTCCCAACCGACTTTGTCCTGATGCGCGCGCGTTGCTTCGAAGAGCCGGACGAAGTCATCAACGGGAAGCTGATGCGCTAGGCCGCTCGCGACGCACCACGCTTCAACCATCCCTGCACCGCCATGGCGGCCTCGACCGCGCTCGCGGCGGCGGCGTCGGCGATCATCCCCTCATCGCCAACCCAGTCGCCGGCGACAAACAACCCCGGCGCATCCTTCACACACACGCCAGCTCGCTTCCTGTCCCAGCGCGGCAGTGCATTTGCCACGACCATCCCGCGCAGTTCCTGCCGTTTCACTTCCAGCGCCCGCCAGCCCGGCATGACGAGATCGGCGACACGCTCCAGTTCGGCCACGGCATCCGTCCCCGGCGCCTCGCCAACGGGCAGATACTTTGCAACATGCACAACGCCTCCAGGCCCCGGGGCCAGCTTCGCCGACTTCGAGTGCAGCGAAATGTAGAACAGACTATCGATTCCAATCGCGAAGTCATTCGCGCCGTCCGGCACCCGGCTCAGCGCAAGATCCAGCGTGTTCGCACGCGCTGGCCGCGCCTCGCTTGCCTCCACCGCGAGAGACGCCGCATCCGGGACCAGGGCGCTCGCCTCCACCGGGCTGAGCGCCAGCAAGGTC
>JBEIHO010000169.1:0-3639 GCA_040381215.1 Alphaproteobacteria bacterium | reverse complement strand
GACGCACATCACGCCATTATAACCCTGAAAGACATAATCCTCGGGGCGCAGTTCCTCGCTGTGGAACTCCACGCTCTCAAGCATGTCGATCACTGTCGGCGCGAGGCGCTTTGTCAGCGTGAACGTCGAGTCGTGCTTGGGATCGCAGCCGATCTGCAGCACGCGCTTGCCGAGATGCGAGAACGCCGCAGACAGGTTGGACGACGTCGTGCTCTTGCCGATGCCGCCTTTGCCATAGATCGCGAACACCTTTGCCCGGTCTATTTTCATAGACGGGTCGAGATGAACCTGCACGCTTCCCTCCCCATCGGGGCGGCGTGGAAGTGTTCTTGGCATGGTGAGCGTTGTCATGAGTATCCTTCACGCCGCGGGTGCGGAGATGCCTTCCAGCTGGTCTTCGAGTTCGTCGCTCGCATTGCGCAGAGCGTTCAGTGTCGAGTCATCGGGCCGCCAGTACTTGCGCTCATGGGCCTCAAGCAGGCGATTCGCCATCCGCGCCGATGCCGTGGGATTAAGTGAGGTCAGACGTTTGCGCATTGCATCGTCGAGCACATAGGTCTCGCTGATGCGCTGGTAGATCCATGGCTCGACCTGGCCAGTCGTCGCCGACCAGCCCATCGTGTTGGTAACCTGCGCCTCGATCTGACGCACGCCTTCGTAGCCATGCTTCAGCAGGCCCTCATACCATTTCGGATTGAGGGTTCTCGTATGCGTCTCGAGCGACACCTGTTCCGCCAGCGTGCGCACCTTGCCTTCGCCCTGCGTCTGGTCGCCGATATAGACGGGTGTCGCCGATCCCCGCGCGCGCTGGATTGCGCGGCTCATGCCGCCCAGCGCATCGACATAATGGTCGATCGAGGTGACGCCGAGTTCCACCGACTCAAGGTTCTGGTAGGTGAAGTCGACACCTTTCAGGATGCTCTGCAGCATCTTGGACTGGCGCACCGCGCCGCCCGTGCGTCCATAAGCGAAGCACTTCCGGCTCTCGAAAGCGTCCGCGAGTTCTTCTTCCTCATTCCAGGCGCTGGAGTCGATCAACTGGTTGACGTTGGCGCCGTAGGCCCCGTCGGCGTTCGAGAACACCCGCAGCGCCGCAGTTTCCAGATCACATCCATGCGCCGCTTGCAGCGCAAGCGCATGCTTGCGGACATAGTTGTGTTCCAGCGGTTCGTCGGCAGCAGCTGCCAGATAGGCCGCTTCCGCAAGCATCCGGACCTGCAGCGCCAGCAAGTCACGGAAAATCCCGGACAGCGTCATTACGACATCGATCCGTGCGCGCTTGAGCTCAGAGAGCGGTATCAGTGCGGCGCCGCATAGCCGTCCGTAGGAGTCAAATCGTGGCCGGGCGCCGATCAGCGCCAGAGCCTGGGCAATCGGTCCGCCTTCGCTCTTGAGATTGTCGGACCCCCACAGAACCATGGCGATCGATTCGGGCATGACGCCGCCGCTCCGCTGAGCATGCTGCGCCAGCAGCCGGTCTGCTTGCATCGCTCCATCATGCATCGCCAGTGCGCTGGGGATCCGGAAAGGATCAAAGCCGTGCATATTCCGCCCGGTCGGCAGTACGGATGGGTTACGGACAATGTCCCCGCCGGCCGCCGGACGAATATAACGGGCATCCAGGGCGCTCAGGATCGCATCCACCTCGTGATCCCGCGCGAGCGATGCATCGATCTCCCGCAGCTCGTTCATGGTGGCGAGCAACGTGCGCGACTTCTTCCCGGCCTGCCCGAGCGCATTTTCTGGTGCAACACCAGCAACCATCGCCTCGACAGCCGCACGCGGCGGCGCCTCGCCGCGTCCCTCGGCAATCGCGAGCAGCAGGTCGGTCCGTTCGGCAGCGTCCGGTGGGACGCCAACCGTATGGAGGCCACTCGGGATCAGCGCGCCCTCGATCTCTGCGATCCGCACGGCGAGCTGTTCAATTTCCGCGTTACTGGCAGCCGACCAGGCTGGTGTCGCCTCGGCGATGTCGATGCCTGCAGCCGCTTCCTGAATGCTCGTGGCAAGAACTGCTCGCTCAGTGTGCTCAGCGTTCTCCCAACGGCCGATCAGCGCCTTCAGGTCCTGCAGGCCCTGATACAGTCCAGCCTTGGAAATCGGCGGTGTCAGGTGCGTGATCAGTGTCGCAGACGAGCGCCGCTTGGCGATCATGCCCTCAGTCGGGTTATTGCCCGCATAAAGATAGAAGTTCGGCAGGTCGCCGATCAGCCGATCCGGCCAGTCTGCGCCAGTGAGTCCGACCTGCTTGCCCGGCATGAACTCCAGCGCTCCGTGCGTGCCGAAGTGCAGCACAGCGTTCGCGGCGAAATCCTCACGGAGCCAGCGATAGAAGGCCGAGAAGGCATGCGTCGGCGCAAAGCCGCCTTCGAACATCAGGCGCATCGGGTCGCCCTCGTATCCGAAGCCCGGCTGCAGTCCGACGAACACATTTCCGAACTCAGCGCCCAGCACGAATATCGAGCGGCCATCGCTCAGTTGGCGCCCCGGCGCCGGACCCCACTGGCCTTCGATTTGCGAAAGATGGCGCTCCCGGCGAACATGATCGTCCGCAGGAATGCGCGTATGGACATTAGCGTCTGTCCCGAAGCGCTTCGAATTACCTTCCAGCAAACGCAGGCGCAGCTCTTCAACCGAGCGCGGAACCTCTACCGAATATCCACCGGCCTTCATTGCCTTCAGCGTGTTGAGCAGCGAAGCGAACACCGACAGGTAGGCCGCAGATCCAACTGCGCCAGAGTTCGGCGGGAAGTTGAAGACAACGATGGCAATCTTGCGATCCCGCCGCCGCGTCTGGCGCAGCGCGACAAGCCGGCTGACGCGCGCCGCCAGCATCTCGGCCCGCTCCGGGCAGGCGCACATTCTGGAGGCGACAGTCTGCACCGGGAAGCGACAGGCCTTCTGGCAGCCCGTGCACGCTTCGCCCGCGCCATCGGAACGTCCGCCAAAAACGATCGGCCCTGTCGCGCCGTCCAGTTCCGGGATCGCCACCATGATGGTCGACTCAACCGGCATCAGGCCCGTGCGCGATGCGCCCCAGCGCTCAAGGCTCTGGAATTCCAGCGGCTGTGCCGAGATATACGGGACGTCGAGGCGGGATAGAATGTCTTCAGCCGCGACGGCGTCGTTATAGGCCGGACCGCCCACCAGCGAGAAGCCGGTCAGCGAGATCACTGCGTCGACCACAGGTGCGCCGTCGACAATGAAGAATTTCTCGATCGCCGGACGCGCATCGAGGCCAGTCGCGAAAGCCGGCAGGACTTTCAGCCCCCGCGCCTCCAGCGCATCGATCACGCCGTCATAATGGCCCGCATCATTGGCCAGCACATACGAGCGCAGCACCAGCACGCCCACCACGCCAGTGGGCTTGACTGCAAGCGGGGGCAGGTTGTCCACCCGTTCGACGATCTTGCCCTCGGCGCGCGGGTGATAGAGCCCGATCTCGGGATAATCGCGGGGGCCCACAGCTTCGACCTTGTCGCGCAGCACGCGCCGTTCGCCATCGGCGTAACGGCCGACGAGGAAACGCACCATGTCCGCGACATTCTCTGGCGAGCCGGAAAGCCAGTACTGCATTGTCAGGAAGTAGGAGCGCAGGTCCTGGGCCTTGCCCGGGATGTATTTCAGAATCTTCGGCAG
>JBEIHO010000168.1:0-3650 GCA_040381215.1 Alphaproteobacteria bacterium | reverse complement strand
GAGACGCTCTCGGCCTGCGGCAGCGCCTTGAACCGGGCGAAGTCCAGCGTGACCGGATTGGCAACCAGCCCATCCAGCGTGAGCTTCCAATCCTCTGGCCGCACGTCGGGCTGGATGCCGAGGTCGAGCACAGGCCAGTTCCTCACCTCTTGCTGGCCCGGGGGCAGACGGCTCGACCTTTCCCGGTCGGTGATACCGGTTATCAGGCGACGCTCGCGCGCCCACCGCTCCTTGGCGGCAATGAGCTTGGCGTGGATGGCTTCCTTTTCCGCGTCTGACACGGGCTCATCGCTCATGGCAATCAGCCCTTGTCCCGGATCAGCCGACCCTTCTCGCGCTGCCAGTCGCGCTGCTTCTCGGTGTCACGCTTGTCATGCAGCTTCTTGCCCCGGGCAACGCCGAGGTCGATCTTCGCCCGCCCCTTCGCATTGAAGAACGCGGTGAGCGGAACGATGGTCATGCCCTCACGATCAACGGCCTTGGCCAGTTTCTCGATCTGGCGCTTGTGCAGCAGCAGCTTGCGGATGCGACGGGGCTCGTGGTTGAAGCGGTTACCTTCGGTGTATTCGGGAATGTAAGAGTTGATCAGGAAAAGCTCGCCGCCCTTGGGTTGTGCGTACGACTCTGCGATCGTTGCCTTGCCGCCGCGCAGCGACTTGACCTCGGTCCCCGTCAGCTGGATGCCGGCCTCGATGACCTCTTCGATGAAGTAATTGAAACGGGCCTTGCGGTTCTCCGCCACGACCGTCCTGTCATCATCCTTCTTCTTTGCCGCCATCGCCGTTAGTTGATCAACCCCGCCTTCGTGAGGGCGGCCCGGATCCGCGCCCTCGAGGCCTCGCTCAGGGGAGCCAGCGGCAAACGGCAATCAGGCTCGCACTTGCCCATGACGCTGAGCGCATACTTCACGGGCGCGGGGCTGGTCTCGCAGAACAGCTCCTCGTGCAGCGGCATGAGACGCTCATGCAGTTCGCGCGCCCGCGCATAGTCGCCGGCCCGGCAGGCCTTCTGGAAGTCGGCGCACAGGCGCGGCGCAACATTGGCCGTCACCGAAATGCACCCGACGCCGCCATGGGCATTGAAGGCAAGCGCCGTGCCGTCTTCTCCTGACAGCTGCACGAAATCGGGACCGCAAGCCAGGCGCTGCTGCGTGACGCGCTGCAGGTTCGCGGTCGCATCCTTGACCCCAACCACATTCGACAGACGTGAAAGCCGCGCCATCGTATCCACGCTCATGTCCACCGCCGACCGGCCGGGGATGTTGTAGATGAAGATCGGCAGCTTTGTTTGTTCGGCGATGGCGCGGAAATGCAGGTAGAGCCCCTCTTGCGTCGGACGGTTATAGTAGGGCGTCACCACCAGGGCGCCGGAAGCCCCCAACTTCTGCGCGAGCAGCGTCATCTCGATGGCATGCTGGGTTGAATTCGACCCCGTCCCGGCCATGACGGGAACACGCCCCTTGGCCACCTTCACTGCGGAGGAAACCACGGCCGAAAATTCGTCCACCGAAAGATTGGGGCTTTCGCCCGTTGTTCCACAGGGAACAAAGCCATTCGTACCCTCGGATAACTGCCATTCGAGAAAGGCCTCGAAGGCCTTGATATCGACCTTGCCCGCCCGAAAAGGCGTAATGACCGCTGGAAAGGATCCCTGAAATTGCGCGAGGTCGTGTGTCATACTTCTGCCGTTTCTAGTGTGTTTACACGGCGGAAACTAAAGCCTCGGGACCTTCGGAACAAGTCGGGTTAACTGGATGCTTCCACCCATCATGTGATAGTGGTGCAAAGAAGGCCCTGAACCGGCGACGGCACCGCCGCCGCTTGCTCCAACCACCGACGCCCGTACAGGATGGTCGAACGTGAAATCTGATCCCCGAATGACCTGGACACGGCTGTGCTTGCGCATCACGACGTCGCTGGCCCTGTGCGTTCTGGGTCCGGGCATGATCCATGCGCAGACCATGTCACCCGTCTACGACGACGAGGGCGCGCGCAATATCCGTCCGCACACGCAATTCCTGTCCGCCAGCGACCGCGCGGCCCTCGAACGCGCCTTTGATGCGGCGGACCGCAAGGACTGGGACAAGGCGCGCGAACTGGCGGTTGCGATCACCAACGTCCCCGCCCGGGACCTGGTGTTGTGGCGCTCCTACGTGACGAAGGACAACGGCGCCCCGTTCACCGAGATCAGCCGCTTCATTGCCGCCCATCGCGACTGGCCCAACCAGCGGGGCCTGCAAGCCCGCGCCGAGGAAGCCATGCCGGCGGAAGCCATGTCCCCGGCAGATGTCATCGCCTGGTTCCAGGGCCGGGAGCCCGTCTCCGGCGAAGGCATGTTCAAGCTTGCCGACGCCCATTTGCGCAAAGGCCAGGAAGCCATCGCCCGCAACTGGTTCCGACGTGGCTGGGTCGAAGGCAATTTCTCGCTCGACCGGATTTCACTGCTCTCATCGAAGTACGGAAGCTATCTGACTGTCGAAGACCACCGCAAGCGGGCCACCCGCCTGGTCTGGGCCAATGAATACGGCCAGGCCAACGCGATGGCCAACTGGCTGCCCGCCGACGTGGAGGCGATGGTTGCCGCTCGCATCAAGCTGCGCCAGGCCGCTCGGGATGCCGACGCAGCCTATGGCCGGGTCAATGCAGACCTGCAGAAGGATGCAGGCTTGCTCTTCGATCGGGCGCGCTGGCTTCGCAAGCGGGACCAGGTCGCTGAGGCCCGCCCCCTGTTGCTGCAGGCGGCCGCCAACCTCGACGGACCTGCCCCGTCTGCAGAAGAGTGGTGGGTCGAACGCAACTACCAGGCACGCGAAGCTCTCGACGACGGCAATACGCAACAGGCCTATCAGGTGGCCTCCACGCACGCGATCCGCAAGGATCAGGTCGTCAATTTTGCCGAGGCCGAGTTCCTCGCCGGCTGGATTGCACTGAAATACCTGAACAAGCCGGACATGGCCTACGACCATTTCATCCGTCTGCGCGAGGCCGTCACAGCCCCCATCAGCGCTGCCCGCGGTCATTATTGGGCCGGCCGCGCCGCGGAAAAATCAGGCCGCGGCAGCGAGGCGACCCGCCAGTTCACCGCTGCGGCGCAGTTCCCCATGACATTCTATGGGCAAGTCGCCGCGGCAACACTGAACCCGAAGGCAACCTTCGAGGTCCCCACGGCCCGCGGGTCATCCACTTCGCGCCAGGCATTCAAGGACCAGGGTCTGGTTCAGGCGATGCACGCCCTCGCCGATGTCGGTTCGGAAGGGCTTCTGAGGACATTTGCCCTCGCCGCAGCCGAGAATTTCACCGACCGCGACCAGTATGTCTTCCTCGTCGACTTCCTGAAGCAACTGAACCAGCAGGCTCTGGCGCTGCGCGTGGCCAAGCGGGGCATCCAGAAAAACCTGCCCGTGATCGACATTGCCTACCCCACGATTTCGCTTCCAGCCTGGCGCGGCAATGGCACCGCGCCAGAAAGCGCCCTTGTCCTGGGCTTCACCCGGCAGGAGAGCGAATTCGACCCCGAGGCTCAGTCCAGCGCCGGCGCACGCGGCCTGATGCAGTTGATGCCTGCCACGGCAAGCCTCACCGCCAGACGCCACGGCATTCCCTACAGCGGCAAGGCAGACCTGTTTACGCCGTCCACCAACCTGCAGCTGG
>JBEIHO010000167.1:0-3675 GCA_040381215.1 Alphaproteobacteria bacterium | reverse complement strand
TCTAACGTTGCGACGCCGCGTCCAGCACAAGCACGGGCGAGGCAACGATCAGGCGTGCCGCTGATCCAAGCCCCTCGACAAGGCTGAAGGGTCCGCTCGCCTCGGTGCTGTTGTCCAGTTCGCCCGCAATCAGACGGTTGCCAATGAGCTGGACCACTTCAGGGCTGGCCGTATAGATGCTGTGGTTGATCCGGTCGCCGGAGCGCAATTCGGTCACGTCGAAAACCGTTACCTTTGGGAAATTCTTGAGCTTGTCCCGGTACTCCTCGGCTGTCGCGTCGATGGCGCCGAGCCGGGGGCCGCTGCGCGCCAGCAGCCGCGAGAGCTGCAGCGCACGGTCCTCCCGCGAGACGAAGACGGTGATATTCGGCCGCCGCGGGCCCATCGCCTCGATCTGCCTGCGGAAGACCCCGACGTCGAGGTCAGGCGAGGCGAGGATGAGATTGCGGAACTTCGGCGACAGGCCGCCCTGGCTGAGCGCCACTTCCTTTACGGCCTCCATCGCAGGCCAGCTGCCCATCGAATGGGCGAGCAGCACGATCTCGCTGACATTGGGGCTCGCCAAGGCGAGCTTCAGCAGATCGGCCAGATCGCTGCGCGAATAGGTGGCGTTGTCGAAATCGCGCTTGTAATCGAGGATCTTGCCGCGCGAGGGCCAGGTGAAGAGGGCAGGCGCGGCGTCGGCGTCAGAATCGTGCACCAATTGGGCAAAGCGCATCACCGCCTGGCCGTAGGGCGTGTTAAAGCCATGGACATAGATGAAGAGCCGCCGCGCCTTGCCACTATCCGACTTGAACCACGAACCGACCTGCTCGCGCCGCATGGGATTAACCGAGGTCACTACGAAATCGGTCACAGGGTTTCCGGGTGTCGTCTGCGGCCACTGGATGGTGCCCGTGTCCCGGTTCTTCGGCAGGGAAACGACCACCCTGTTGAAAGAGATGGCCTCTCCCCGATCGCCGTTGAACAATTCGGCCTTGTTGTCGGAGGGCGCGCGGGTGGTTGCGGTCATCATGGAGACGCGGGGGTTGCCGGGTGCAACGGCGACAGGCTCCATAAGCCCCTGCGGGATAGATGAGCAGCCGCCGGCGCCCAGGCACAACAGCCCGGCCGCAATCGCCTTGCACAGCGCACCATGGGCGCTGCGTCGCGCCACCAGGGAATCTTTGTTATGTATGGGTTCCATCGCAGGATTTTCCCTACAATCTGCGAGGATCGGTCAGAACCGCCAGATCAGAGGCACGAAAAATACCGACACCACGAAGAACCAGATCAGCAGCGGAAGGCCGAGCTTCCAGTAATCGCCGAACTTGTAGCCTCCGGGGCCCATCACCATCAGATTCGTCGGCGTGGCGATCGGCGTCAGGAAGGCACCAGCGGCGGCGATGCCCACACTCATCAGCACCGGCTGCGGGTTGATGCCCATGTTGGTTGCTGCAGCGACCCCGATCGGGATGACGATCAGCGCCGTCGCCGTGTTGCTGATCAGCTGACCCATGATCGCCGTCAGCACGAAGAGGCCGGCCAGCAGCGCATAGGGGCCCGCATCGCCGACCAGCGCGACGAGGCGTTCAGCGATCAGCTTTGCGGCCCCCGTCTCGATCATCGCGGTCGAGAGCGGCATCATGGCGGCGACGAGAATGACGGTGGTCCAGCCGATCGCCCGGTAGGATTGCTCGACCGTCAGCACGTTGGTCAGGATCAGCGCCCCGGCAGCGAGCAGGCCGGCCACGGCGGGCGGAACCAGGCCGGTCGCCAGCAGAAAGACCATGCCAAGGAGGATCACCACTGCCTGCTTCGCGCCGGCGCCCATCGGCACGGCCTGCCGGCGCACCAGCTCGGGCGAATTGACGACGAGCACATCCGGGTCGGCGAGGCGCACATCGAGAGCCTGCCAGGTTCCCTGCAGCAGCAGCGTGTCGCCCGCCTGCAATTCCACCTTGCCGTCGCCGAGGTCGGCGCCCGGCCTCTGGATGGCGATCACCAGAAGATCGCCGCTATCGGTGACCATGCCGGGGAACATCGTGGCGCCCACCAGGGCCGAACGCGGCGGGATCATCACCTCGGCGAGGCCGGAGTTCTTGTTGAACAGGACTTCCTCGGATTTGTCGTCGTCGCTGAAACCCAGATGGTTCTGGCTGGCAAAGGACGAAGCTTCCTCGGCGCTGCCGCGCAGGAACAACAGATCGCCCGCCTTGAAGGTCTTGCGCTGGAGGGGCGCGCCGGTGGCCCCGTCCTGAGAGCCGGAGAGTTGCAGCGAGCCGAACCCCGCGAGGTCGAGAGACCCGGTCGGCTGGTCAACGAGAGGCGAGCTTTCCTTGATCCGTGCCCGGAACAGGCCGCCCGAAAGGCCGTATTGCTCGACGAGCGTGCGCGCATGCTTGCTGAAATCGGCAGGCATGGTGGCCCCGGCTGTCTCGGGCAGCAATTTCTGGCCGAACAGGATGATGATCGCCATGGTGCCGGCCAGCAGCGGGATGCCCGCGATCGCGAATTCGAAGAAACTGAAGCTCCGCAATCCGGCGCCGACGGCGGCGTTGGAGACCAGCACGTTGACGGGCGTGCCGGTGAGGGCCAGCATGGAACCGGCATGCGCTGAGAAGACAAGGGGCATCAGCAGCTGTGAGGGTGCGCGCTTGAGCCGCACGGCCATCACCACCACCACCGGCAGCAGCGCCGCAACCGCGCCATTGACGCTGATCAGCGCCGTCAGCAAGGCGACCAGCATCATGGTCAGGAACAGGAGCCGGGCGCGGCTGTCCTCGCCTGCCTTGGCGATGAGGAGCTTGCCGGCCCAAGCGGTAACGCCCGTTTGCTCCAGGCCGGCGCTGACGACGAAGAGGGCCGCGATGAAGATCACAGCCGGGTCCCCGAAACCCGCCATGGCCTGATTGAGGGTGAGGATGCCGGTGGCCCAGAGCGCCAGCGGCGTCAGCATCGCCACGATCACGACAGGCACCTTGTTGGTCACGAACAGAACGATGACCACCGCTATGATCAGACCAATCACCCCGATATCGCTCACAAATTCTCTCCAATGTTCCAGGCAGGGACGTCAATGAGCCTGGCGACGCCCGCAGTCACCGCAATACCCGTCTGGGGTATCCCGCCGCACCTTCTCTGTCCAACATAAAGTCTTGCCGTGGCGCCTGCTCCGCAAGGCGATCCGGTTCGGGCATGCCGCACCTGCATCCGGGCCGCTCCGACATGATGGCGTCACACAGGGACGCCACGACTTGACGGTCATGCGACCGTGCAAGTACGTAGCTTCAGTTATCTGGCCCCGCTGAGCAGCGTTGTTGTTGTCGAGGTCACGGCGTCACGCCAACACTCTCTTCTCGTAAATGTCTCGAATCCTCTGCCCGTCCCAAGTGCAGCAGAAATGTCGCTCCTGGCGGCAATTGGCGAGAAGTTTCGGGCGGAAGACCGCGACGCACTCGCCAGCCGGGCGGCGGACGCTCGTGTAGGTGATGCCGTTCGAAGCGGCGGCCGGCAGCGTCCGGGCCAGATGCTGTCCAGGGGGATAATTTTCGTTGTCGTAGACGAGCGGATAGGTTGCTTGCCGGCCCCGGATATCGTGAAGCTCGCCGTCGAGATCGACGAGGTAGACGCGCCGGTCGAGCTCCTGGGCGGCTTCCTTGGTGCGGCGCATGAAACGCGCAGCATGATAGACCG
>JBEIHO010000166.1:0-3741 GCA_040381215.1 Alphaproteobacteria bacterium | reverse complement strand
GGCAAGGCTCAGGTCGCCACGGCTCCAGCCGAACTCCTCGGTGATGCGCGTCACGAACAGGCTGCTCACCAGCAGATAGAGGGAAATGCCCGTTCCAAGCCCGAAGGCGACGCCCAGCACCACCCGCCAGCCCTGGCGCCATTCCGCCCAGTCAGCCGCATCGAACCGTGTATCCACGCCCAGTGCCTCCCGTTGCTACCTTGCAGGTGGCCAGTTACGTCGATTTGCCTCAGGCTGGCAACCGTAGCGACGCCCGATCTTCCCCACGCAAGATGGGGGATTGGCCGTGCCTGCGTAGCCATGTTCCCTTGACTTGATACCCCCGCCCGCGCGACGAAAGCGGCGGGCCGAAACCGCCTGCAAGCCGCCTTTGCGTTACTGGCGTTCGCGTGGGATCCGACCACGGGGAAGCGCAAAAGGCGGGGTTTCGGGAAAGCCGCGCGCCTGGGCCGTCCGCTTGCGTCAACCGCAATTGAAGGAGGCATCGCATGCAAGATTACCGCGCAGCACTCAAGGCATCCGACCCTGAGATCTTCGAGACCCTGATCGGCGAAGAGAAACGCCAACGCGAGGGTGTGGAACTCATCCCCTCCGAGAACTACTGCTTCCCCGAGGTCTATGCCGCGCTCGGCTCGGCCTTCACCAACAAATATGCCGAGGGCTATCCGGGCCGCCGCTATTATGGCGGCACCGAGTTCGTCGACATCATGGAAAACCTCGGCCGCGAGCGCGCCAAGGCCCTGTTCCGCGCCGAGCACGCCAACCTCCAGCCGCTGTCCGGTTCGCCGATGAACCAGGCCGTCTATCTCGGCTTCATCGAGCCGGGTTCGACGATCCTTGCCATGGACCTCAGCCACGGTGGCCACCTGACCCACGGCGCGCCCGTCTCGCACATGGGCAAGATCTATCGCTTCGTGCGCTACAAGACGAACCCCGAGAACGGCGCCATAGATTTCGACCAGCTGCGCGACGTCGCTCGCAAGGAAAAGCCGAAGATGGTCATCTGCGGCTACTCATCCTATCCGCGCGACTATGACTACAAGGACTTCAAGGCCGTCGCCGACGAAGTGGGCGCGCTCACGCTGGCCGATGTCAGCCACATCGGCGGCCTGATCGCCGGCGGCGCCATGCGCAATCCGATGGATGCGGGCTTCGATTTCATGACGACGACAACCCACAAGTCGATGCGCGGCCCGCGTGGCGGCCTGATCCTCTGCAAGGCCCAGTTTGCCAAGGGCATCGACCAGTCGGTCTTCCCCGGCCTGCAAGGCGGCCCGCACATGAACCAGGTCGCGGCGACCGCGGTCACGATGAAGCTTGCCGCCGAGCCCGCATTCAAGGCCTACACGCACCAGGTCCTGAAGAATGCCAAGGTGCTGGCCGCCGAACTCATGGCGGGCGGCGCGTCGCTGGTCACTGGCGGCACCGACAACCACATGCTCGTGATCGACGTGGTCAAGTCCTTCGGCATGAACGGCGCCATCGCCGAGAAGGCCCTCGACCACGCCGGCATGACCACGAACAAGCAGGTCATTCCCGACGACCCGAACCCGCCACTGCGTCCCTCGGGCGTGCGCCTCGGCACGCCGGCCGCCACCTCGCGCGGCATGAAGGAGGACGAGATGAAAGAGATCGCCCGCATCATGCTTGACGCCATGAAGCATCACGAGGACACGGCCAAGCTTGCAGCCCTTCGCAACGAAACACGCACGCTGTGCGCCCGCTTCCCCGTGCCGGGTCTTGGCTGACGGCTGACATTGATGAATGACATCCGCATCAGGACGGCGCGACTGACCCTCGTGCCGTCCTCGCTGCGCTGGCGCGGCGAGCTCTTCGCCCTCTTCAACGATCCCGACGTTGCCGACTGGCTCTTCCTGACGGGCCCGCCCACACGCGAATAGTTCGACCGCCGCATCGAGATCGCCTTGGCCACGACGCGCGCCGCGACCTCGATTGAGCGCTGCTGCGGAGAGCGGCGCTGCGCGCACACATTCGCCGTCATCCCGGCCGTTACACGAGCCCGAGCGCGGCTCGCGATCGGCAGCGAGTGTTAGAGCCGGGACCGCGCTGCCCTCAGAACCGATAGCTCAGGAACACGCCTGCGTTGAACTGTGTCGCCGAACCCTGGTCCGCAACGATCGGGCTGTCCTCGGCATCGCCGGTCAGCCGGTTCACGTTGGCGATGGCAGCGATGCCCCACGGGCCGCTGATCGGGGACACGATGGAGAGGCCCACGCCATAGGATTTCACGCCTGATGCCGCCGCATAGGGCGCATAGGCCAAAGTCGAGGCTGCGGCCTGCGTCGGCGTGATGCCGAAATAGGTCTGCATGTAGTCATCATCGCCCCAGGCAAGCTGCGGGCCGACCGAGATGCGCGCAGGTCCCACGCGCGTCTCATAGCGTGCGCTCGCCGTACCCAGCAGGCCTGTGTCATCGGACAGTCCCTGCCGCGCTTCGACCGACAGGCGCAGCCAGTGCGCGCGATACTCGACGAAACCGCCAAGCTCGGCCGAGCCGTCGACATCGCCCCAACCGGCCAGCGCAAGATTATCCTTCGCCTCGCGCTCGAACCGGTAGCCAGCCAGCACGCCGGCCCTGAAGCCTTTCTCGTTGAACACCGACACCTTGAGCCCCTCGGGCACCGCAAAGCTCAGCCAGTCTTCGTACTTCACGCTGAGATAGGGCAGGGCGCGGAACTCGCGGTCATCCGAACCCTCGTAGTCCGGCGACCAGAGCCCGCCACCGCCCACCGTCACAGACCAGCCATCCTTAGCAGGCGGCGCTCCCGCAGGGGCCTCATCGGCGCGCGCAGCCGGCAGGATTGCAACAACGCTGACGCTGGCAGCCAGAAGACAAAGGCGGACGGAATGCAGCACGCGGACCCCCAAAAGCTTGAAACACTTGACGCAGCGGCATCAATGCCGGAACGCCCGCCCACGTCAAGCCATTGACCCTGCAAGGGACGGCCCCTATGTTCCGCCCACTTCTCAAGCCCCCGCATGATCCGCGGCCGGCCGGTGGGGCCCATAGCTCAGCGGTAGAGCATCTGACTTTTAATCAGAGGGTCGATGGTTCGAACCCATCTGGGCTCACCAATAAAATCAATGGGTTAGGTCGAGGTGGCCGGGAGGCGTCTTCGGCGGAGTGGCCTTAGAGTGGCCATCGCGCTGTCGACCCCAGGAGGTTTCTGACGGCTGAAAAAGTTGGGGAGCCTAGGAAGGCTCACGGCCCAAAGTCCTCGACGAAGGATCATCGTGGGTGCTCTGAGACGATGGTTTGATCCAGGCCCCAATGCGCAGGCGGGTGCGGAGGCGCAGGATTATCGAACTTTTGATTGAAGGATTGGCCCTCGCCATTCGGCTGTGAATTGTCGGCCCGCCATAGCGTGCGGTCTTTGCCAGTCCGTGTGTAGAAACTTTGGCCAAGAGCTCTCCCACCGGCAGACACAACTCTCGCTAACCGGGCTCGATGTTATGCAAGGCGGAATCAGACCTTGATGGACAGGGGGTGCCGGGAGGGCTGGGAGGTTGCAGCAAGGTTCGCGTATGCAGCGGCTGGTGGGGCTTCATCTTCGTAGGGCATGCAGGGGTCCGTTGGTTTCGGGAGAAAATTGTATATACGAGGCTCACTTCCCACCGCGGGCAAGATGCGGTTGCCGAATGCGTTGGTTTGTTCCATCCCCTGAAGTCAATGGGATAGGGTTGGGATTCATTGCATGGTGATCGGGGAAAAAGTAGATC
>JBEIHO010000165.1:0-3758 GCA_040381215.1 Alphaproteobacteria bacterium | reverse complement strand
GTCGAGAACTACGCCATGCCGAAGCTGGTCGCCGATGTCGCTGCCGTGATCAAGGCCGAGGGACGCGACAAGGCAATCATCATCGGCCACGACTTTGGAGCGATCATCGCGTGGAATTTTGCGTTCGAGCGTCCCGAGATGCTCGACAAACTTGTCATCCTGTCAGTGCCGCACCCCATGACCTTCGCCAATGAGCTCGCGACCAACCCAGTCCAGCTGCGCAACAGCCAGTACGCCGTAAACTTCCAGAAAGAAGGTTCGGAAAAGAACCTGACGGCTGAGGCATTCGCGGGCGGGATCAAAGACCCGGCGGGGAAAGCACGCTATATTGAGGCGCTTAAGCGATCCGACTTTTCGGCAATGATGAACTACTACCGCGCAAACTTTCCGCTCGGGAACAATGCGCCTGCACCGGGTGCGCCGCCGATCACTCATCCGCCTGTCACCGTGCCCGTGCTTGTCCTCCACGGCGTAAAGGATCCCTATCTGCTCGCCTCGGGTCACTCAGGCATGTGGAACCACATCACGAAGGACAGCACGCTGGTCATGATCCCCGATGCCGGCCACAACGTTCATCACGACGCGCCGGAACTCGTGAACCGCACGATCCGTGACTGGCTTGATGCGCGCAAATCGTCTGGGCGATAGCGTCCGGATCAGAGCGGTTCGCGGGGAGCCTGGAGCGAAGAATGCGAGCAGGTCACCCTTGACCTGCCCTGGGAGTTTCGGGCCTCCCGAAGCTTGAATGACGAACGACGTTTGTGGGCCACCAACGCCGAACCCGCCACTTTTTTCGGCGGCAGAGCCGTTTGTGACTTGCCGCTCGCCTCTGCCGTGCTGATCCGGCGGGACCTCGACCAACACTGGTCAGATGAACCAGACCCAGCACGAGCGCTTCGATCGTATCCCGCACACACGCGACTGAACCCATGCAGAGTCACAACGGCCCACTGGAGCGTCCGACGGGCGGATGAGCTGCGGAAGACAGGCACAGTGGACCGGCGGACCGGCCTGTGCGCATCCTGTCCAACGCTGCAAGGGAACCGACGCGGATGAGCACCATCGCACCTGATCCCCGCAACAGCTTCGCCCCTGGCTTATTCGCCGGCAGGACTGCGCTGGTCACCGGTGGCGGCCGCGGCATCGGCGAGGCGACCGCCATTGGCTTTGCGCAGCTAGGTGCCAACGTGATCATCGCCAGCCGGACTGAAGCCGAGCTCGCCGACACGTCCGCCCGGATAGAGGCGCTCGGCGTGCAGTGTCTTGCGGTGACCACCAACATTCGCGACATCAGCTCAGTCGAGGCCCTTCGCGACGCAGCGCTTGAGCGGTTCGGAGCGGTGGATTTCCTGATCAACAACGCTGGCGGCCAGTTCCTGTCCCATCCATTCAAGATCAGCGACAACGGCTGGCGATCTGTGGTCGATCTAAACCTGAACGGGACGTGGAACGTCACCAGCCGGTTCATGCGCCCCATGATGCAGCGCGGGTCCGGCGCTATCGTCAACATCGTGCACATCTATATCTTCGATCGCGGGGCCCCAATGTTCGTCCATTCCGGTGCGGCGCGCGCGGGCGTTGTCAACATGACCCGCAGCCTCGCGCCCTACCTTGAGCAGCGCGGCGTCACCATCAACGCCCTGGCGCCTGGAGGCACGGTGTCGGCAGCCGCTGCCGCCAACTACGGCCAGACCGAGGACGAGTTCAGAGCCCTGAGCGGCCGCGTCCGCGCTCAGGAGCCCGAAGACATCGCCGCCTCGATCCTGTTTCTCTGCTCGCCGGCGGCGCGGATGATAAACGGAACCACGCTGGTGGTTGACGCGGCGGCCACACAGCACCGCTGGCCTGATTTCAACACCGAGGAGCTGTTCGATGAGGTGATGGAGGACTTTGGGGGCCCCATCCCTCGATAAACACATGGTTGCCGGGACACGATCTGTATCGGCAGATTCCGACGCCGTCTTCCCTGCAGGGGTAATCGAGGCCAACATACCGAGTTGCAGCGATCCTTTGTCGGACAATCAAGAGCCATGGCAGACATCCTCGACGACGATTCCACGGTCATCCAGCGTATCCTCGATCACATCGACAACAACACAACGGACGTGCTTGATGAGATCTGGCGCGAGCCGGTCGCCAACTACACCTTGCCCGAGCGCTACCAGGACGAACTAACCAAAGTGATGCGCCGCACGGCGACTCCGTTTTGCCCATCTGCCGCCATTCCCGAACCGGGGTGTTATGTTGCCCGAGATGCGGCGCAAACACCGCTCGTCGCCGTCCGGGGCCAGGACGGGGTCGCACGCGTTTTCTTCAACGCCTGCCGCCACCGCGGCGCCAAGATTGTTGCCGACGGCGTGGGTCGGCGGGGAACCTTCACCTGCCGCTATCATGCCTGGACATACGGCCTCGATGGTCAGCTGCGTGGCCTGCCGCATGAATACGGCTTTCCTTGCCTGGACAAGGGAGACCACGGCCTCGTGCCGGTCAAGACCACCGAACGCAACGGATTGGTTTATGTCACTCAGCATGGAGACGCCGAGCCCGATCCCGCTATCCCCGATTTCTTCGGGCCGGAGTGGCGCCTGATCGATGTCACAGGAGACGTTATCAGCGCCAACTGGAAGGTCGTCATCGAGGGCATTCTGGAAGGGTATCACATCCGATCAACCCACGCAGAAACGTTCTATCCACGTCAGTTCGACAACCTGACGCTGATACAACCTTTCGGCCGCAACACCCGGATGACCTTCCCGTACAGGAACATCGAGCGTTTCAGGAATGTACCGGCGGCCGAGAGAAGGGTGTCGGGCGTCTTGTCACACGTCTACCATCTCTTTCCCAACACAGCCGTCTCGACGTTTCCGACGCATCAATCACTGACGATCTTCGAACCCCTGGCGATCGACCGAACGCTGATGGTCGGCTACCAGTTGTGTGATCGCAAAGAAGGAAGCGAGGAATTCAAGGCGGTGCAGGCCGGGCGCGACTTCGTGTTGGCGGGCGTCAAGGAAGACGGAGAAGTTCAGGCATCCATCCAGAGCGGCCTGAAAACCCCGGCAAACGATGTCCTGACATTCGGTCTGTTTGAAGGCGGGATAATGCGGTTTCACAAGCATGTCGCAGCAGCTCTAAGTGAACTGGACTAAGTGGCAATTGTGCTGGCATCGCGATTCAGCAGGCCGGTAGAGCCCCGGATACTCAGTCGAGAGCAACACCGTGTATGAACGGCCGTTTGGGGCCCCGACCTCGCGCCCTTCTGATTACGTCACCAATGGCAGCCGCGCTCGTGAATTGTTGAGGTGGATGGCTCCCGCTCACGGCGTCAAATCGCCAACGTGTGGTTGCTGTCAAAAACGTCCACAAGCAAAGGGAGCCATCCGCCATGACGATTACCACAATCGGCCTGGACCTGGCCAAGAGCATTTTTCAGGTTCACGGAGTTGACGCGAAGGGCGCCGTCGCCGTCCGCAAGACGCTGCGACGCAGCCAGGTTCTGAGCTTCTTTTCAAAAATCCCGCCATGCCTAGTTGGCATCGGGGCATGCGGGACCTCGCATTACTGGGCGCGCGAGATTGCGCGTTTTGGCCACAAAGTCTGGCTGATGCCTGCGAACTACGTGAAGCCATATGTGAAGCGCGGCAAGTCCGACGCCAACGCTGCTGAAGCGATCTGCGAGGCGGTAACCCGCCCGACCATGCGGTTCGTCGCGATCAAGTCCGCCGAACAGCAGGCGGCGCTCTCGATGCACCGGACCC
>JBEIHO010000164.1:0-3826 GCA_040381215.1 Alphaproteobacteria bacterium | reverse complement strand
CTGACATCTTCCTGACCCCCTGCCCGACCGGCAACGCCACCTGCCCGGCCGGCGGTTTTGTCAACGACACCAACAGGTTCAACTTCACATCGCTTTATCCCGGCGGCTTTACTCCGCGCTTTATCGGCGTGGTCGAGCAGGCCTACGGTACGGGCGGCATCAGGGGTGAGGTCGCAAGCGGCCTGACCTATGACTTCTCGGCCACCTTCGCCCGCAACTCGCTTGATCTGTCGATGAATCAGTCTCTGAGCCCGTCTTACGGTCCGCAGAGCCAGACCAGCTTCGAGTTTGGCAAGCTGATCCAGACCGAGCAGGTGATGAACGCCGATTTCACCTATCCGGTGACCCTCGGTTTTGCGAGCCCGGTGACGCTGTCGGCGGGTGCGGAATACCGCAACGAGGAGTACGAGAAGACCGCTGGCGATCCGCAGTCCTATGGCGCAGGTCCCTACGCCGTCCAGCCGCTCTACAACCTCGTCTCGCCCGGCGTTTACGCACCTGCCGGCATCACCGCCACCAAGCCTCCGGCCGCCAGCGGCTATGGCGGCACCAGCCCCACATTCGCCGGCAAGAGCAGCCAGTCGAACTACGGCGTTTATGTTGGTGCCGAGACGGACGTGACGAGCCAGCTGAGCGTCGGCGCGGCGATCCGTTATGAAGACTACACCTCGTTCGGCTCGGCCCTCGTCGGCAAGCTGAACGCCATCTACGAAGTGAACGACGCCTTCTCGATCCGCGGCACGGTGGGCACGGGCTTCCATGCTCCCTCGCCCGGTCAGAACAACACCCAGATCATCACGACGAACTTCCGGTCCGGGAACCAGGTTCAGACCGGCACATATCCGGTGTCGAGCGACATCGCCCAGTTCTATGGGGCGCAGGGCTCGCTGGATCCTGAAGAGTCGGTCAACTATGGCCTCGGCTTCATTCTGAAGCCGATGGACGCTCTGACCGTCACGGTGGACGGCTACTCGATCGAGGTGAAGGACCGGATCGGCCTGTCGCAGACCTTTACGGTCTCGGCGGCAAACCTTCTTGCGCTTCCCTCTCTGTCGGCCGTCGGCCTCGGCGGTGATGTCAACTACTTCACCAACGGGTTCGACGTGACGACGCAAGGCGTCGACGCAATCGCCACCTACGGAACGGATCTGATGGGCGGAGACCTCACGCTCTCGCTCGCCTACAACTACAACAAGAGCGAAGTGCAGGACTTCAATCCGCTGGTCATCAGCGCCGCCCAGCGCTTCAACGTCTCCAACATCGCCCCCAAACACCGTCTGGTGGCCGCGGGCGGTTGGCAGATGGGCGATTTCACCGTCAACGGCCGGGCGAACTACTACAGCGAGTGGGCCAACCAGCTGGAGTATCCGGGTCAGACATTCGGCGAGAAGGTCCTTCTCGACCTTGATGTCAGCTACACCCTGTCAGACACCTACACGCTTACGGTTGGCGTCAACAACCTGACGGACGAGTATCCCGACAGGATCGCCCCCTCCACGACCAACCCGGTCTATGCGCTGACCAACAGCCTGGCTGACGGTCAGGTCTATCCGCGCTCGGGTGGCCCGTTCGGCATGAATGGCGGGTTCTGGTATACGCGCCTTCGCGCCGTCTTCTAGACGCGCCGAGCGCCTGAAAAAAGGAGAGCGGGAAGGCCGGAGGCTTTCCCGCTCTTTCTTTTTGGGCCGTCAATGTCTGAGCAAAGTGTACCAGTCAGGGGCGACACAAGGTCTCGCGCAGGAGGCTGATGACTGGTTTTCCGATTTCCGTTGGCGCCTGCAGCCTAGGAGCCTTCAGGCTTGGCCAGTTTCACGGGCATGTTGATGCCGGGCCAGTCGGTTGCAGCGCCGCCTTTCTGGGCGGGTTCGAAGACCATCCTGGCGACAGCTGCGACGATCAGGTCGTTGTATTCGGGCGGGGTGCAGTTGGGCTCCACGTCCTTGGGCTTGCCGTTGGCGCCGACGGTGTACTTCACATCGCACATGCCCTCCTGGTCGACCTTGGCGAGTGCGGCGGTGATATCGCGTTCGCGCAGGCCGTCGACCAGGACCGGGGATTTCTCGCCGCGCGGATCGGGACCCGCGGGGCCAGTGCCGTAGTTGAAAATCTGGCGCATCGGCAGTGAATCCAGGAACTCCTTCTCGAGAACTTCCGCATCCCACACGCCTGTCTCGATCGTGCGCGAAACGTAGGGCGCCATGTCGGGGTTCGTGCAGTCGACCGTGATGTCCTTGGCGCGGCCATTGGCGCCGACGATGTACTGCGCCATGCACGTGCCGTTCGCCTTGAGCAGCGTGTTGCCTTCTTTCATGGCGGTGACGTCGAATGGCGTCGTCTGCTTGGCCGGGCGGTCCGGCAGGTCAGTCTTCTGGGCCAGGGCCGGCCCCGCGAACGCCAGCGAAGCTGCAGCTGCGCACATCCACTTCAGCATCTCAATCCTCCGATGTGGCCAGCGTCTCTCCAGACAGCGCCAGCCTGTAACGCAGTATTATACCCGGCTTGGATCGGCGTCGAAGGGGAAAAAGCCGCTGCGGGACAAGCAGCTAGCAGCGGCCGCCTCACGCGGTCGTGAGCGACGCGGCATGTAGGTGCGCAAAGGACACAGTGCGGGGCTTCTTCCCACCCTGTTGTGCATGTGCGAATAGCCTTGCCTCGCGCTTGCGTCGCCGCGTGCTAGCCTGCTTCGATTCAAGGCCAAACTCATGGACGGACGTTGAGTGGAATGACCGCAATTCGCACCATAGGCATCGTCGGCGCAGGGCAGATGGGCAACGGCATCGCGCATGTCTGCGCGCTGGCGGGGTTCGACGTGATGCTGAACGATGTTTCGGCGGAGCGGCTGGAGGCCGGGGTCAAGACAATCCAGCGCAACATGGACCGGCAGGTTCACCGCCAGATGATCTCCTCGGACGCACGCGATGCCGGGATGCGCCGCATCCGCACCACGACGTCGCTTGAAGATTTCGCCCATGTCGACTTTGCGATCGAGGCGGCAACCGAGAAGGAATCGGTCAAGCGCGCCATCTTCGACGCGCTTTGCCTGAAATTGCCCAAGACAGCGATGCTGGCGACCAACACATCGTCCATTTCAATCACACGCCTTGGCGCAGCGACGGACCGGCCGGAGCGTTTCATCGGCCTGCACTTCATGAACCCCGTGCCGCTGATGAAGCTGGTCGAGGTCATCCGCGGGCTCGCGACAGACCAGCAGACCTATGACGCCGCCGTCCACATCGTGGAGCGTCTGGGCAAGCATGTGACAAATGCGGAGGACTTCCCCGCCTTCATCGTCAACCGCGTGCTGATGCCGATGATCAACGAGGCGGTCTACACGCTGTATGAAGGCGTCGGCACGGTGGAGTCGATCGACACTGCAATGAAGCTGGGTGCGAATCATCCGATGGGGCCGCTGGAGCTGGCCGACTTCATCGGCCTCGATACCTGTCTCTCCATCATGCAGGTGCTGCACGATGGCCTCGCCGACACGAAGTATCGCCCCTGCCCACTTCTGGTTAAGTACGTAGAAGCCGGCTGGGTGGGCAAGAAGGCCGGCCGCGGCTTCTACGACTATCGCGGCGACAAGCCGGTACCGACACGCTGAGCGCACGACGATGGCCGTTGCCCTGATCACTGGCGCAAACCGCGGAATCGGCCTCGCGCTTGTGAAGGCGTTTGCCGGGCGCAGGGACAAGGTCTTCGCCTGCGTGCGTGCTTCGTCTGATCGTGAAGCGCTTGATGCGTTCGCGGCCTCGACGCCGGAATGGGTCCAGGTGATCGAGATGGATGTCTCGGACCCCGCACAGATCGGTCGCATGCGGCGGAAGCT
>JBEIHO010000163.1:0-3993 GCA_040381215.1 Alphaproteobacteria bacterium | reverse complement strand
GGCTGGCGAGGGCGGGCTCGACCTGCTGCGCGTGACGGGATCAGGGCCGCATGGGCGGATCGTGGCGGCGGATGTCGAGGGAGCTCTCAGGAAAGGCACTGCCGTGAAGGCGGCTCCTGTTGCGGCTCCCGTGCCGATTGCGGCTGCGCCGACTGCCGGGCCGGACGCGCGGCTCTTCTTTGCCAAGGACAGCTATGTCGAGCTGCCGCATGATTCCATGCGCAAGGCCATCGCGCGGCGGCTGACCAGCTCGAAGCGGGACATTCCGCATTACTACCTCAAGGTCGACTGCCAGATCGATGCGCTGATGGATGTGCGCAAGCAGATCAACGCGCAGGCGCCGGCCGAGGGACCGGGCGCCTACAAGGTTTCGGTCAACGACTTCGTCGTGAAGGCGGCGGCGCTGGCGCTGATCCGGGTTCCCGGCGTCAATTGCAGCTGGACCGAGACGGCCCTGCTGCAACACCGTCACGCCGACATCGGCGTTGCGGTCGCGCTCGACTTCGGGCTCATCACGCCCATCGTGCAGAAGGCCGAGACGAAGAGCCTGGCTGCCATCTCGAACGAGGTGAAGGACCTGGCCGTGCGCGCCAAGGCGAAGAAGCTGAAGCCGTCGGAGTACGAGGGCGGGACCTTCGCGATCTCGAACCTGGGCATGTTTGGCGTGCGCGACTTCACGGCGGTCATCAACCCGCCGCATGCAGCTATCCTGGCCGTGGGTGCGGGCGAGGGGCGCCCTGTCGTGCGCAACGGCGCCATCGTGCCGGCTACCGTCATGACGGTGCAGCTGTCATGCGATCACCGCGTGATCGATGGTGCGCTGGGCGCGACGTGGCTCGAGGCCTTCAAGGGCTACCTGGAAAACCCCGTGACGATGCTGGCCTGAAAGCTCTCAGGCGGCGGCTGACGTATCCGGCTCGACGGCCTGCTGGATCTGCTCGGCCGGCTCGGGAACGCCCGCAAAGACGCTGTTGGCCTGGTCGGCAGCTTCGACAAGGCTTGCCGCTGCAGCGAGGACATCGACGAGCTGGTCGGCCGAAGGCTTGCGCTCCATGGCGTTGATGGCCGAGCGCAGGGTGCGCACGCGCGCAAAGCAGGTGAACACGGCCTCGGCGCTTCGCGAGGGCACGCCCGATGCCAGCAGCGCGCGGCCATAGAATGACCAGGTCTGCGAGCCCAGCGCGGCGGCGCGGGTGCGGATGTCAGCGGCGAGGCGCGAGCGTTCCGCGCCGACTTCCATCGAGCCGTTGTCGATCATGTTGCGGATCGGGCGGGCGATGGCGGCGGCGACTTCGACGTTGTCACGCAGGTCGGTCGCGAGCGCTGCGGCGAGCTCCTCGGGCGCGGGGCCGGCGCTGAAAAAGGCGCGCGGGCGGGGTGCGTCCTCGAACATCTCGATCACGGGAGCGATCGCGTTCTGCGACACCTGCCGGCCGAGTTCGTCGGCCTGGGCGATGATGGGCTGGACGGCGGTTGCTGCGGCAAGCCTGATCTCGAGCCGCTCAAGGCGTCCTTCGACATCGGATGCGGCTGGGCGAAACGCGCGCAGCGCCAGCGATATGGTCAGCGCAAGAGCGAATACAACAGCGGCCGCAGCCAGGATCTCAGCGTTGCTGATCCCGAAAACTGAAAACAATTCCATACGGTTAGTCCCCCGGGGCTTCTGACGACGGCCCCTCTCTTGTCCCGGTCGGTATATACACCGGGGCGTGCTGTTTACCTATTAAACAATCGATTGGGTTGCGTTGTTTCGACATAATTCCTGCCCGCGTTGCCAGTTGTCCGCACCTGATTCCCCTGTGGGGCGAATGCCGCAGGGGACCAGTTCTCGGCCGCGGGGAAAATGCGTCGATTGACAGGGCCCGGTCGTTGGGCGAGGCAGGCGCACAAGGGAAGAGGGACAGGCGCATGGCAGACACGAAGTTCGACCTGATTGTCATCGGCGGCGGCCCCGGCGGCTATGTAGCGGCGATCCGGGCGGCGCAGCTGGGGCTGAAGACGGCCGTCATCGAGCGCGAGCACCTGGGCGGCATCTGCCTGAACTGGGGCTGCATCCCGACCAAGGCGCTGCTGCGCTCGTCCGAGATCTTCCACCTGATCCACCGGGCGAAGGAGTTCGGGCTGTCGGCCGACAATGTGCGCTTCGACGTGACCAAGATCGTCGAACGCAGCCGCAAGGTGGCCGCGCAACTGTCGAACGGCGTCAAGTTCCTCATGAAGAAGAACAAGGTTACCGTCATCGAGGGCGAGGCACGCCTGACGTCGCCCACCAGTGTCGCGGTCACGGGCAAGACGGCGGGGGCTTTCAGTGCGAAGAACATCATCATCGCCACCGGGGCCCGCGCGCGGGCGCTGCCCGGGCTCGAGCCGGACGGGAAGCTGGTGTGGAGCTATCGCGAGGCGATGGTGCCCACCGCGATGCCGAAGTCGCTGCTCGTCATCGGCTCGGGCGCGATCGGGATCGAGTTTGCAAGCTTCTATCGCACGCTGGGCGCCGAGGTGACGGTGGTCGAGGTGATGGACCGCATCCTGCCCGTGGAGGACGAGGAGATCTCGGCGCTTGCGCTCAAGGCCTTCACGAAGCAGGGCATGAAGGTCATCACGGGGGCCAGCGTCGAGAAGCTGGTGCGCGGGGCCGACCGTGTCACCGCAACCGTGAAAACGAAGGACGGCAAGAGCCAGGCGATCGAGGTCGAGCGTGTGATCTCGGCCGTCGGCATCGTCGGCAATGTCGAGAACCTGGGCCTGGAAGCGCTGGGCGTGAAGGTCGAGCGCTCTCATATCGTTGTCAATGAATGGGCCGAGACCAGCGTGAAAGGGCTTTATGCCATCGGCGATGTTGCGGGGCCACCGTGGCTTGCGCACAAGGCGAGCCACGAGGGTGTCATCGCGGTCGAGCGCCTTGCGGGCGTCAAGGGGCTGCATCCGCTCGATGTCACCAAGATTCCCGGTTGCACCTATTGCTGGCCGCAGGTGGCCTCGGTGGGCCTGACGGAAGCCCGCGCGCGGGCGGCGGGACGCGAGGTGAAGGTCGGGCGTTTCCCTTATGTCGGCAACGGCAAGGCGATCGCGCTTGGCGATACCGAGGGGCTGATCAAGACCGTGTTCGACGCCAAGACGGGCGAGCTGCTCGGGGCGCACATGATCGGGGCCGAGGTCACCGAACTGATCCAGGGCTACACGATCGCCCGCACGCTCGAGACCACCGAGGCCGAGCTCATGCACACCGTGTTCCCGCATCCCACCCTGTCGGAGATGATGCACGAGGCCGTGCTCGACGCCTATGGCAAGGTCGTCCACGTCTGAGGCCGGGTCGGGATCGGGCGGCGGCGGGTTGTCGGGGTCGGTGTCCTGGACAAGCCAGCCCTCCGGGGTCAGCCGCGCAATGCCGATCAGCCGGCCGCGCAGCCACAGATACATGAGACCGGGACGCTCCCGGTAGCGTTCGAATGCGTTCATTTCATTGACTTTCGTGAGCGCGGACGCACGCGTGCGGCGGGTCACCTTTTGGAGGTGGTCCCGCGCTGGGCAGATTCCGACGCTATGGATTGACAGCGCCGACTATTGCTGAAAGCGCCGAAAACGAAAAGTGAACATATTGTCGCAGGGGTGGTGGCGGGCCCTCATCCGTCTCGCTGCTTCGCAGCGATCCACCTTCTCCCGCGTTGCGGGAGAAGGGCTACAACGCTGAGCAAGATTACCAAACTTCGTTGCCCTTCTCCCGCGTGCGGGAGAAGGTGGCAGGCGCCGCCGGCAGGCGGGGGCTGACGGATGAGGGGCCGCCATTTGCCCACCACCCTGCGACAATTTGTTCAATTTTTGTTTTCGGCGATTTCGGCGATATTCGGCGCTGTCAATCCATAGCGTCGGAATCTGCCCAGCGCGGGACCACCCAAAAAAGGTGATCCGCGGCACGCGCACGTCCGCGCTCACGAAAGCCAATGAAATGAACGCATTTGAACGCTACCGGGAGCGTCCCGGTCTCATGTATCT
>JBEIHO010000162.1:0-3995 GCA_040381215.1 Alphaproteobacteria bacterium | reverse complement strand
CGGGATACCCGGGCGCCACCGGCACATGAGCAGTCAATCTCCATGAATTCTCCAGACTGTCTTCAAGCACCGGCGGACAAACTGACGTAATCACCCCACAGCCCGGCAGGTTCCAGGGGCGAAAACAGGAGAAGCTTCCGATGAATGACACCAGAACATCCACCCGCGGCATGGTGGCAACGATCCTTGCATGCACGATGATGTCCGCGTGTGCGACCGGCAACGCCGAGGAAGGCCCCCAGGTCGCCATCACGCGGACCGTGGCCAGCAACCTGCAGTGGGGGCCGTGTCCGCCGATCTTTCCGGCGGGATGCCAGATTGCCGTCCTGCATGGCAATCCGGCACAGCCCAATGCCGACGTGTTCCTGCGCGTGCCCGGCGGCGCCACGCTTCCGGCACATTCGCACACATCCGCGGAGCGCATGATCCTCGTCGAAGGCAAGCTGAGCGTTCGCTACAAGGGAGCCGCCGCTGAGATTCTGACCCCCGGCGAGTATGCCTACGGCCCGGCATCCCTGCCGCACGAAGCAACGTGCCAGGGAGACAAGCCGTGCACGCTCTTCATCGCTTTCGAAGGACCCGTGGATGCGCACGCATTTGACGGATCGCTCGATTGAGCTTCCATCGCTGAAGCCCCCGGCACCGCACCCATCCGTCAGCCGACGCCGTGCGGCGCCGTCTGCCACCTTCTCCCGCGTTCCGCGAGGGAAGGGCGACATGATTGGGTGCTGCACAAACGCCATTGCCCTTCTCCCGCGGAACGCGGGGTAAGGGGGCACGCCGCGCCAGCGGCGTGACGGATGGGGGCCTCTCGCCCTCAGCGCTTCTTCTTCGCCTTCGCCTTGGCCTTGGCTTCCTCCGCCGCGATCTGCGCGTCGGTGGCAGCCTGCGCGATCATGGTCAGCGCCTTGATGAACTCGGCCTTCAGCCGCTGCGGCAGCACATTGAGGATCCCGGCTTCCGCGCGCAGCATGGCGGGCATGGCCGCGCGGAGCGCGCGCCGGCCCACCGGCGTCAGTCGCACGGCATTGGCACGCTGGTCCTCGTCGGTCCGCTTGCGCGCCAGCAGTTCCTTGCTCTGCATCCGCACGATCATGTCGGCCAGCGTCGACCGGTCGATGCCGGTTGCCTGAACGAGCTCGGTCTGGCTCGCACCCTCGCGCTTGTCGATGGCGAACAGGACTGCAAATTGTCGCTGCGTCAGCGCCGACCCGTCTGCTTCGTTCGTATACAGATCATTGGCGAACTGGTTGGCGCGGCGCAGCAGGTGGCTGGGCGATGTCGCCAGGTCAAAGCTCTTTGCCATTTTGTCGGTCCGGTGAAATAATCGCACGAAAGTGCGAGGCTCCCTGTGGAATTTGAACCGGAACCTGCACGCAGGACAAGTGACATTATGGACACTGGCTTTCCCCGGACCCCTTCGCCGCAGACCTGTTGCAGCTTCGAGCGCCGCGTCCCCGACGGGGACAACATGGAGCGTCACGTCTGCACGACATGCGGGCACATCCACTATGTGAACCCGAAAATCGTGGCCGGCGCCGTTTGTTCTTGGCACGGACGAATCCTGCTCTGCCGCCGCGCCATCGAGCCACGTCGCGGTTTCTGGACGATTCCCGCGGGTTATCTGGAAGAACAGGAGGCGCCAGCCAGGGGCGCCACGCGCGAAGCCTGGGAAGAGGCTCAGGCTCCCATCGCCATCGAACGCTTGCTGGGCATATACGCTGTCCCGCGCATTTCGCAGGTGCAACTCATCTATCGCGCGACCCTCGAGCGCGAGGAATACGCCGCCGGTACCGAGAGCCTCGAGGTACGCCTGTTCGCGTGGGAGGAGATTCCGTGGAACGAGCTCGCCTTTCCAAGCGTCTACTGGGCCCTCAAGAACCATCGTGAAGTCGAGGGCAGGCAGGACTTCGCACCCTTCGAGCGTGTCCTTTGATGCAAGCGCCGTCAGCTCGTCGGTGACAGCGCGTTGGCCCGCGCGCAGGCCGCAACAGCAGGTGCACCCGTTCCCCCCGGCAGCGCCTCGGTGCGCGCAACGCTCATGACGCCACCCGGATCCGGATAGAAATAGACCAGCACCGTGCACCCCGCGCGCGGCGTGCCATAGGTCCACAGCTCCGCGCCGGCCTCGCGCCGGCGAACGGTAGGCTCGCCCCACAGCGCGATCACCCGATCGCTGCCCAGGCCGGCAAGGCCCGCAGGGGCCTCGCGCGGCGGCGTCGGCACGGCAGCTTGTGCTGGCGCCGGGGGAAGGGCGGCGGGCAGGCCTTCCGTCGTGCGCCTGCCGGTCTCACCCGTGAGGTCATTCAGTGTCTGGCAGCCGCCCAGGACGGCACAAAGTCCAACCACGCCAGCAAGGTGCAGCCCGTCGCGTCTCATGCCTCAGCCTTTCACCAGCTTGTTGAATTCATGCGTCATCATGGCTGCGCCGAACAGGGGCGCGATGAAATTGAGCCCGGGCACCATGGCCAGCAGCGCAATGAGCGCGCCACCGATGAAAAGCCGCAATCGATGCTGTCGCCGTAGCTGCCGCGCGGCCTGTGGCTTCAGGTGTCGAAGCGCGGCAAGCTCGAAGAACGTGCGTCCCGCGAGATAGCCATTCACGAAGAACATCACGGCCGCCCCGATACCGAAAGACGCCAGCGTCAGCGGGATCGACAGCAGGTTCAGCAGGAAGCTCAGCCCCGAAAAGGCAAGCCCGGCGCGCAGCATCCCCCAGAACCCGGCACCCTCGCCATGGCGCGCGCCACCATAGTGTCGCCGCTCGACCGCTTCGGCGACCTGCTCGAGAAAGAGGCTCGCAAACGCCTGCGCCACGGGAACGCCAAGGAAGATGAAGGTGATGGTCAGCAGCGATGCCGACACGATGCGATAGGCCTCCTTGACCCACGCAAGCCCGAAATCCGGCACATGCGCCACGACCCACTGCAACCCGAACAGGAGCCCCAGGAACAGGCCGATCGTGCCCGCAAGCCCGAGCCACAGAACGCCACGGAAACGGGCGTCGAACAATTGGCTCAGGGCGGTGGCGGCACTGGAGAGCATGAAAGCCTGCGGCTCAGGTTGTGTGGCGTGCAGCGATCCTGTACCTCACTGCCCACCTGTTTTGGGCAAAATTATAAGGAAACGGCAATGCATCAAGCAAAATTCGACGTGCTGGCCGTCGGCAACGCGATCGTCGACATCCTGGCCTCGACGACCGACGATTTCCTGAACCGCCACGGCATCGCCAAGGGCGCCATGACCCTGGTCGACAGCTTCCGCGCCGAGTTGCTTGGAAAATCCATGCAGGACGCCGTCGAGGCCTCCGGCGGCTCGGCCGCCAACACCATGGTCGGCATCGCCTCGTTCGGCGGCCGGGCCGCCTTCATCGGCAAGGTCAATGATGACCGGCTGGGCCAGGTCTTCGCCGAAGACATTCGCAAGGCCGGTGTCGATTTCGATGCCCGCCCGGTTGCCGGCGCAACTGCCACGGCCTCGAGCCACATCCTCGTCTCGCCGGACGGCCAGCGCTCCATGAACACGTTCCTCGGCTGCGCCTCCGATCTGCACGCGCCCGACATGAATGCGTCAAGGATTGCGGACGCGGCCATACTCTTCATCGAAGGCTATCTCTGGGACAGCCCCTCGACCAAGACCGCCATCCGTACCGCCATCGCGCATGCCCACGCGGCGGGACGAAAGGTGGCGCTGACCCTCTCCGATCCGTTCTGTGTCGGCCGCTGGCGCGAGGAATTCCTCGAGCTCATGAAGTCCGATGTGGACATCCTGTTTGCCAACGAGGACGAGGCGAAGTCCCTGTTCCAGGCGACAAGTTTCGACGGCGCCTTCCAGTCCTTCCGCACCTGGGGCAAGACCGCTGCCATCACCCGCTCGGCCAAGGGATCTGTTGTCGTCCACGGCGGCGCCGTTCACATCATCGACGCCGAGCCCGTCGATCGCGTCATCGACACGACGGGCGCCGGCGACCAGTTCGCAGCCGGCTTCCTCTTTGG
>JBEIHO010000161.1:0-3997 GCA_040381215.1 Alphaproteobacteria bacterium | reverse complement strand
GGTGGAGAGGAACTCCCTCCCCGACGCGTGCCGCGTCGGTACTCCCTCGCAAGCGAGGGAGAGATGTGCGTTTCCTCCTCACGCAGTGAGGAGGTGGATGCAGCAGCGAGAGCTGCTGCAGACGGAGGAGTTGCTTGACGCTGCTTGAGCGGGGTCCCGGATCGCTCGCTTGCGCTCGCGTCCGGGATGACGGGGCATTGCGCGCGTCAGCGCGGGGCCATGCGGATGGCGCCGTCGAGGCGGAGGCAATGGGCGTTATTCATGCGCCACGCACCCCATCCTTTTGCGATGGAGTGCGTGTTTTGGCTGGTTTCTTCCGCAACCGCCATCAGAAGCGCAACGATGCACCGATGGTGACGCGATGGGTCATCTCGTCATCCGTGTCGAGTTCGAAATCGGCGTCATAACCGACGTGCCAGAGAATGCCTCCTGCGTCCTGCTGGACGCCGAAGCCGACGGTCAGCACGTCGCTGAAGCGGCCCGGCATGGCGACGCCCTGGGTTGCCATGGCGCTCGCGGCTGCCGCCAGCGATGCCCAGGCCGGGTCCTGATCGCCCGACATGTCGTTGGTGTAGTGCACATGCAGGGTCGGCCGGAAATCGACCTGCAGTGTCGCCTCGAGACCTGCTGAGGTTTCGAGGCGTTGGAAGTGGTAGGTGGCGAACGACACATTCCCGCCAGCGCCACCCGCCTCTGTGTATCCATCGACAAGACCGCTTGCCCATGAGACGCCGAAGACCGGACCGAAGTGAACCAGTTCGTCCTTCACAAGGTAGCCAACCTTGGCCGCCAGGGCATGAGCCTGGCCCTCGGTGTTGCCGACCGGCGACAGGCCGTAGGCGCCGGGCCGGCGGATGTCTTCGAACCATAGGTGCGTGAAGCCGTAGCTGGCCTGCGCAAAGAGGTTTTCGCCGGAGAAACCGAGATAGGCCGAACCGCCCAGTGCCTTGGCTTCGTGACCGAAACCGCCCGAGAGCCTGACATCCGCATTCGAAGCGGTGAGCGCCGCGCCAGCGATCGTGCCTGGTGCAATGCCTGTTTCGACACCCATCGTGCCATCGAGGGTCTGCGATACATAGCTCGCACCGCTGATGACCGGATCGATGTCCTGATAGGTTCCGACCATCCACGCGCTGAAGCGGCCCTGGTCTGTCATCGCCCCGAGCTGGCGTGCAGTATCCACGTGTGCACTGATTGCACGACCTGCCCCACGGCCGGCGACGTCAATCGTCTCTGCAAGTCCGCCGACAACGACGGGCGTCGCCTCAATCATGGCCTGCAGGTAGAGCGGATCGACATAGGTCGGCAAGGTCAGACGGTAGACCATGAACTGGTTGTCGTTCACGAAGCCACTGTTGTAGCCGTTGATGGTGGTCGTGCCGTTGGTCACGCCACCATTGATGTTGCCGTTGGTGGTCAGGAAGTCGTTGTCGTTGCCGACAAACAGGAACACGTCCTGGGGCTTGTCTTCCTCGAGCGTAGGCAGGAGGCCCATGGCTTCCCACTTTTCCGACAGGGTGGTGAGATTTGTGCCGGTGCCGGTCGCCAGGTTCAGGCCGAAGCGGGTGAGCTCGGTCGAATTGATCAGGTTGACGAGTTGCACCTGCTGGACGGGTACGATCGAGACATCAAGTACGCCAGGCGCCGTGGTCACGACGCCGCCGGGTGTTGTCTCGCGGGTGGTTCCGGCGATGTTCGTCGCACCCGCTGTGTCAATCAGCATCACTGACTTGAATACCGGCGGACGGCCATCATTTCCGACGGCGGCCGTGGAGTCATTCCCCAACCCGTTGCCGTCGCGCGACAGGACAAGGAATTGCGTGCCGTTCAGCGCGAGGATCTCGCTCTGGGCCGCCGTGCGGTTGGAAGCCTGACCTGCTGTTACCGTGCCATTCGTGTTGCCACGGTTGAAGACCGGCAACTCCATGACGTAATGGGCGACGGGTGCCGTCGGCACTGCACCCGATATGTCGTACCCCAGCAGGCGCGTGGTGTTACGCAAGGCGTCATTGGACAACGTGGAGTCCTGCAGTGCTGCGCTCTGCAGCATCACCCAGAGGGTCTTGCCGTCGGGCGTTATGGTCAGGCCCTCGAGACCCTGGTTCAGCCGGCGGCCAGTCTGCCCCGCAACGGCATCGGCTGTGGTGAAGTTCACGACGCCGCCGACGCGCGGCAAGATCGCCGGGATAGCGGGGATGTAGCCGATCATCTGGCCGGTCGCGCTGAAGCGGAAAATGCCGGTCTGGTATTCGTCGCTGACCCAGAAGGTGCCATCCGGCGCGAGTGCCATCGCCTCGGCGTCGAGGCTGATGCGGCCTGCGCCAAGTCCGGAAGCGGGGCCGCCGAAGGTGAAGCCGTTCTGCGTGAACGTATTCGAACCGGGCTCAAGGCCCGTGAATGGCGTTCCGGTGAAGTCGGCGAAGAAGAAGCCACCGTTCGGTGACAAAGCCATCTGGCTTTGGGAGGTCGTTGCCTGCGGAAGGTTGACGCCCGTGTAGGGGTTGAACGTGAAATTCCAGCCGTTCAAGCGGCCGTTGTAGTTCGAAAAGAAGGTACCCGGCAGGCCTGTGAGCGCGAAGTTAGGGCCCCGGTCCGGCAAGGTGTACATGCCGCCCGAATACTGGCCGGTCACCGGATCCCTTCGCCAAGTGCTGTTGATGAAGGACATGCCGGAGAACGAGCCCAGCGTGTCGTTGTTGAAGTCCCGTCCCGTCGCGGTGTAGCGACCGGCGCCGACCATGCCCTGGTTCGTGTAGGTGCGGCCGCCGAGGGTCACTGCCCCCACGCCGCCCGTTGTGTTGGGTGCCTGGAAGTTGGTTGTGGTGGTCGGCGCGTTCGTCACCGTTATCGGCGTGGCTTGTGCCGTCGCAGCGCAGATTGCAAGGCAGGAAACGCCGGACAGGAACATGCCAGCGCGCACTCGTTTCATCGCATTCGTTTTCATGTTGACCCCAAGCCTTAGGGCGTCCCCCGACGCCTCTCACCCGGTGGTTAACAGACATGGTTATCAGAAATATGTAGACGCTCCGGTCTGTGACAGAATGTCATGAGGGTCAATACGCTGGCCGTCTCATCAACGCCACGCTTGTCCGGACGCCTTTCACGCGAACAATGGCTTCGAGGCTTCACCCAGAGGCGAGTTCATCGCCAGCCGTGTCACAAACTGCTGTTCTTTATGCGCTGTCGTGCGAAGCCAAGGACCTCTTTGCACATGTTCAGGTCTGACAACACGATTTCGTCGCCATCGAAGGCCGTGCCGGTTGCTTCCAGGCTCCGATTAAATCGACCCGCGTAAGTTTCGGCGAATGCCATGATTGCCCGAGGGACCCGCTGCAACGCTTCAGGCGAATTCACATCACCCTTGCCAACGACGACCAAAGCCGCCAGCAGGAATTCGTCGGTGGCTGACCTTGCATCACGAGCCAGATCCTGTTGCCCCGGCAGCGCCTTGTCTCCACCCATAAGCGCGTAGAGACTCCGCATGAGGCCGGCGCAGCGGATGAATGGATAGCTCATGTCGGTGGCATCTGGCGCCAGTGCGAACCACGATTCCAGGCTGTCGTCCAAAAGCGACGACTCTTCCATGAGAGGTCTCCGAGATATTCTCGCAAACCCTAGCCAACGTGTGTGGCGCCTTTGTGAACCCTGATGACTTGCTTGCGCTCGCTCCGGGATGACGGGGGCATTGTGCGCGTCAGCGCGGGGCCATGCGGATGGCGCCGTCGAGGCGGAGGCACTGGGCGTTGAAGTAGGTGTTGCGGGTGAGCTCGATGACGAGGCTGCCGAACTCCTCGGGCTTGCCGAGGCGCTTGGGGAACGGCACCGAAGCGGCGAGGCTGTCGAGGACCTTCTGGGGGGCGCCGAGCATCAGGGGCGTTGCGAAGATGCCGGGCATGATCGAATTGACGCGGATGCCGAGATCCATCAGGTCGCGGGCGAGCGGCAGGACGAGGCCGTTCACGCCGGCCTTGGCCGAACCATAGATCACCTGCCCTAT
>JBEIHO010000160.1:0-4046 GCA_040381215.1 Alphaproteobacteria bacterium | reverse complement strand
CTATGATCTTTCATTCCTCGCCCCCTGCCCCGCATCCGGCATCATCATATCCGGCGACAAGGACGTGGTCGCTCCGCCTCAGGACATCGACCGTTCGCTTACAAAGGTCCGCGTGCAGAAAGGCGAGGTGATCGAGCGCGCCACCGTGACCGGGGCCAACCACTTCTTCCAGGGCAAACTGGATGACATGGAGAAGACGGCTTCCGCCTACCTGAAGAAGCGCATGAAGGCGTTCGAGAAGGCACAGAAGGAAGCCGCCGAGGCCAAGGCAATCAAGGACGCCGCCAAGCTGCCGCCGCCTAAGCCGGCCTGACGCCGTGCCGCTGGATAACCCAAACACGGTGGATGCGGTCGGCATTGATCAGGCCTGAGGCCACGCTGTCCTCGTGATCCAGGACCCGATGGACTGGAGCGACGCTGCCGCGCATTTCCGCGCGCTCCAGAAGAAGATCAGCAACTACGTCGCCTTCATCCAGAACGGACAGCTCGAGACCACAGCGTCCCGCGCGAAGGCCCGACCGCCGCGGATCGGCATCCGTCATGGTCTTCGAACCGCCTGCGCCAGCGGTCGATATTCTTGCGGGCGTTGGAGATGAACTTGCGAAGGCCGGTATCGACTTTGGCTGCGGACCACTGCCGACAGGCTACAAGCGCGCGAACTGAGCTTGCAGCGCCTCGGGCCATCGGGCATCTGTCGATGCCATGGCCGAGACACAAGAACCGTTCTTCCATCGTGAGGGCAACACCTACACGCCAACGCTCAGAGCCAATGGCTGGTGGCGACCGACCGGCAATCTTCATGCTCGCGTGATGATCGGCCTGTTCGCGCATGTCATCGAGCAGCAGTTCGGCGAACCAGACCTCCAGCCGGCGAGGCTAACGGCAGATCTCTATCGCTTGCCGGATCTCGCACCGATCACCGTTTCCACGCGCATCGTCAGGCAGGGCGCTCGGATCAAGGTGATAGAGGCGGAGCTTTTCAGCGGAGGCGTCTCCTCAGCACGCGCGTCCTGTCAGCTTCTCCGTCGTTCGCAGCAGCCTGAAGCCTCTGTCTGGGCGCAAACCGGTTGGGACGCCGCGCCGCCGGATCAGGTGGCGCCACCGCCAAAGCCGTTCACCGACAAGTGGGAGATGCGCCCCATCCTGCCGCCCGGCGCTATTGTTGCGAACGACCTCCGCGCACCAGGACCGCGCCGGACATGGCTGCGCGAAGTGCGCCCGTTGGTAGGCGGGGAGCCCTATACGCCCTTCAGCCGCGTCGCGACCGGGGTCGACTATACAAGCCCCATCGCCAACGGCTCGGAAACCGGCCTCGACTTCATCAATTCCGACGTAACGCTGTATCTTCATCGTCAACCCGTCGGCGAATGGATTGGCTACGAAGTCGTCGACCACCAGAGCGCCGAAGGCATCGCGCTGGGTCACTGCAGGCTGCATGATATCGAAGGCCCAATCGGCTTCTCATCTTGTGCGGCGCTGGCGCAAAGACGGCAGTGACAAACGCTGCTATGCCTCAATCTGCTCGCTCCTGATAATCACGCGATTGCTCGAACAAGCCGAGAAGCTCAGAGCTGCGCTCCACACTGCTGATGTCGATGATTAGCGTCAGTTCCAGCGGCTGACCGGCGTACCCAGTATTCCCGCAGAACTGGGCGTACCAGAGCACCTCTTCCAATGGGTCATCGGTGTGCCACGTCGTCATCACGAATCCTGCGTCAGGAACGTCGCTGTGCTCGTAGAACTTCCGTACGGCATGATCGACAGCATCGTCCCATATGCTGCAATTGACTCCCCAGGCCATCATGTAGAGGGAGCCGGACTTCACCAACCAATGACTGACCTGATCTTGCCAACCGTCTGTGACCGCGCAGCTCGCAACGACCACCGCATTGAAGGGTCTATGGCCCGTCCATGGTGGGAGGCCGCCTTCCGGTGGAACGTGGAGGTAGACCGCTTCGTGCAACGCTTCCGCCTTTGCTCGCAAACACGGCTCGCCCGCAGGGTCTCACATCCTTGACGTCACAGACAATCACGTCCTATCACCCCATCCATGTCGCACCGCTCCACCCTCTCTGCGTATTACTGCCGCTCGCTCAGCTAGCGGCGGTGCGACCATGCATGCCGCCAACCCCGGCGGCATACTGAGATGGCCTCCGGTCTGACAGACCTTTAGGAGCCTCTTGTGACCCTCGACCCCGCAGCTCAGAAATCCGCCTTCCTTCGGGAAATGATCGGTCGCGGCCATGTCTACCAGATCACCGACGAGAAGGGTCTCGATGCTTACGCTGCCTCGGGCGTGCCCTGCGGCTATATCGGCTTCGATGCCACGGCGAAGTCGCTTCATGTCGGCAGCCTCGTCCAGATCATGAACCTGCGTCGCCTCCAGCAGGCCGGCGGCAAACCAGTCGTTCTGATGGGCGGAGGGACGACCAAGATCGGCGACCCCACCGACAAGGAGAAATCGCGCCCGATCCTAACGACCGAAGAGATCGCCTCCAACATGGACGGCATCAGGAAGAACTTCGAACCGTTCCTGAAATTCGGCAATGGCCCCACCGACGCCATCATGGTCGACAACGCGGAATGGCTCGACCAGATCAAGTGGATCGAATTCCTGCGCGACTACGGCAAGCACTTCACAATCAACAAGATGATCGCGCAGGAAACCGTGCGCCGCCGCCTCGACAACGAAGAGCCGTACACCTTCCTTGAGTTCAACTACATGCTGTTGCAGGCCTACGATTTCATGGAGCTGGCCCGCCGTTTCGACTGCCGCATCCAGATGGGCGGATCGGACCAGTGGGGCAACATCGTCAACGGCATCGACCTCACACGGCGCATCATCGACAAACAGGTCTTCGGCGTCACCACGCCGCTGATCACCACCGCAAGCGGCGGCAAGATGGGTAAAACGGCCGAAGGCGCAGTCTGGCTCAACGCCGACATGCGCAGCCCGTATGACTACTGGCAATTCTGGCGCAACACGGAAGACGCGGACGTCGCCCGCTTCATGCGGCTGTTCACGGATCTTCCCGAGTCGGAAATCAGCGAGTACGCCAAGGCGCAGGGCGCACAGATCAACGACGCCAAGAAGCGCCTTGCCGATGTGGCGACCGCAATGCTGCATGGCGAGGAGGAGGCCACGAAGGCCGCCGCCGCCGCCGAAGCTGTCTTCAAGGGCGGAGGCAACGCCGAAGGCATGCCCACGTTCGAGGTCGCGCGCAGCAAGCTGGCCGTCGGCTATCCGATCACGGATGCGCTGATCGCTGCCGGTCTTGTCGATTCGAAGGGCGACGCGAAACGCCAGATCGCAGGCAACGCCGTGAAGCTGAACGGCGATCCGGTAACGGACGACAAATACGCCATAACGGAGGCCGCGCTCGACGCAGACGGTACGACGCGCCTCTCAGTCGGCAAGAAGCGGCATGCGCGCCTGAAAGCCCTCTGACGCACCTGCGAAGCGATCTCGCCGGCATTCAGCGAGGTTTCCGACACCACGTTGGCGTCTTTCCGCCTTTCGTTGCCTCATGAAACCGGTCTACTCTCCCCGATAGAAATCTCTGGGAGACCACGCCATGAGCATCCGCACCATTCTGGCCGCTTCATGCACGGTCGTTGCGCTGCAATCCGCCCTGCCCGCCTTCGCTCAGGACAAGGCGCTCGCGATCACGATCTACGCGGATGACCTCGCCCTGGTGCAGGACAAGCGCCCGGTCGAGGTGACAGGCGGCCGCCAGCGTATCGAGTTCGCGGGCGTCTCCGCCCAGATCCGGCCCGAGACAGTCTCACTCTCCGCCAACGGCGTGACCATCGTCGAGCAGAACTTCGACTTCGACCTGCTGACGCCCGCAAAGCTGATGGAGAAAGCCGTCGGCAGCGTCGTCACCATCGTCCGCGTCAATCCCGCCACTGGCCAGGAAATCCGCGAACAGGCCGAAGTTCTCGCCACCAACAATGGCGTTGTGTTGAAGATCGGCGAGCGCATCGAGGTGCTGCGCGATGATGGCCTGCCCGTCCGCGTGATCTTCGACAAGGTGCCAGAGAAT
>JBEIHO010000159.1:0-4103 GCA_040381215.1 Alphaproteobacteria bacterium | reverse complement strand
GGCCCGCGCGACCATCCTTCGGACGGCAGAGGCGGCTGCCTTGCGTCACCTGATCCTGCACGACATGGCGCGGACGCGCACCCCGGTCATCGTGTTGGCGGACCTCAATGATACGCCGGATGCTGCCAGTACGCAGATCGTTTGCGGCATGTCTCCGCACGAGGGCAAGGATTTCAGCGAGAAGAAGTCGCTCTGGGATACTGTCCTCTATCCGACATTCCGCATCGCCAGCCAGCGTTCGTCCAGCATCCACACCCACATCTTCAACGGGGACCGGGACATCCTCGACCACATCCTCGTATCCGAGGAATTCTACTCCCGAAACCGGCACCGGATCGGCACGGTTGTGCGCCACGGCGTGGTGAACGAGCACCTGCGGGATACCGACGCCATCCCCAAGCCGCCCGGATCGTCCGACCACGGCATTCCATGGGCCGAGATCCGGCTCGGAGGGACATGACGAAGAATTGTGTTGAGGGGCGCAGGCGTCGCATCCTAGCCTTGGCCAGACCTGCGGGGACCCGACAAATGAAGAGATCCATTGCCACGACGGCATTCTTGCTGCTCGCCACACTTGTTGCCGCCTGTTCGGATACGGGCGGAAAGAAGCAGGCCGCGCCCGCCGAAGCGTTCAAGGTGGAACCGCTCAAGTACACCGAGCGGACGCTGCCGAATGGATTGCGTGTCTATTCCATGCCTGACAGCACGACCGGCAACGTGGCCGTCCATGTCTGGTACGATGTGGGCTCCAAGGACGATCCGGCTGGCCGCTCGGGCTTTGCGCACCTGTTCGAACACATCATGTTCAAGGCGACGAGGAACATGCCATCGGAGACGTTCGACCGCCTGACCGAGGACGTCGGCGGCTTCAACAACGCCTCCACGTGGGACGACTTCACGAACTACTATGCCGTCGTGCCCGCACACCAGCTGGAGCGCATTCTCTGGGCCGAGGCCGAGCGCATGGGTTCGCTGGTCGTCGACCAGGCGACATTCGCCTCCGAGCGCGATGTCGTGAAGGAAGAATTCCGCCAGCGCATCCTTGCCTCGCCTTATGGCAAGCTGTTCGGCCTCTATATTCCCCAGACCACTTTCAGCGTGCACCCGTATGGCCGCCCCGGCATCGGTTCCATCGAGGAACTCGACGCCGCCACCATCGATGACGTGCGCGCCTTCCACGCCACCTACTACCGTCCCGACAACGCCGTTCTTGTCGTCAGCGGCAATTTCGAGCAGGCCACGCTCGACAAGTGGGTCGACCAGTATTTTGGCGCCCTGAAGAAGCCCGAGCGTCCCATTCCGCGCGTGGCCGCCGTCGAGCCGCGCCGCACCGAGGCCAAGGTCTATCGAGCCTTCGAGCCCAATGTGCCGCTTCCGGCGGTTACGGTGACCTGGCCGGGACTGCCTGCAAGCCATCCTGATTTCCCGGTTGCAGCCGTGATCGACGCGATCCTCACGCGGGGTGAAAGCTCAAGGCTCTATCAGTCGCTGGTCTATCGCCAGCAGCTTGCAGCGCAGGTGCTCTCGTCGATCGAGCCCACCCGCGACCCGGGCGCCTGGACCTTGGGCGCCATCCTCAGTGCCGGGAAGTCCGCCGAAGAGGGCAAGAAGGCCCTTCTCGCCGAGATCGCCGCGCTCAGGGACAAGCCGGTCACCCAGGCTGAACTCGACGAAGCCCGCAACGAACTCCTGTCCGAGGCCGTAACCGAGCGCGAGACCGCCTTCGGCCGCGCCAGCGCGATTGCTGACGCCGTGATCCGCTACGGAGACGCCGCAGCCGCGGACAGGCGGTTGCAGAAGATCCTCGCAGTGACCGTCGCCGACATCCAGCGCGTCGCCAAGGCTGCATTCGATGACACCCAGCGCGTCACCATCCTCTTCAACGCGCTCGACGCCAAGCCGAAGGATGCAACGCCCGACAAGATTGTGGCTGCGCCAACCATCAAGGCCCAGACACTGGACATCCCGAAGACCGAGATCCCGGTCTACACGCTCGCAGAACCCGGCCAGCGCCAGCTGCCGCCCAAGGCCAGCGAGCCCGTATCCGCCACGCTGCCAACCCCCGTCGAGAAGACGCTGGCAAACGGGCTGCGTGTGGTCATCGCCGAGAAGCGTGGCCTGCCGATCGTCAGCATGGACCTGAGGGTCCTCTCGGGCAGCGCGACCGACCCGGCCGGACGCATGGGCACATCGAGCATGATGGCATCGCTGCTGACCAAGGGCACGTCGACCCGCACGGCATCCGCCATCGCCCAGCAGATCGAGTCTCTGGGCGCCGCCCTCGAGGCCGATGCCGGCATGGATTCCTCAAGCCTGTCGCTGGTGGCCCTCTCCTCGCGCATCGACGATGCCATGGTCATAGCTGCAGACGTCGCACGCAACCCGGCCTTTGCCGCGGAGGAAATCGAGCGAGAGCGCCAGCAAACGCTGGACGGCCTCACCGTCAGCCTCAAGCAGCCGGGCTCGCTTGCGCGCATGGCGATGACCCGCGCGCTCTATGGCGACGCGCCGTACGGGCGTGTCGTCTCGCCGGCCAGCGTCAAGGCCATCGGTCGCGACGATCTCGTAAAGGCCCACGCGGCGCAATGGCGTCCGGATAACGCAGTGCTGGTGATCGCCGGCGATGTTTCCGTTGATGCTGCGACAGCGCTGGCGGAGAAGCACTTTGGTAGCTGGGCAAAGCCCGCGAGCCCGCTTCCGGCACGCGGCGATGGGGCAGGGCCCGCGCAGGCCCCCCGCAACCTCGTCATTGACCTGCCGGGTTCAGGTCAGGCTGCGGTCACCTTCGGCATGCGGGGCGTCGCGCGCACCGACGCGGATTTCTTCCCGCTGCTTGTCACCAATGCGGTCCTCGGCGGCGGATACTCCGCACGCCTCAACCAGGAGATCCGCATCAAGCGCGGCCTGTCCTATGGGGCAGGATCGGGCTTCACCCAGCGGCTTGCACCGGGCCCCATCGTGGCCTCCGCGCAGACCAAGAACACGACGGCACCCGAAGTGGTTGACCTGATGGCCGCCGAGTTCACGCGGCTCGGAACGACGGACGTGACCGCGGATGAACTGACGGCGCGGGCCTCCTCGCTGATCGGCACCTTCGGCCGAAACGTCGAGACCGCCTCTGGCCTGTCTTCCGAGCTCTCCGACCTCGCAGCCTTCAGCTTGCCACTTGTGAAGCTCCAGACCTATGTCAAGGACGTCTCCGCCGTGACCCCGGCGCAGGTCAAGGCCACAGCGGCCCGCGTCTACGACCCCAAGGCTGCAACGATCGTCGTCGTGGGTGATGCCAAGGCCTTCTTCAACGCGCTGAAGGCCAAGCGTCCCGGGACGGTGCGAATCCCGGCCGACAAGATGAACCTCGACAGCCCGTCGCTCCAATAGCGGCGGGCAGGGTCTGGCGGGAGACCCGGCCTCCCTCGCCCTGCGTCAATTTGTTCACTTTTTGTTTTCGGCGCTTTCGGCGATATTCGGCGCTGTCATCCTACAGGCTTGGAAAACTGCGGGCTGTCCCGGCAACGGGACATTACCGCCGCACGGCATCGCCAGAATTTGGCGGATTTGCGCGCACACCCCCGACAAGCTATGACAGGGATCGATTTCTGGCCCCGAACAAGATTCTCCCGTAACCCGACATGCGCGTTTCCCGCTTTTTTATGCCCTTGCTGCGCGAAACGCCGGCAGAGGCCCAGATCGTCTCCCACCGCTTCATGCTGCGCGCAGGCCTCATCAGGCAGGCTTCGGCCGGCATCTACTCCTGGCTGCCGCTGGGTCACCGCGTCCTGCGCAAGATCGAACAGATCGTCCGCGAGGAGCAGGACCGGGCAGGGGCGATCGAGCTGCTCATGCCCACCCTGCAATCGGCCGAGCTCTGGCGCGAAAGCGGGCGTTACGAGGCCTACGGAAAGGAGATGCTGCGTATCAAGGATCGCCATGACCGCGACCTGCTTTACGGGCCAACAAACGAGGAGCTCATTACCGACATCTTCCGCTCGTCGGTTCGCTCTTACAAGGATCTGCCGCGCAATCTTTACCACATCCAGTGGAAGTTCCGCGACGAGATCCGTCCCCGCTTCGGCGTGATGCGCGGGCGCGAGTTCCTGATGAAG
>JBEIHO010000158.1:0-4124 GCA_040381215.1 Alphaproteobacteria bacterium | reverse complement strand
GGTATTGGGGTCGGACACCAAATTCCACAGTCACGCCCTCACGGGCGCATGAGTTGAAGCGTTAGTATCAACAATGATTCAGCAACTCAGCATCTTCATCGTAGGCGCAGCTGGACTCTATCTTGTGGCGCTGGGGTTCAGCGCCCTCGTTGCTCCGGACAGCATGGCGCAGTTTCTTCGCGGCTTTGCTTCGACGCCAACGCATCACTTTCTCGAGATCCTGTGTCGTGTGGTCATCGGGGCATCACTGATCATTGCTGCACCTGGACTTTATCCGGCTCAGCCCTTCTCCTTGTTCGGGCGGCTTCTGGTCGTTACCTCCGGGCTTATGCTCGTAGTTCCTTGGAGATGGCATCAGCGGTTCGCAAGAACCACAGTCCCAGTCGCTGACCGATACACCGGACTTATCGGCACCGCTTCGCTCATCGGCGGTGCCCTTGTGCTGATGGCCGTCCTTCGCGGCCTCGCCACCTGACCCATCGCTCAACGCGTACTCATGCGACCGCATGATTTAGGGCATCACGGACCTTCTTGGCCAAACGGCATGTCAGGGAACAGCTCTTTGCGCCCCGACTAAACGTCGCCTGCGTCCGACGTCACTGCAAACGCACGCCCTCTCAGTGCGGAGCAGTGAATTCATGCCACTCACTGCCCTGCTTGCTCAAAACGGGTACACCGATGTCAACAAACGCGGCCTGCCGTTTTTTGACAGGAAGCGCCACACCAATTAGCCTCTCCAACCATGAAACTGATAGGCCTCCGTACCTCTGTGCTCTCACTGCTTGTCGCAGCAATCCTCGTCACGCCCGGACTCGCGAGTGACGCGCCGCCCGCGCCTCGCACAGCCGATGAATGGGCAGCCGCGGCAGCACAGGCACTCAAGGAGGGTGATCGACCCAAGGCCGTCGAGGCGCTCCGGGCCGCCGTCTCCGCGGACCCGGCAAATGGCGCGGCAGGACTGCTCATCACGACACTGCACCAAGCGGGCCATGTTGAGGAGGCCTATGCCCTGGGCGACCGCTATTACCGCGAGGGCCCGCGCAACCCGCGCGCCCTGTTCCGCTTCGGCTGGCTGCTCGCCTTCATCGGCGAGACCTCGCGCGCCGAAGCCCTGTTCCGTGACCTCATCGCCCTCGACAAGGGTGGCATCTACGAAGCGTGGGGCAATGGCGAGCTGGCTTATCTTGCCCGCGCCCGCGGCGATGCACGCGGTGCCGTCGCGTTCATGGAGCAGGCTGTGGCCGCGCGGCCAGCCGACATGATCTCGCGCGTCGGCCGGGCGCAGATGATGATCGAAGCTGGCGACGTGACTGGCGCCATCCCGCTGCTCGAGGCTGAACTCAAGACCGATCCGGCGGCCCGAAGCTATGGCGGCATGCCGGCAGCGCTTGTCCTCGGATGGGCGCATCGCCTGCGCGGTAATGACGCCGCGGCTGCAACCTGGCTCGATCCGCTCGAGCAGACATTGTTCGCCACATCGCCCGACGCCAATGCGAGGCAGCTGGGCATGGAACCCATGCTGGCCGCACGGCAGCTCGCCTACCTCGCAATACGGGGACAGCATGAAAGGGCCCTTGCGCTGGCTGACCGCACCCCCACCATCCCCCTCTACGGCGCCCCGGACCCGCGCGACAGCATGTACGCAAGCCTCACTGGCAAACCCGCCTACGAAGCCCTCCTCACCCGCGCACGCGACAGCATTAACGCCGAACGCCGTCGCCTGGGCTTGGGCGCCCTGGCAATCGTTGCGCCGAAGAAGTGAAGAGCCCCCATCCGTCACGCAGTGAGGAGCAACTGCAGACGGAGAAGTACCTCAACCGGGGCACCCTGCGTCACCCCGCCACCTCGAAATGCGACATATGTTTCCCTATTGTTCAAGGCGACGAGTCACAACAGGAGACTCCCCGACCACCCACGAAACGCGCATCGCGAAACACCCGACGAAAGTGTCTCTCGTGTCACAAGGCATCCAGGAAAATCAAAGGGTTGGCGACCCTCTCCTGATTATCTTTCGAACTCGGATGATGTCAGCCGAACTGCGCCGCGACCAAGCGCCGGATGCGCGTCGGCTCGGCGCCTCTTTGAAGCAACTTCCCCTTCGACGACGTTGATTGCCCGTTCTCTCTCGCGCGGATTCGCTACGTTCGCACAGCAGCGGCGTGTAGGAAACTTTCCCCCGCCATTCCAGCCACTTACGCGTTCTGTACTGAATTCTCCAAGTCCGGAGCTTCGGAGAGTTTTGGCGGTAGAGACGCGCCTGGAGGCCCATCGGCGCGCGGGGTCGGTCCTGAGCCTCACCAGAAAATCCGCGCCAAACCGCGCCGTTTCAAGCGGCAGTCCGGCGCGTGGAGAAATTTCGATTGGGTGGAAATGGCGGTGGATACGCAACAACAACCACACATCTTCCAGGCATCGCGAGCAGACACGACAGAGTGGGTAAATCAGGCAGGACTGTTTCACTTTGCGATGAGATCAGCCTGTCGCCCCGCCACAAGGAGGCCTCGGCCCGATACACACCCGCTGGCCATCCTCCTGAGGGCGTACGCCGACCGGCAAGGCGCACCACTTGGCCCTGATCGCGCATTCGCTGATCAGGTTAAGGCTGGTTCGAGGAAATTGGGCAGGTCAACCGGGCGTGGCCGCGTAGGCGTAGATGGGTGTGGAATTGGGGTTGCCTAATTGGGTGTAATTGGGTGTATATTTGGGGATGCCTCAGACCGCGCTCAATACCGAGACGACCCTGATCACCCCGGAGATCCTCGGGCTGATCTCCGAGATCGACGAGTTCAAAGGCGCGTGGCGCGCCTTGGGCACGTTGGCGCCCGAGCGGCTTTCGGCGCTCCGCCGCGTCGCCACCATCGAAAGCATCGGCTCCTCGACCCGCATCGAGGGCAGCAAGCTCTCCGACCGGGATGTCGAGCGGCTGCTCGGCAGTTTGGAAGTCAAGTCCTTCGCCACACGTGACGAGCAGGAGGTGGCCGGCTATGCCGAGGCGATGGAGCTCGTCTTCCGGTCTTGGGAACACATCGCGATCACCGAGAACAACATCAAGCAGCTGCACCGCGATCTCCTCGTCCACAGCGGGAAGGACGCATGGCATCGCGGCAACTACAAGACCGCATCCAACAGCGTTGCCGCATTCGACGAAGACCGCAAGCAGATCGGCATCGTGTTCGAGACCGCGACGCCCTTCGATACACCGCGCCTGATGACCGAGCTTGTCGGCTGGCTGACATCGGAGCGCGAGCAACGACGGCTGCATCCGCTTCTCGTGATCGCGGTGTTCACCGTGGTCTTCCTCGAAATCCATCCCTTCCAGGACGGCAACGGACGGCTGAGCCGGATCCTGACGACATTGCTTCTACTGCAAGCGGGCTATGCCTACGTGCCCTACAGTTCGCTGGAGAGCGTCATCGAGCAAAGCAAGGAAGGCTACTATCTAGCCTTGCGCCAAACCCAAGGAACGATCCGCAGCGCAGCGCCCAATTGGCAACCGTGGCTGATCTTCTTTTTGCGCGCTTTGCAGCAGCAGATGAAGCGTCTCGCGAAGAAGATCGATCGCGAGAAGTTCGCGCTCTCAAGCCTGCCGGCCCTGTCATTGCGCATTCTGGATCAAGCCCGCGAGCATGGCCGCGTCAGTATGGGCGATATCATCAGGTTGACAGGGGCCAGCCGGAATACGTTGAAACAACAGTTCCGCCAGCTCGTCGACAAGGGGCATTTGACCATGCATGGCGGCGGGCGAACGACGTGGTACACGCTGCCGTGAGGAACCTGCCGAACGACGCCCAATGGGCTTTTTAAAGGATAAGCCGTTTTCCTTTGTTAGCTGTTGTCCTGCCCAGATTCTTCGGACCAGCCCTAACTTGAGAAGATAGACCTCCCACTGATTTCGTTTTGCCCCTTCCGGAGCAGTTGCGCGATGGGCTGGTCGGTTCCAGGCCCGGGGATATAGCGCCGCTGCAAGGCGCCGGCGCCCGTGTATTCGGCAACCTCCTCATCCCCGTCACTCAGGAACGATGTGGTGACCCTATTGACGACCTTCGCCTGCCGCCGGCCGAGCGGGTCGTAGAGATGCATCGCCGCCGTCCCCGCCCGGTTCGCCGTGCGCAAGCGGTTCTCGG
>JBEIHO010000157.1:0-4377 GCA_040381215.1 Alphaproteobacteria bacterium | reverse complement strand
CGCGTTCGAGCTGCTTGATGCGCCGCCGGTCGGAGGCCGTCTCCTTTGGGCTTGCGCGCTGCTCCTCGGGCTCGGCCAGGGCCTGGGTGGCGCTTGCCCGCCAGGCCGCGAGCTCTTGTGGGTATACCCCGCGCTCCCGGCGCCAAGCGCTGCGGGCAGCGTCATCCATGGCGGCGGTGGTGATCACCGCGTCCAGCCGTGCCGGCGCTGACCCCGCCCCCGCGCGCGCGGGCGTGGTCCGCGCCCCGGCGCGCCAACGGGACAGGGGGTCAACCGAAACGCCAACCTCGCGGGATATCTCCTCAATGGAGGCCGTGTTGGGCGGCAGCAGCCTGGCGATCACCTTGGTCTTGAATGCCTGTCCGTATCGAGCCATCGCGTCTTCCCATGCTCGCCCCCAATTGCCGAAGTTCTATTGGGGCGGCAACTACTGTGACGCGGGGGGCAATCTCCAAGGCGATCGCCTACAGGCTGAACCGCTGGGAATCCGCCACCCGCTTCCTGCGTGACGGTCGGATCTGCATCTCAAACAATGCCGCGGAGCGCGGCCTGCGTGGGATCGCGCTGGGACGCAAGTCGTGGCTTTTCTGCGGATCTGATCGTGGAGGCCAGCGTGCTGCAGCCATGTACAGCCTTATCGTCACGGCAAAACTGAATGACGTCGACCCGAGGGCCTGGCTTGCTGATGTCCTCAGCAGGATCGCAGACCACCCCGCAAATCGGATTGACGAGCTGCTGCCGTGGCGGTGGAAGACACTACGGGATGTCCAAGCCGCTGCCTGACCGCGGCGCCGGGCGTATGCTTACATTTCAAACGCCGTAATCGAAGATAAGTTCATATAGGCAATGCGCCCCGCCAGGGTCTCGCCGGATTGGAGCAAAAGGTCGATGCTGGCGGAGCCGAGAACGAGGAAAAGTCCAGTCCGACGCCCAGCACGACGCGCGCGGTCAATCACGCCACCCATTGGGTGAAAAATGTTGGGCGCTCGGTGGATTTCGTCCAGAATGATAAGCCGACCTGCTTGACCCGCGAAATAGAGCTCAGGCTCGTGGAGCTTTGCAAGGTCTGCTGGCGACTCCAAATCGAGGTAAACGGCCTGAGTTCCGTCAGCGACGTCGAGGGCGAGTGTCGTCTTTCCGACTTGCCGAGGGCCAATGATCGCGACAGCGGCTTGTCTGGTCAGCGCGCTTTCAATTTCGGAACGGGCGAGCCGGGGAATATCCTCGCATGTTTAAAATGATCCGTTAAATATGCAAGGACGAGCTGACGCCCTGGATAATAGGCAGCCCCCGCATGAAATGCCTTGAGCCAGCATTCGGCAAGGACCAACGCTCAAGGCCTATACCACTACCGAGAGCGGCGCTCCTGATGGGCCCAAAAAATCCGCCCACTGCTGCATCAAGAGCCTGCGACGGTCGAATAAATCGGTGCGCCGGTACGCCGCCTCGACCTTATCGCCGATGGCATGGGCAAGGCAGGCCTCCGCCACTTCGCCCGGGTGGTCGGTACATTCCGCCGCCCAATCACGGAAAGTAGACCGAAATCCATGCGGGGTGACCGACGAAACGCCCATCCGTTTCAGGGTTGTGAGAAAGACCATATTCGATAAGGGACGGCCTTGTCGGGCGCCGGGAAAGACATACGGCGGTGAATAAAACTCCGCCTTTGCCGCTGCGATCACCTGAAGGGCTTGAGATGACAGAGGCACGCGGTGGCTCCGTGACATCTTCATGCGCCCGGCGGGGATCGTCCAGGTCGCGGAAGCGAGGTCAAACTCATCCCATGTCGCCAGAAGCACCTCAGATGTTCTTGCAGCGGTGAGAACGCAAAACGTGAATGCAAGAGACCCCGTGCTGCGCCCGTCCGACAAGCGCTCCATGAAGGCGGGAGCGTCGATCCACGCCATGGCTGGTCTATGCTGTACGCGCTGCGCATCGCCACGTGCGGGAAGCGCCTTCTTGAGAACGGCGCTCAAACGCGCCGGGTTTTCCTCCGAGCGCAAGCCTTGGGCGGCGGCGAAGTCCAGCACAGCCTCGACGCGTTGCCGCACACGTCGCGCGGTCTCAGGCTTCTCATTCCAGATCGGCATCAACGCCTGCATGACCAACATTCGGTCAACCTCGCTTACGAGGACGTCGCCGAACACTGGATAGGCATACTTTGATAAGGCGGCATCCCATTGTTTCGCATGCTTAGGGCTTCGCCATGTCGCGCGGTGAAGGGTGATGTAACCGTCGACACACTGGCGAAATGTCTGGGCGCGAAGCGCCGCAAGCCGTTCTTCCTCGGCAGCCCGTTCGCGCTGTGCGAGCGGGTCTTCTCCCCTTGCAGCAGAACTGCGCGCTTCATTGGCTGCCGCTCTGGCTTCAGCGAGCGTCACCCGATCTACGGCTCCCAGCCCCATCTCTCGCGTCTTGCCGCTCGGTAGTCGATATCGACAGAGCCAAGAGCGGCGGGGCTGCCCGTCTTTCCCAATCGTGACCTGCAAATAAAGGCCGCCGCCATCCGGATGCAGGCCGGGGCGCTTCGTCTTCAATGACCCGTTCGTAAGTTTGTTTTTAGCCCAGCTCATCGCCCTACCCACATTTGCGGGCGCCTGTCGTACCCACGCCCCTACCCACGACTTTTGCTCGCGTACCCACAAATGCCTGCGAGCGGCTGCGAACGCAAGGGTGGCGCCTAATACATTGATTTTAGAGCAAAACTACCGCACAACAGCGAACAATTACGAACAAGAACGAACAGTGAAAATTGCTCCTACCCGGGGAGCCATTGCGCGCGAACAATACTATATTTTTCAACGATCTGAAGCGTCCATCCAGCCCCGTTTTGCCCATGTCCCCTCCCATGTCCCCTTTTGTGCAGCGTCTAAACGCGAACAAAGGTGAACAAGGGCGACCAGTTATCCACAGCCTTGAACTGTCAGGCGAGCGCCGCCAGCCGCGTTTTGCGACCCAGCTTTAGGCCTTTTTCGACCCCACCAGCTCAGGCAGCGAATCGAAGAACGCGTCGGCGGACGCAACGTCGATCAGCGTCTTCGAGCCCAATTTCACGGCCCGAATCGCGTCGACCCCGATGAGGGCGTCGAGGTTGGTCCGTCCGATTCCATATCGGTCGAGAGCAGCCGGCACCGACATCAGCTTCGGCCCATCAGTCCGCCCTGCCCGATTGAGCCGTTCAGCAGATACGCCCGCGTTCGCCATCATTCTCTCCCCTGCGCTTGCGGCCGTCAGCGGCCCACATCGTCGACATGCAAGGGATTGGCAGTTGCGGCGCTCTGCGTAGCATTGCAGCGCTTTGAGGGGCTTACGAGCGGGGCGAGCCCAAATCCCCGCGCATTGCTGCGCTAAGGGCGCCCCGAATTGAGCCGTTGACGATTACCATTTCACAGCATCAATCGGCAGCCCATAGCGTTGTCGTAGCGGCGCCGATGCATCTGGCTGGCCTGGTTGATGATGTAGCGTCAATGAGCAAGGAGCGCCTGCAATTCTGCCTCTGATCGTGAGAATGGATTCACCACCCGCATGCTATTGAGAGTCATGCCGTCCTGCAGGTCCTCGCTCAGGAACACTGTTGCGCCGGCGGCGCGTGCAGCCGACCAGATGACCGCATCCCAAACCTGAAACTGATGGGCGTGCACCAAACGCAGGGCATCCGTCATGATGAGCAACGTTGTCGGGGCCGTCTGGAACACCTGCGCCCAAGCGTCGGCCTGCTGAACCGCCTTCGCCGTCAAGCTTGGGGCGCGCCGCCGGATCACGGCCACAAATTCGAGGAGCGCCTGGACCGCCAGCACGCCGTTCGGAGTTGTGAGGCGAATGAGGGTTGCCGCCAACACGCCTTTCGCGGAGCCCGGTTCAAGCGCAGCGTAAACGAGAACGTTGCTGTCGAGGGTTGCACGTACCGGCATGGCGCGCACTCAAACCGGAGCGTCGCCGTACTTGTCATCCTCGGTGATCTTCCCAACGCGATAGCCCGTGTCCTCCCAGGACGCCATCAGCTGAATCATGTGCTCGAACTTGGCGCGCCAGACGGGGTCCTCGCGGGGATCGTCAAGGCGGGGGCGAAGCTCGGCCACCGTCTTTCCGTTCTTCGTGATGAGCACGGTCTCCCCCTGCTCCACCTCGGCCAGGACCTTGGAGAAGTTTTGATTGGCGTCACGGGCAGTGATTGTCTTCATCGTAGTACAGTAGCACACCAGGTCCGGGGTTTCAATCAGCCCGCCATGTTCGCCTCCCCCCGCGTCACAGTAGTTGCCGCCCCAATAGAACTTCGGCAATTGGGGGCGAGCATGGGAAGACGCGATGGCTCGATACGGACAGGCATTCAAGACCAAGGTGGTCGCCAGGCTGCTGCCGCCCAACACGGCCTCCATG
>JBEIHO010000156.1:0-4428 GCA_040381215.1 Alphaproteobacteria bacterium | reverse complement strand
GCACAAGGACGCTGCCGGATATCTGACGACGAAAGGATCTAGATGGCTGGCCCGCCGTTGTCGGCATCGGCCCCGGGCCCTTCCGCAGGCACGATGACCCAAAGATACGTATTGCAAAGACCTAAAGGCCGGCAATGTACTTCACGATTTGCGCTGCAGTCATCTCCGGTTGCTCCGGCAACAGGGCATGACCTGCGCGGTCGACGTAGACCACAGTCACGCGGTTGCCTTCCTGCTTGCGCAGTTGCTCGGCATTTTCAGGCGGCGCGAGGACGTCTTGGAGGGGCTGCAGCACGAGGATGGGAGCAGTTCCGCCTGACCACCAGGCTTCGACCTTGGTGCGTTCAGTGGCCGCGATCTGGGCGGCCGCGACATCGCGATACCAACCATCGCGCCAGCTCATGGGATCGTTACCGGGCGCAAAGAACGCCTTGGCAACAGACTGCATGCGCATGGCCTCCGGCAACGACAAGTCGAAGGATTGCAGCAGGGCTGCCTCGATATCAGGGGGGATCTTCGTTTTTCCCCCGGCCGCCAACAGGACCAAAGCCTTAACGGCATCGGGCTTGCGGGCCGAGGCCATGCGGACGACCCGGTTCCCGAATGCGTGGCCAATGAGAACGCAATTGCGCGCAGACATGGCCGCAATCACATCGAGAATGTCATCGGCAAGATCGACGAGTGTCACACCACTTCCATAGGGTGCGGAGGCTCCAATGCCGCGCGGCTGCGGTCTCAGGGTCCTGTAGCCTTGGCCCGCGAGGCGCCCGGCAAGGTCATCGAAGTCCTGAGCGCCGCGGCCAAGCGAGGGGACCATCAGCACGCTGGCCGCTTCGGTAGGTCCATCTTCCAGCACTTCGATGGGGCCTCTGCTGGTATTGATCACGCTGCCTCTCGAGGCGCGCACGCCGGATGTCGTTGACGAGGCGCAGGCTGAAAGAACAGCCGGCGCAAACGCAATGGCGGTGAGAAGCCTGCGGCGGTGAAGGTCCGACACGCTTGGGAGTTCCTGTTAGTTGAATTGTTCAATGCGCAAGTCGTTGATCTCGGCGTTGAGGCCGCGCCGGCTTGTCCACTGTGGAGCAACGTTGGACTTGTTCCAGGCTTCCCACGCCTGCGCCAGTTCGCGGACTACGCCGGGATTGGCTGCCGACACGTCTGTCTTCTCGCCGGGGTCTGCCGCGAGGTCATAGAGCAACGTCCACTGGCCGAGCTCGGACACAGTCGCAGGCTGGCCGTCGGGTCGGAGAGAGCGACCGAGCTCGTCGCCCTCGACCGGGGCAGTTCCCTTGTTCACCACGATCATTTTCCACTTGCCCTTGCGTACCACCTGGGTAGGTCCCATCCGCCAGAAAAGTGCCCTGGTAGCTTTCGGGCTGGCGCGGCTCAGGTCGACGCCTTCGGCCCTGGGGTGTGTAGCACCAGCCACTGCGGCTGCAGTGGCAGCGATGTCGAGGGAGCTGACGGCACTGTCACTGGTTCCAGGCTTGACCTGTGCGGGCCAGCTCATGAGGAAGGGTACGCGCAGGCCACCATCCCATGGATAGCCCTTCCAGCCACTGTGTGGTTGATTTGAGCATGCGCCGCCGACATAGCTGGGGCAACCATTGTCGCTGAGAAAGAAGATGACCGTATTTTCGTACTGGCCAGTTGCCTTGAGATGGGCGACCAGGCGACCCACGCCATCATCAAGGGACAGCATCATAGCGTGATAAACGCGCTGGAACCCCGATCCGCCTTGGGGCACCCGTGCCATGTACTTTGCACTGGCTTGTAGAGGTGTATGCGGTGTGGTGTAGGCGAGGTACAGGAAGAATGGTTTGGACTGATCGCGGCCGATGAAGTCGACGGCCTTTTCGGTGAAAACGTCGGTGAGATAATCCGTTGGTTCAACGCGGGTACGGCCATCGAAAACCGGCAGTGACTTACGCGTTATCCGATCATCCTCGGCCGTCTTGACGTGCATGTCGTCCGGCCCGATCGTGGTCAAGTAGGGGGTGGCACCCGCAAGAACCCCGTAAAAGGTGTCGAAACCACGGTCGAGCGGGTTGTAACCGTCAGGCTGGCCGAGGTGCCACTTGCCGACGATGCCCGTGCGATAGCCCGCGCCTTTCATTGTCTGGGCGATTGTGGTTTCGCCAAGCGACATCCCCCCCGCCGCATCACGTTGGACTGGATTGAACTCGTAACCGAAGCGGGTCTGCTGACGGCCGGCCAGGAGCGCTGCGCGCGAAGGCGCGCAGACAGCCGCCGTCACATATCCAGAGGTGAAGCGCGTACCGGAGGCGGCGAGTGCGTCGATGTTTGGTGTCGGGATACGGCCTCCATTGGCGCTGATGTCGTTGAAGCCAAGGTCATCGGCCAGGATCACGATCACGTTCGGCCGTGTGGTGGCTGCCGCCGTGGCCGACGAGACTGAGTGGTCGCCCGCAGAGGCTGCCAGCAGCAACAATGTCACCGCGACGCCACCCGTCAGTCTCGAGATGAATGTTCGGGGACTTTTGGTGGCGGATACTGGTGACATGGCCTTGTCCTTCGAGTGCTGTTTTCTTCGGCGCTTCGGGTGAGTGGCCCTCGGCGATGCGCAACCGTTGCGACGCATGTCCCCGACACCGGCGCGATCTCTGCACACAAAAGTGGAGACACTTATATTTTGCAATTGCCAACACTATGTGTCAACGCCATTCTCCGGTACCCGGAGGTGACCCATGAAAAAGCTGATGGTCCTGATGCTGGCGGTGGCCCTATGGGCACCGCAGGTCCACGCGCAGTCCATGACGGACAAGCCCACAAAGCCCAATGTGGTTCTGATTGTTGCCGATGACCTGGGCCTGCCCGATCTGTCAACTTATGGACGCGGACGGATCAGCGTTCCTACACCAAACCTCGACCGTCTTGCCAAGCAGGGCGTTCTCTTCAAGCGAGGCTATACAACGGCGCCGGTATGTAGCCCGGCCCGCGCGGCCCTGATGAGCGGACAGTACCAGCAGCGGCACGGGTTCGAGTTTCTCACGCCTGAGGGTCCTGACGGGGGCAAGCAAGGCCTGGCCCCAGAGCAACGTGTTTTCGCAGCCGACCTGAAGTCACAAGGCTACCTCACCGGCATTGTAGGCAAGTGGCACCTTGGTTCAACGCCAGATCGCCTGCCAACGGCGCGAGGCTTCGACTTCTTCCATGGGTTTCTTGCAGGAGAGACAGCCTATGCCGACGCATCGACACCAAGCCTGACCAGTCTTCCAGTTCCTTATCTTGGCGACCGCAGCTTCACGCGCAAGTCCGACTGGGTGCGCGTGATGACATCGCGGGCCGGGCAGGAGGGTCCGCCCACCGTGGTGAATAACGACAATGTCTACCTGACAGACGATCTCACGGAGAAAGCTGTCGGCTTCATCAGCGAAGCTCGAGATACACCCTATTTCCTCTACGCCGCACATCTTGCACCGCACTCGCCGATGCAGGCGCTGGAGTCAGATGTCGCCCGGTTCAAGCATATCAAGGAGCCGCTGCAGCGCGTCTACGCCGCGATGATTCATTCGCTCGACCGCAGCGTCGGCAGGATTTTGGATGCGGTCCAGCGAACGGGCAAGGCCGATAACACGATCATCATCTTCACGGCTGACAATGGTGCTGCCACGTATCTTGGTGTTTCCGACTGTGACACGCTGTCAGGTGGCAAGCTCAGCATGTTCGAGGGCGGCACCCGAGTACCCTACATTGTAAGTTGGCCTGCGCGGTGGCCCAAGGGTCACGTCGAAACCCGCAATGTGTCGCACTTGGACATCGCACCCACGGTGCTCGCAGCCGCCGATGCGACTTCGACCACAGCTTTCGATGGCAAGGATCTTACTCCGTTCATGCAGCCTGCCCGCCGCAAGGACGTCGTGCACGATACCCTGTTCTGGCGGATCGGCCCGGAGTACGCGGCGCTGTCAGGTGACCTGAAGCTGATCTCGAATACCCGGCCGGGATCGTTCCCGTGGCTGTTCGACATCTCGAAGGATCCGACCGAGAGGAGCCTTCTCACCTTCAGCCGGCGCGATGCGGTGGGAGAACTCGTCAAGCGCTACAAGGCATGGGAGAGCTCGATGAAGGCGCCGAACTGGCAGCCCAAACAGGTCGTGCAGGTTTTCCAGTGCGGCAGGATCTCGTTCCATGAGCAGTGAGCGACATGCCGGGCCGGCCGGTCTGTTCCCCTTCAGCAATCGCGGTCTCAAGATGCTTTCGCGGGTCCGGCAGTTCATGCGTGAGCGCGTGCTGCCCCGCGAATCCGAGTTCCAGGCGCAGATCGAGGCAGGACCCAATCCCTGGACCACGCCGCCGGTCCTCGACGAACTGAAGCGTGAGGCAAAGGCAGAGGGTCTCTGGAACCTCTTCCTGCCGGGAGACGAAGGCTTCAGCAATCTCGACTATGCCCCGATGGCCGAGGAG
>JBEIHO010000155.1:0-4667 GCA_040381215.1 Alphaproteobacteria bacterium | reverse complement strand
GCCTTCAAATCAGGGCGCAATCTGGCTGCCTGGGTCGGGCTTGTGCCGCGCCAGAACTCGAGCGGCGGCAAGGAGCGATTGGGCGGCATCACAAAGCAGGGTGACCGCTATCTGCGGCAGCTCCTGGTCGTCGGCGCCCTGGCGGTGGTGAGGTTTGCGGTGAGGAACGGAACCCGCCGACCATGGCTGGTTCAGCTTCTGTCCCGCCGAACACCAAAGGTGGCGGCGGTTGCACTCGCCAACAAGAACGCCCGCATCATGTGGGCGATCATGACCAGCGGTAAGCGCTATCGCGAGCCGCTCGCGGCATAAGACCCGGGCCGGCGAGAGCGCCGTGACCGGTTAGAGTTGGGAAGGGCGGACATGATGTAATGCAAAGGCCGGTCGATACCGGAAGAGCGGAAAACCCAGCCTCGCCCAAGCGCTTCGAGCGCGAGCAATTGATCGGGACCCATCTTCGCGGAAGGCATTATGGCCAGCGGTCACTCGTGCCGCACTAACAGGCCGAACACATGGCCGCACCGACCAGCTTTGTAAGACTTCAGTTTGCACTTGCCAAAGGAGGGCCGTCCACACATGGGCGATGATCCGCCTAATTGGCAATTTGGCCACGAGCTGCAGATCGCGGGCGACTTGGCCGTTCGGAATTTTCACGTGGCGCGTCGCGCCCGTTGCCCTTTGATCACTGGCCGCCGCCGCTATGGCTGGTCGTGAAACGCCCCGTAGAGCGCCGGCAGGAATGTCGCAAGGTGCGCCATCTCCTGAGCGCAATGCACCAACAACGCCCGAGCATCCGACTCGGTAGATCGCAACTCGCGGCGCGCCATGGCAGCGATCGGCGCAGCAAGCGGATGCAGTGGCGAAACGTTTGCGCCGCCGATCCAGAACCGTGAACGCATGACGCTGCCGCCGGACGTCGCCTGCACCAGATGCACCAGATAACCCGCCTTGATTGGAAAACCTGCAAGCGTGCTGTGCGCGCAGATCGCTGTTGCCTTCGTATCGTCGCGCAGGGATGCATCCGTCAACGCCAGTTCATCTGGCGCTACGAAGCTGATGGCCAGGCGCAACAGGCCACTGCCGATGAATTCGTCCACGATGGACGTGTGGCCAGTGTAGCGGTCGCGCCCGCGTGCGCCGGCCGGAGGCGCTTTTCGCCAGGTCGCGTGCACGTGGGCGTTGGGGTGCCAGAGCTTGTAGCGTTCTGGACTGTCGGAATGCCAACCGAACCACCAGTCGATCATGGCGGGTGTTATGCCGGGCATCTCGGTACGGATGGCAATGCGCATGCCGCCGTCCGCCGTCAGCGCAAAACCATTTTCAACGCCGTCCCCGACAAACATCTCGCTTGCGCGCGCGAGCGGGGGCAGCAGGGGCTCTGCCAACGGGCCTTCATCCAGGGCAAGGCGCGCATGCTCCGCGATCGGCGCCATGTACGGGCGCCAGAAGCCTGCATAAGGCTTGGTTCGCAGATCCGTATCAGACCAGCCCAGGTGGCGTCCGGCGATCGGCTTGCTCGTTCTCATGGCGCGGTCATGTAGGAATTGAAGCGGCCGTCCGGATCGTAGTGGGCGCGGATCTGTTCAAGACGCCCATGGTTGGTGTCACTCATGAAGCGCGCTTTGCGGCGTCCCAGATTTTCATCGGCGAGCTGAATCCCTTTCCCGAGATGGGCCATTTCAGAGATTCGATCCGTCGCCCAGGTTGAATAGCGCGCGTCATCCTCGGCGTGCCGCCACTCTCCATAAGCGGCAAAGTAGAAACCTGCCTCCATCGAGAACGCCATGTCGGGTCGCGCGCGGTTTGGCTGCCAGTTGAGCCAGAGCGCATGCGAAGGGGCGGGCGGCAATGTATCAGAAACCTTGCGCAGACCCGGCATCAGATCGGCGATCGGCGCATCCGTCCACATGTTGTCGACGCACCAGTGCATCTTCGGTGGAAAGTGCGTCTGCGCGGCGCCCTCGGACATGCGCATCGTCGAAAGCGGAAGCAGCGGCGTGCTGACGCTGGCGCGCTTGCGAACCGGGCTTTGCCGAATGAATGCGGTCGCTTCGCGCGCCGCCTTCCAGCTCGACGTCATCACGGGCGCGAGGACTTCGACCCCCGGCTTGCCAGTGAAGAGGGTCTTTGGCGTGATCAGAAGCTGGAATTCGACACTGCTAGATACGCTGGGACCAATTGCGTGCGCCCAGGTAAACACGTCTTCCAGCCAGCGCTCGTGAAACACTTGCATGATCATTGCCGTCACTTTGGGGCGTTCATGCAGTTTGAGATGGAAGGTTGTGACGACGCCGAAGAAGCCCGGGCCTGCGCCCCGCGCCGCCCAGTAGAGGTCGGCGTTCTGTTCCGCGCTGGCATGGACCTGTGTCCCGTCGGCGAGCACGACATCAAGACCAACGACGCTCTCGCAAGCGAGGCCAAGCGCACGGCTGTTCCAGCCAAAGCCGCCCTGCAACAGGAAACCGCCGAGACAGACATCGGGCGCATGTGCGACTGGGAAGAAGAGGCCGACACGCTTCAGCGCGCGGTCCAGATCGATGCTCCAGCATCCAGGTCCGACGCGCGCGGTCCGGGCGCCTGCATCAATGACAATTGCGTTCAGTCGCGAAAGATCGATGAGCATTCCGCCGTCGCGCAAATGGTTCTGCGCCCAGCTATGGCCGCCCGAGCAAAGACTGATCCTGTGTTGCTGCTCGCGCGCGAGCTTTACTGCCGCGACGACGTCGGCGTCCTTGTTGGCCTGAATGTAGATGTCGGGCCGTCGCCCCGGATCGCGCCCGGAGAACGAAGTGGCAAGGACGGCTGCATCAAACCCCTTGTCGCCACGGCGCAGGGTAGCGCCTTTGCCGCGCGGTCGCTTCATGGAGAGGCACTTTCACTCGAGATCAGGGCGAGCCAGCGCAGAGGCAATGCAGGAGGCGCCTCGAAGCGGATACGTATGGCTGTCGCGCGCTGCACGAGGCTGCGTGCAACGCCAAGCATCACCAGCATTTCCGCCGTGGCCGCTTCGATGGCGGACCTGGGCAGTACTTTACGATGAAGATCGAGACCGACGCCAAGCATGCACCCCGCAATCATGCTTGCGGAGAGCGCCGGATTACTGGTCTTGAAGACGCCCGCGGCAACGCCAAGGCGAATGTCTGTCTCCAGGTCGTTGCGAAGGTGGGCAAGAAGCCGGTCGACGGGAAGGCCGGAATCGAAGATTAGGCGTCCATACTCCGGCGCGTGCACGGAAATGCCAAGCGTCTGCCGCGTCTTGAAAACAAAGGCTGCGATCGGATCGGCCTTTGCCGATGGTGCGCTGCCCCCAAGCGCGGCGAGAGATACAGAAAGAAGCGCGGCGAGTGCTTCAACGAGTTCATCGATGCTGTCAGCGTAGTTGTAGAACGTACCTTGCGCGACGCCAGCGCGTTCGCACACATCACCGATCGAGAAAGCTCCGGCGCCTGGCTCCAGCAGGAGCGACTGAAGGGCCGCCAGGAGCGCATCCAGCGTCCGTCCGCGCTTACCCATCCCGGCAGGGCATGAAACTATCGCCATAAAATGACGTATCCTCAAAAATGAGGAGATGTCAATTATTGCGCGGCCCGGCCGCCTCCCAGGTCGCGCCGAGACAGTTCAGGGACGGCGGCATTCCGGCTCCGGCCGTGACCGCATGGCGTGTTTTGGCGAGCTCCCGCCTGACCTTCAGGGAAGCGGCGAACGGCGCCTGACGAGCGACCCTGCCGGATCGCCACACTCGAGGTTGGGGCAGGCACGGCTCCCTTTTCAGATCGTCCAGAGACGACTTAATGTGATCCGATGTGCCTTTACGTTGCACTCGTTGTTCGAGGCGGTGATGCCTCCACCATTGACCGAGTGCTGCGACGGCACGGGCGGCAAGCCCGACCATTCGCCAATGCCACGCTCGCAGGCTCACTTCTCCCTGGTGAAGCTCCGTTCCTCACCACTGTCGGGCACTGCGATTGTGGAACCGTCCTCGCTCCCATCGTAGCTGATCGCGAAGGCAAGCGAACCGAACAGGCCGCCAAGCTTGTGAAACGAGGTTGGTCGAAGGGAAAAATTGAGCGTTGGCTCAATGATCGAATGAAAGCCGACGAGCGAGCGGAAGAACGGCGGCATGCAAACACGCCTGACAGTGTTGAACTTTGGGGGCGTATCATCAGCGATCTGATGTCTACCCCCGGGGTTCAGCAAGCCGGCCTGCTCCTGCACTTCTACTCAGGTGACCTGGAGGAAGAAACGATTGAGCCCTTACGGAAGATGGTCCCCGCAAGCGAGTTTGCGTCGAGCCTTAAGGGCATTGGCGAAGATCAGCTCTTGATGGCTGCGTAGTGTCCGGAGTTGGGCGAGGCCCCGCCCGAGCATAAGGGAAGTCACGAACGGCAATTCTTGGACGGCCCTGCCGCTGCAAAGAGAGCGGCGGGCTCGGTTGATGGCCCAAAAGTGCCCTTCGTCATTCAAGCTTCGGGAGGTCCGAAACTCCTATGGCAGGTCACTCCCCGAATGACTTCAGTTGATGGGGTAGGCCGGTCGTGGGCTGGTGGCCGTACACGCGGGTCGGGGCCAGAAGCCGCCGCTCGCGATGCGCTCGGATCCAAAACATTGGGGCAGGTCAGCCGAGCGTCATCGGCCGGATCGTGGAGTTTGTGCTGTACCCGTCCGCT
>JBEIHO010000154.1:0-4678 GCA_040381215.1 Alphaproteobacteria bacterium | reverse complement strand
GGTGAGCGGGGACTGGTTGAGAGACGTATTCGCGCTCGTCGAGGTGATCAGGAAGTTGCCAGTCTGCGAGGTGGCGGCAAAGGACCGAGCCCAGTTGGTGACCCGGATCACGGGCTCGCGCAGTTTTCCAAAGCTCGGCGAGGTGGCTACCGAATTGTTCCGAGCTTCGGTGTCGTTGAGGATGGCGCGGACGACTGCCGCCAGATCGCCACGTACGCCCGTTCCGTTGTTCGCAAAGACGGCCGAGACCCGCCCGACATAAGCGGGGGTGGGGTTGGATGTCACCAGCTGCTGGATCAAGCGCCTGGCGATAAACGGTCCGGTGTTGGGGTGATTGAAGAGTCGATCGAGCGCTATGCGCAGGTCACCTGCCATATCGACTGTTGTGCTGGCCGGTATGGTTACACCGAGGAAAGTCTTCGCCGATGTTGAGTGAAAGTTGGGATAGAAGATCATTGGCCGCACCGAGCGGTCCGAGTGTGCGTTGCCGCCGGCGAATGTCGTGTTGTTGGGCGAGGTGCTGTACCAGCTGATGCCTGTGAACACCTTGGCGAGCCCCGCAATGTCTGCAGGTGTGTAGGCCGAAATCTGGTCGCTCCCATTGAGACGGGGCGTGCCGTCGCTATTGAGTTCGACCAGGCCGATGGTCATGAGCTGCATGACTTCCCGCGCATAGTTCTCGTCCGGCGTGCGTGTGCCGGCAGCGTCTTCCTTTTGATTGCCCAGGTAGGTGAGGTAGCGTCCCATCATCGGATGGAGCGTCACTTCCTCCAGCAGCGTGCGGAAGTTGCCGAAAGCGTTGCGCTGCAGCATGTCGTACCACGATGCGGCCCCCCGCGTGTCGACAGCTGCATCAGCCAGGGAAATGACGAAAATCTGAGACAGCGCAAACGTGATTCTCTGACGCAACTGGTCTGGCTCACTGATCGCCTGTCTCCACCAGGTCTGGTAGAAGTTGTTGGCGTTGACGGAGCCGTTGGCTGCGAGCGCACTATCGACAAAGGCTTCATGGCTGAGGGCCGGCCGCGGCATGGCTATCTGAGACGTGATCCAGCCACTTATTCCCTGACCCTGGACCTCAGCGATGCTGGATTCTGTGACGCCAAACGTCGCTTGAGTAAGAAGGCGGGCAGCTTCTGGCGCCGTCGGCGGCGGCGCTGCGGCGCCGTGTCCGCCTCCAGCGCCTGTATCGGTTGATGAACCGCCTCCGCCGCATGCGGCAAGCAAACAAACCAAGGCCGCAACGATTGTGTAGCGCATGGGGGCTTCCCGTTAGGACGGCCGGGAATTGGGCATGTCACTGCGGCACTCAGGTGAAATGGCGCTGCCGCGAAACTCGAAACCCGAAACACAGCCAGACGATGCAGAAGAATGCGCAGACCATCCAAGTGCAGAATTACGTGTTGAACACCGTTAGGCAGGCTACCGGCGAACCGATTCTGCATGACATCAGAGCGTAGTGTTTCGCGGACGGCGCGCCAGTGAAATCTGAGCAAAGCTTGCTCGGTCCGCGCGTTGGGGTGCTGTATGGCCAGCACTGCCGGGTCTCCTTCAAGGCGGAGAAGAATTGCCTTCGGAGAGACCCCGAGGACGCAAATCTGGTACCCATGCCGTCGCTGCCCGGCAGCCCTCATGCCGGACGCGTTGTGGCTGTCTATCTTCTTCACTGCGGGCGGGCCGCATTGCAAGCCACGTCACCGCCCCGTCGTATCGTCGGACCGCAGAAGCAGCGCTTCGTGCCTGCTGCGACCTGGCGGACTTTGCCAGACGTCCGACAGGCGCGCGTGTCTGCGCACCCAGTCGATATCGGTGCACACGGTGGCGGCAAGATCCGACAGCCCTGCCGCACAATTGCGTGGCGACTTGAACAGCTGCCAGTCGTCCTGGTGCGCAATGACAAGGATGCTGCCGCCTGCATTGCCGTGCGGGTCCACCGACGGCGCAGCAGGGGGTATCGACGCGCAGGCGCTCGCCGGAGCCACTGCAGCCACACTCGCCAGCCTCATCCAGCGCGCTGTGACCGTGCCCACTGCAAAGAAGCCAGAACCGGCCTGCTCCTCAAGGGCCCCAGGCGCCAACCTTGCGGCCAGCAAGCGCGTCACTCTGGCAAGGCCCGGCCAGGTGGGGTCAGGCGAGGCTTGCCCGGTATTGTCTCCACGGCAGGGCTTCCTCGAACAGGTAGGCCAACTCCAGCAGCAAGCCGTCAGCGCCCGCCGCGGCACAGGCCTGCACGCCGATCGGCAGGTTCGTCGACGTGCGGCCCAGCGGCAGGCTTATCGCCGGCGCGCCGCAGACATTGTGGATCAGCGTATAGCCCACTTGCTGCAACAGCCGCTCGCGCAACGTGTCGAACGGCACGTCACCGCGCAGATAACCCAGCGGCGAGGGCGGGGAGGCGATCACGGGCGACAGCACCACGTCGAAGCCCTTTATCCATTCATTGTAGGCGACCGTATTGCCGAGCAGGCGCTGGATCACCGCATTGGTGTCGGCTTCCGTGAGCTTCGATGCATTCGCAGCCATGCGCAGGCTGAAGGGCTCGAACGAGGATTCATCCGCCTTCCGGCCGGTCTCCCTGGTGGCGCTCGCGACGTCCTGCGCGGCTCCTAGGGACCAGAACGCCAGGAAGTCATCGCCGAAGCTTGCGGTCGTCGGCCAGCTGGTCTGACTCACCGCGTGGCCGAGGTCTTCCAGAACTTTTGCTGCGCTGTTGACGACAGCGGCGACCTCCTTGTCCGCTTCGAACCCGGCAAAGCCCCTGGTCAGCACGCCAACCCGAAGCTTGCTCCGCACCGGTCCATCGACAAAGCCGACAGGCGCGTGAATGGCGGCGCTGCCCTTGCGCTCCACCAGCGACATCAGCCGCGCCGAATCGCGCACCGTGTGCGAGACGCAGCCCTGCACCGAGATGGCGAGCGGGCCCGGGACCTCGCCATCAGCCATGCGGCCGCGCGAAGGCTTCAGGCCGACAAGCCCGCAATTGGCCGCCGGGAACCGGATGGACCCACCGCCATCATTGGCGTGCGCCATCGGCACCACGCCCGCCGCCACCGCTGCGGCCGACCCGCCGGAGGATCCGCCGGTGGAACGGCCAAGGTCCCATGGATTGCGTGTTGGACCGAAAGCGAGCGGTTCGGTCGTCGGCAGGTAGCCATACTCGGGCGAGGCCGACTTGCCGATGCTGATCAGTCCGGTGTCGAGCATCGCGGCGACAAACGGTTCGGTGGTCGCTGCAGGCGGCCGCCCTGCTGTCACGCGTGTTCCGCTGCGTGTCATGACGCCCGCGACATTGTTGAGATCCTTGATCAGGTAGGGCACGCCTGCGAACGGGCCGCTGCCGGGGGTCGCCGCTTGCGCGCGCGCCTGTGTGTACGTGTCCGCGACCAGGAAATTGATCTTCGGTTGAACTGCCAGCGCGCGCGCAATCGCAGCGTCGACTGCTTCACGGGCCGACATGTTGCCGGACCTGATCAGGCTCGCCATCTCGGTGGCGTCAGGTTCCGTTCCGCTGGCCGATATTCCGGGCGCACCAGCGCAGGCTGCAACCCCTGTCGCCCATACGGTGGCCAGAAGGCTTCGCCGTGTCAGCCGCATGTTGGTTTCCCCTGGATCGCGCTTCTTGTTTTGCGAAGCTTCACAGGCGGGGCCGCGCTGCGCAAGCGGCGCCGCAGCGGCAGGACGCACCTATCGCGCAGGCTCGATGAGATCCCACGGATTGCCGTACAGGTCCTCGAACACGGCGACCTTGCCATAGGGTTCGTTTCGCGGGCTTTCACGGAAGACCACGCCTTCACCGGTCATGCGCGCATGGTCGCGATCGAAATCGTCGGTCTGCGCGAAGAGGAAGACGCGCCCGCCGGCCTGCCTGCCGATTGTCGCCTGTTGCTCGCCCACCGCCTTGGCCAGGACCAGCGCCACGCCTTGCGCACCGGGCGGCTGCACCACCACCCAGCGCTTGCCGCCGCCCATGTCGGTGTCTTCGGCCAGCTCGAAACCGAGACAGCGCGAGAACCAGTCGATGGCCGCGTCATAGTCGCGGACGAGGAAAGCGAGCTTTGCGATCTGCATTACGACAACCCGTGGATGTTCCCATTCGCATCAATCGACATCAGTTCCGCCGCCGGGTGGCGTGGCAGGCCGGGCATCGTCATCAGGTCGCCGCAGATCGCCACGATGAATCCGGCGCCGGCGGATAGTCGCACTTCGCGCACGTCGAGGACATGCCCCTCGGGCGCGCCGAGTTTTGTGGGGTCGGAGGAGAAGGAGTATTGCGTCTTGGCGATGCAGACCGGCAGGCCGCCAAAGCCAGCTTCTTCCCAGCGCTTCAGCTGCTGCACCACTTTCGCGGGCGCATCCACACGCTCCGCGCGATAGATGCGCTTTGCGGTCGCCTCGATCTTGGCAAGCAGGGGCAGTGCGTCGTCGTAGAGGACCTGAAACCTGTCCTCCTTCCTTGCGAGCTGCTTGACCACTGCATGCGCCAGCTCTTCGGCGCCTTTGCCGCCTTCGGCCCAGTGACGGCATACGATCGCCTCGGCGCCCATCGCGCCGACGATACGTTTGACGGTATCGACCTCGGCCTGGGTGTCAGACGTGAAATGGTTCAGCGCCACGATTACGGGCAGGCCATAGCCCGTCAGGTTCTCGATATGGCGCTGCACATTCGCGGCGCCTCGCT
>JBEIHO010000153.1:0-4684 GCA_040381215.1 Alphaproteobacteria bacterium | reverse complement strand
TCCGACCTCGTTATCTTCCCGCTGCCCGGTTCGGAGGGTCATGCGGCCCTTCGCCAGGCCATCGAGACAACGTTGATGCATGGGCGAAGCCCCGTGCTGCTGGTGCCGCAGACACCGGCTGGCGTGCACGGGACGAAGGCTGTTGTCGCCTGGGATGGAAGTGCCACGGCGGCGCGCGCGGTCGCGGCGGCGATCCCGCTGCTCAAGGCGGCCTCGGCGATCGAGATCGTCAGTATTTCAAGCGGCAGCATCGAGACGGCCGAAATGGACCGCCTGCGCGACTATCTGCGGCTGCACGGGCTGACGGCGACCGAGCATGGGGTCAATCCGGGCGGGCAGCCGACGGGCGCGGTCCTGATGGATGTGGCGCGCCGGGCAGGGGCGGGTGTCGTTGTGCTTGGCGGCTATGGCCACAGCCGCTGGCGCGAGCTGGTGCTTGGCGGCGTTACGCGCCACGTGCTGTCCGAAGCCACCATGCCTGTCTTCATGGCGCATTGAACCGAGGGAAGACGACGATGAGCCTCTACAAGGTGAAGCTTGAGTTGGCGCGCTCCAAGGAGGCGCCCAATGGCGATCCCTCGCATGGGTATGTGTTCGTGGCGCCGCTTGATGCCGCGGGGCATCTGGATGCGGCGACGTGGAAGGCGCAACGCACGCGGTGCACGGTCGAGCGGATCGTGCGCCATGCGGTCGAGGAGCGTGGCCACCTGGTTCATGTCGGGCAAGGCTGGCACTTCGACTACGCGCAGGGAACACGCGAGGATGACCAGGCGCTCTACAAGCTCGATCGCCACGTCCTGAAGGCGGGCGAGTATGTGTCGGTGACCGAGCATGATGGCGTGCTGCGCACGTTCAAGGTTGCGAGCGTTGCGCCGGCGTGAGGCTGGAGGCTCAGGCGACTGACAATATGGTCTTGCCGAGGCCCTTGCCGCTGAGTGCATAGGTGAGGGCCTCGCGGAATTCGTCGAAGGCAAAGACCTTGCCGATCGCAGGCGCGAGGTGTCCCTGTTCGACCCATGACAGGAGCGTTGCGAGATGCGCGCTCGCGCGCTCCCACTCGAACATCATGAACTGGCGCACGTCGACGCCCAGCAGGCCTGCGCCTTTCATCAGGGGCAGGTTGGCGGGCAGGGCAGGGATCGGCCCTCCGGCAAAGCCCACGACCAGTTGACGACCGCCCCAGGCGAGCGAGCGGAATGCCGGTTCGAACAGAGGGCCGCAGACCGGATCGAAGATGACGTCCGGTCCCTTGCCGCCGGCCAGCGGTTTCAAACGGTCGCGCCATTTGTCGGCTTGGGTATCAATGGCGGCGTCGGCGCCGTGGGCGAGGGCGAAGGCTCGTTTTTCCTCGGTGCTGGCGCAGGCGATCACCCGGGCTCCCAGATGCTTGCCGACCTGGACTGCCGCGAGCCCGACGCCACCGGCCGCGCCGGTGACCAGAAGGGTCTCTCCGGCGGCGAGGCGGGCACGGTCCTGCAATCCGTGCAGGGCCGTGAGGTAGTTGACGCGGAACGCGGCGGCCTGCGGGAACGTCATCTTGTCGGGTATCGGCGTGATGAGCGCCGGTGCGACGAGGATGTACTCGGCGAAACCGCCGATGGCCTGCGCGAGGACGCGCTGGCCTATCGCCAGCCCCTCGGTTCCGGGACCCAGCGCCTCGATGGTTCCTGCCACCTCCATGCCCGGCGTGTGCGGCAGGGCAGGCTTGACCTGGTACTTGCCCAGCGCGACCAGCGCATCGACATAGCCGACGCCGCAGGCATGGACGCGCAAGAGTGCCTGGCCCTTGCCGGGCACCGGCTTGTCGCGTTCCACGATTGAATAGGACGCGATGCTGTCGAGGTTGGCGGCTTCGATGAGGCGCATCGGGGTTGGTCCGTTCGCTGGCGGGTCTCGGGGCTAGTGGGTGCGACGCACGATCACACTGCCGGCCGAATAGCCGGCGCCGAACGAACAGATCACGCCGAGGTCGCCGGTCTTCAGGTCGGCGTTGTTCTGGTGGAACGCGATGATCGAGCCTGCCGAGCTTGTGTTGGCATAGGTGTCGAGGATCACCGGGGCCTCGCCAGGGTTCGGGTCGCGTCCCAGCACCTTGCGGGCAATGAAGTCGTTCATGTTGATGTTGGCCTGGTGGAGCCACAGCCGCGAGAGGCTTGCGGGTGCAATCCCCTCTTCGCCCAGATGCGAGACGATCAGGTCTGCTACCATCGGCACGACTTCCTTGAAGACCTTGCGGCCCTCCTGGACGAAGAGCTTGTCGGGGCGCGAGGCCCCTTCCGGTGCGGCGCGGTTCAGGAAGCCGAAATTGTTGCGGATGTTGTTCGAGAACTGGGTCAGCAGGCGGGTGCCGACGATTTCCCATGCCGGCGATGATTTCACATCGTCGGCCCGTTCAAGCACGATCGCGGTGGCGACATCGCCGAAGATGAAGTGGCTGTCGCGGTCGCGAAAATTGAGATGGCCGGAGCAGACTTCGGGACTGATGACCAGGGCCCGCGTCGCGTTGCCGGCGCGGATCATGTCGGCGGCGGCCTGCATGCCGAAGGTTGCCGAGGAGCACGCGACGTTCATGTCGAAGCCGAAGCCGGTGCAGCCCAGCGCGTTCTGGATCTCGATGGCGATGGCCGGATAGGCGCGCTGCAGGTTCGAGCAGGCAACCAGAACGCAGTCGATTTCCTGTGCGGTGCGGCCCGCCCGGTCCAGCGCCTGGCGCGCTGCGTTCACGCCCATCTCGGCGAGCAGCGAGAGTTGCTCGTTCGGACGCTCCGGGATGCGCGGGCACATGATGTCGGGGTCCAGAATGCCCGCCTTGTCCATGACGTAGCGGGACTTGATGCCGGAGGCCTTGATGATGAACTCGACGTTGGACTCGGCAATGGCCTGGACCGTGCCATTGGCAATGGCGTCGGCGTTGGCGGCGTTGAACTTCTTCACGTAGGCGTTGAAGGCTGCGACCAGTTCCTCGTTGCTGATGGCGTTTGGCGGGGTGAAAAGCCCCGTCCCGCTGATTGCGATTGCCGTCACGTTAACCCTCGTCGACGATGAAAATTGGAGGTGCGTGGTTTAGCCCATTGCGTGGCCGGGCGCATCCCCCCAATCTCCGGCCGCATTTCGAGCAGGTTGCATGGCGGCGCATACGAGAAAGACCCCGGCGGGAAAGGCCCTGGTTCTGTTTTCTGGCGGGCAGGATTCCGCGACCTGCCTGGCGTGGGCGCTTGCGCGTTTCGAGGCTGTCGAGACCATTGGTTTTGCGTACGGGCAGCGGCATGCCGTGGAGCTGGAGGTGCGCGAAGCGTTCATGGCGCGCCTGAGGGGCGCCTTTCCTGATTGGGGTGCGCGGCTGGGCGCGGACCACATGCTGGATCTTTCGGTCATCGGGCAGATGGGTGAGACGGCGCTGACGGCGGATGTCGCCATCGAGATGGGACGCAACGGGCTGCCCACGACCTTTGTTCCGGGGCGCAACATCCTGTTCTTCACGGCGGCCGCGGCGGTTGCCTATCGAAGGGGCTTGCGCCATCTCGTGGGCGGCATGTGCGAGACGGATTATTCGGGCTACCCGGATTGCCGGGATGACACGCTGAAGGCGCTGCAGGTGGCCTTGAACCTGGGGCTCGATACGCGGTTTGTGGTCGAGACGCCGCTGATGTGGATCGACAAGGCAGGTACGTGGGCGCTTGCGGAGGACCTTGGCGGCAAGGTGCTGGTGGATCTTCTCGTCGAGCATACCCATTCCTGCTATCGCGGCGATCGGTCGATGCGGCATGCGTGGGGCCATGGCTGCGGGGCCTGTCCGGCTTGCGAGCTGCGTGCGAAGGGCTGGGAGCGGTATCGCGCGGGAGCCCTTCTGCCATGAGCTATGCGGTCAAGGAGATGTTCTACACGCTGCAGGGCGAAGGCCTGCGTGCAGGACGGCCTGCCGTGTTTTGCCGCTTTGCGGGGTGCAACCTGTGGAGCGGGCGCGAGGAGGACCGTGCAGGCGCGCAGTGCACGTTCTGCGACACGGATTTTGTTGGAACCGACGGACAGGGTGGCGGGCGTTTCGAGACGGCTGTGGCGCTTGCCCGGGCGATTGCCGCGCTCTGGCCGCAAGGACAGGGTGGCGCGCCTTACGTCGTGTTCACGGGTGGCGAGCCCCTGCTCCAGCTTGATACCGCGCTGATCGATGCGATGCATGCGTCGGGGTTCGAGATTGCGGTGGAGACCAACGGCACGATCGCGGCACCTGCCGGGATCGACTGGATCTGCGTCAGCCCCAAAGCCGGGACGCAACTGGTGCAGACAACGGGGCACGAGCTCAAGCTGGTCTATCCGCAGGCGGGTGCGATGCCGGCGCAGTTCGAGGGGCTTGCGTTTGCGCATTTCCTGCTGCAACCGCTGTGGGGTGCACAGACGCAGGAGAACATGCGTGCGGCGGCGCGCTATTGCATGGAACATCCGCGCTGGCGCCTCAGCGTCCAGACGCACAAGTGGATTGGAATACCGTGATCTCGATTACCAAGGAATTCCGCTTCGATGCGGCCCACTACCTTCCGACGGCGCCGAAGGGGCATCCCAATTCGCGCATGCATGGCCATTCCTTCGTGGTGGCGGTGACGCTCGAGGGGGTGCCGGGGGCGCAATCGGGGCTCATCCGGGACTTTGCCGAGATCGATGCGGCGGTGGCGGGCGTGCGCGAGCGTCT
>JBEIHO010000152.1:0-4831 GCA_040381215.1 Alphaproteobacteria bacterium | reverse complement strand
TTGGCTGCGGAGATGCGGACCAGAACAGGTTGCGCGTCGATGATCTTGTCGAACGACGCCTTGGCGTCGCTGTCCCAGGCGATTTCGACGTGCGAGCGCGCAGGTGTCGCGTCGATCTTGTCCATCTGCCCGGCGAGCGGACGGATGTGGAAGAGTGCATCGAACAGCGCGTTGCAGACTTCCTGCACGAGGTAGGTCGCGCCAGCATAGCCCATGAAGGGCGTGCCGGTATGACGACGGATGACGGCGCCGGGGAAGGACGCCGGGATGTAGCAGGCACGCGAGCCAAGCTCGGCCATGTACATCCGCTCATTGACACTGCCGAACATCACGAGCGGCGGCGTTGTGCGGATGGCCTCGCGAACCGCGACATTGTCCGGCTTGACACCTGCCGAGCGCGAGAAGGCGAATGTACACGGCAGGCCGAGATCGTTCTCGAGGAAGTTGCGCACGCCGCGGGCATAGGTTTCGTTGGCCACGATCGCGAAGCTGGCGGTGCCGAAGAAGTCCTGCGTCACCGAGCGCCAGAGATCCCAGACGGGCTTGATCGTCGTATGCTTCTCGCGGGTGATAAAGGGCTCAGGGTCGAGGCCGGTGAGCTCGCCAAGCTTGCGGAGGAAGAGCGTGGTCGACTCCAGCCCGATCGGGGCCTGGAGATACGGTCGCTCCAGCGTCTCGCAGAGCTGCCGCCCGAACTCGCGGTACATGCACACGTTTACTTCGGCGAGTGGGAGCTGCTTGACATCAGCGAGGTGGCTGCCCAGCGGGAAGACCATGTTCACCTGCGCACCGATGCCCTCGATCAGCCGACGGATCTCGGCGAGGTCGGACGGCAGGTTGAACATGCCGTACATCGGACCGATGATATTGACCCTGGGCTTCTCGCCTTCCTTGCGCGGCTTGAGCTTGGGCACTTTCTTCGTGCCGAACTGGGTCCACAGCCAAGTAAGCGCGCGATTAGCGCTCTGCCACTGATCCTCGTCGATCGTGCGCGGCAGGAAGCGCTGGATATTGGTGCCCTCAGGCGTCACACCGCCGCCGATCATCTCGGCGATCGAGCCGGTGACGACCACGGCAGGCAGGTCGCGGTCCAGCGTTTTCCAGGCGCGCCGCATCGCGCCTTCGGTGCCGGTCTTGCCAAGCTCGTCTTCGCCCAGACCCGTCACGACGATTGGAAGCTCGTGCGGCGGCAGGCCGTCGGTATAGTGCAGGACCGAGGTAACGGGCAGGTTCTCGCAGCCCACGGGTCCATCGATGATGACCTGCAGCCCCTTCACTGCGGTGAAAGCGTAGACGGCGCCCCAGTACCCGCCGGCGCGATCGTGGTCGAGGATGAGGGTCATGTGCCCACCGCCTCTTCCGCCGCGCGGGAGGCAGCCATGGTCCTGGCATAGCGCGCCTTGAACTCGGGCCGGTCCTGCGGCGTGTCTTCCCACACGCCGGTGGCGTGGCCAGTTCCGACGCCTTCGAAGAAGTCGGTCATGCGGTCGAACCGGCCCTTGTTGGCGAGCGCTGCGTTCACGACCTGCGCAAGCGAACCGGCGCCTGCGGGGCCCATCAGCGGGCGTGCCGAGATGAGGTTGGTGAAATAGAGCGCCGGGATCGAGCGCTCCTTTGCGTGCTGCACCACGGGTGTTGTGCCGATTGCAAGATCCGGCCCGAACTCATGGATTGCGGCGATATCCTGCTCGAGCGAGGCGCGATACTGGATGCGGACGCCTTTGGATTCGAGCCACTGCCGATCAGGCTCGGACCATGGCGTGCGCGGGCACGCCGTCCCGACATAAGGCACATCGGCGCCGCTCTCGATCAGAAGGCGGGCGACCAGAAGCTCGGAGCCTTCGTAGCCGGAGACGGTCACACGCCCCTTGATCGGCGATTCGGCGAGGGCGCCGGTGATTGCAGGCAGGATCTGGTTCTTGGCGGCATCGATCTTGTCCTGCGCCACGCCGCACGCTGCACCGATCGCGTCAAGCCACGCAGCCGTTCCATCGCGGCCTACAGGCGCAGAACCGATCACCTTGCGGCCGGCCGCCTCGAATTCGCGGACAGAAGCCGTGTAGAAGGGATGAATGGCCGCGACAACGGCGCAGTCCAGTGCGCTGTAGAGTTCGCGCCATTCGCGCGTCGGCACCACCGGCCCGGCGGCGAGCCCCATAGGCGCCAGCATCATGCCGATGCCGACCGGATCGGCCGGGAACATCTCGCCAAGCAGCGTGACGGTCGGCAGCGAAGCGCGCTCGCGCGGCGCAGCGACGGGCCCCTGCTCTGCTTCATTGCGTGCATATTTGAGCATCGCACCGGCGAGGACGTCCTTTGCCTCGGCATGGGTCGGCACGCCGAAGCCCGGCACATCGATGCCGATGATCCGGACGCCGTTGATCTCCTTCGGCAACAGCTGGAGCGGTACACCGGAAGCGGTTGGCACACACAGGTTGGTGATGATGATGGTGTCGTACTTCTCGGGATCGGCGAGTTGGAACACTGCCTCGCGGATGTCCTCGAACAGTTTGCCCGTCACGAGCGTTTCGGAATTGAACGGCACATAGCCGACTGAACGGCGAGCACCGTAGAAGTGCGACGTGAAGGTCAGCCCGTAGACGCAGCAGGCGGAGCCCGAAAGTATCGTCGCCATGCGCCGCATGCGCAGACCGACCCGCAGGCTACCAAAGGCGGGGCACATGCTCTGCGGCTGGTCGTGCGGACCTTTGGGGTAGTCTTTCGCATAGCGCTCCAGCACTTCTGACTTGCCGGCGCTGGCGGCCGCCTTGTGCAGCTCGTCGGCGCCTGCATGACAGCCGGAGCCCTCAGCAGGAATGCTGCCGCTGACGACGTCACCGGCGTCGTGGCCGATGGCGTCGCGTGGCGCTTCTGAGGGATCACGGTCAATCATGGATCACACCGCGTCATAGATGACTTCGAGGGTCGGCTTCTCGACGTAAGTCGCACCCCGCATGTCGGCCTGCGTCGCTGGCTTAAGGACAACACCGCCGCCAACCTGGTCAGATTTGAAGAGACCAAGCAGCTGGTCCTGCGTCAGCGGCGTCGGGCGCACGGGAGGGGCGGTCGCAACGTTGGCGGCAAGGCCTTCGAACATCGGTCCCCAGCGATCGCCGGGCGTGCCGATGATCTGATAGTTGGCCGACTTGCGACGGATGTCCTCGTCGGCCGGGATGGCGCAAAGCACCGGAATGCCAACGGACGCCGCGAACGCAGCCGCCTCGCCCGTGCCGTCATCCTTGTTGATGAGCATGCCAGCGACGCCGACATTACCGCCGAGTTTCCGGAAGTATTCGACTGCCGAGCAGACATTGTTCGCAACGTAGAGCGACTGCAGGTCGTTCGAGCCGACGACGATGACCTTCTGGCACATGTCGCGGGCGATCGGCAGGCCGAAGCCGCCGCAGACCACGTCGCCCAGGAAGTCGAGCAGGACGTAGTCGAAGCCCCAGTCGTGGAAGCCGAGCTTCTCGAGCAGTTCAAAGCCGTGAATGATGCCCCGTCCGCCGCAGCCGCGACCCACTTCCGGTCCGCCGAGCTCCATCGCGAAGACACCATCGCGCTGGAAGCAGACATCTTCGATGCGAACTTCATCGCCGGCTGCTTTTTTCCGCGAGGACGTCTCGATGATCGTGGGACACGCTTTCCCACCAAACAGCAGCGAGGTGGTGTCCGACTTGGGATCACAGCCGATGAGCAGCACGCGCTTGCCCTGCTGGGCCATCATGTAGCTAAGGTTTGCGAGAGCAAAGCTTTTGCCGCTGCCGCCCTTGCCATAGATGGCGATGATCTGCGTTTCCTTCGTGACTTCGCCGGTTGGAACGGGATCCGGCTCAATGGCCGCTTCCCTGCGCAAGGCTCGAGTATCCAGCAGCGTCACGCTCATGCGCAGTGTCTCCAGTCCAGGACCATTTTCAGGCACGCGCCATCGGTAAATGCGGTGGCGTATGCATCGCCGGCTTTTTCGGGTGACTGTTCGTGGGTGACGAGACCATCGAGCGACAGACTGCCGAGCCGCAGCATTGCGCTGATCGCCCGCAGGTCCTCCGGCTTCCACTCAGCTGCGACGCGGAAGCGCGCCTCGCGCATGAAGGTGGGGACGAAGGCGAAGGACAGACGGTCTTCATAGAAGCCAGCGAGGACGATCTCGCCGCCCTTGCCGAGCCGATTCACGAATGAGTCCAGCTGTGAGCCCGCTCCGCTGGCGTCGTAGATCGTGTCGTAGTCCGTCCGCTGATCCTCATCAGGATGAACGACGTTGTAGCCATCGGCGCCGGAGCGCCGCTGGGGATTGGTTTCCCAGACTGTCGGCGCCGGGGCTCCGGTCGCAATCGTTATGCGCGCGAGCAGGCGGCCGAGTACGCCATGGCCAACGATAAGATCAGGCGGCGCGCCGCCAGCGAGGGCGTGATAGGCTGTTGCGGCCAGCGCAATCAGCACAGCTTGCGAGCCGAGATTTTCGGGAACCGCAGTCGCACGCGCGCCGGGAGCGATGAGCGTCCGCGCCGCGCCGCCAAACAGGCCGCGAGCATCCTTGTAGCAGGTGGCTCCCGGGATGAAGACGTTCTCGCCAATGCGATGAGTCGCCTTTGCGCCAGCATCGACGACACGGCCGACCGACTCATAGCCGGGTACAAGCGGATAGCCCATTCCGGGAAACGGCGGCATGCGACCGGACCACAGCAGACGCTCGGTTCCGGTGCTGATTCCACTCCACGACACATCGATCACGACGTCGTCGTCTCGCACAGCATTGAGCGCAAGATTGCGCACAGCGATCTGTTGAGGCCCATCCAGGACGACAGCGACAGTCTGCATCTCGTCTCCCACT
>JBEIHO010000151.1:0-4914 GCA_040381215.1 Alphaproteobacteria bacterium | reverse complement strand
CACCCCCGCCATATTGGTGAAGAAAATCTCGAAGAAATTGATGTGCGGGTGGGCGTCGAGAAACGCTTTGCACTCTTTGGGATCTGCCATGCTCATCCGCCCTTATGGCTTGTGCCTGATCGAGCTGCAACTTGTCCGCCAGAGCGATCGCGCGACTCGCGTCATGGCCCGGCACCGGCCGGACCTGAGCAGGCCGAGGGGCTTCTCCCCGGCATCTGTTCAGAAGAAAACGCGCCACAGCGGCGGGCAACGTTACCGCGGACGATCCGAATGACAGGGGCGATTGTCGGCCATCGAGGCGATAAGTGACCAGCCCAGCCTGGCCCCAGCGGGTGAGGCATGGATGTGAAGCTCGCCGCTCGCTCGATCTACAAGCTCGGCTGCGGGCTCCAGGCTGGGCGTCGTTGAGTGGCTTTCTCCGCCTTTGTTGGTACCCAAAACACCAACGCAAATGCCAGCATGTCGGTCGCAGAAAACCACCACGTGCCGGGCCGCGACCGACGAAAAACGACCATTTGTCCTTGATTAATTGACGTTTTACGTTCCTGTTAGGAAACGAAATGCCCCTGCCGGAGCAGGGACTGGTGCCCAGAAGAGGACTCGAACCTCCACGGTGTTACCCGCTAGTACCTGAAACTAGTGCGTCTACCAATTCCGCCATCTGGGCAGACAGCAAGGCGCGGTTGATACAGGTCGCGCGGGCAGGATTCAAGGGTCTCCGCGCCTCTTCCGGAAAGCCTTCACTTCTGATCATTCGCGCCTGATCAGGCTTCGCCAGCCATTACGCAGAAACCAGTTGCGCATAGTTCAGCGTTGAACTAGATAGTTCAGCGGTGAACCAAATTCTGGCATCTCAAGCGAAAAAAGGAGGCTCCCTATGCGCATCCAGTACGTGTCGATATCTGCCGTCCTGTTCTTCCAGGCCTTCTTCATCTTTGTGCCGATGGCGATACTGGGCGGCGCGATTGACTGGCCTTCCAGTCTCGATTTTCCAGCCGAGCAGACCTTGCCGCTGATCCATGCAGAGCGCGCGGCGGTGCAGCTTGGCTACGGGCTCTATCTCGCCTGGTCGCTGGCGTTCGCGGGCAGCGCTGCGCTGATTGTCAGGCTGGCGAGCGGGACCAAGGCGCTCGGCGCGCTTGCAATGGTCGCGATCGCGCTTGGCGTGGCATCCGCGCTGGCCCGTGCCATCGGCATCGTACGTTGGCTTTCAGGCTCGTCGGCGCTGGCCGATGCCTATGCCGCAGCGCCTGAGGGGTCGATGGAGCGCGTTGCGATCGAGACGACGCAGGCCGCCCTCAACGCGTATGGCGGCACGATCGGGGAGGATCTCGGCGTCGGCATGTTCGCTGCGCTGTGGCTGGTTTGCGCAGGAGCGCTCATTATCAGGGATCGCGGACTGCCGGCCTGGCTTGGCTGGTTGGCCTTCCCGGTGGCGGCAGTGTCCTGCATGCCGTCGCTGGCGCTGGTCGGCATAACCTCTCCGGTCGATGTCGTTATCGGGACATCGGGTATGCTGCTCTGGTTTGCAGCCGTTGCAGGTGTCATGCTCGCCAGAGCCGTGACCGTTCCCCGCGCCCGCCTCGCAAACGTCGAGGCCTGACCCAAGGAGCAATCGTTCATGACAACGCGTCGTGGAATTCTCAAACTGGTTGGTGGGGGTGTGGTCCTCGCAGCGCTTGGGGGGACGGCATTCTATCTCGCCAACGGGCCCTCGGAGGAGGCGCGCGCGGCATGGCAAGAGGCAGGCGCGCCGGCAGAGTATCGCCGCCGCTTTCTGTCCTACGCGCTGCTCGCGCCCAATCCGCACAATCGCCAGCCATGGCTCGTCCGCCTTGATGGCGAGGATGGTCTGACGCTGTTCTGCGATCTCGATCGGCGCCTGCCGGAGACTGATCCGTTCGACAGGCAGATCGTGCTGGGTTGCGGGGCGTTTCTTGAACTGCTGTCCATCGCCGCTGCACACGAAGGCTATGCCGCGGAGATCACGCCTTTTCCGGAAGGCGATCCGGCGCCGCGCCTCGATGCTCGTGCCGTTGCGCACGTGAAATTCGTTGCACGCGCGGCGCAGGCTGATCCTGCATTCGCGGCGATTGGCATCCGGCGGACCAACCGAAACACCTATAGCGAGCGCGATGTTGCAGCCGACCTGTTGGCTCAGCTTGATGCGGCGGGCTCGGTGCACGGCGTCATGGCGCAAACGACGGCTGATGCCGGGCGCGTGGCGAAGCTGCGCGATATCACCTGGCGCGGCCATGAGACAGAATCACTTACCTATCGAACAATGAAGGAAAGCGTCGACCTGATGCGGATCGGCAAGGCGGAGGTTGAGCAGTGGCGGGATGGTATTGTGCTGGAGGGGCCGATGATGGAGCTGGCGCGCATGACCGGCATGGTATCACACGAAGCCCTGCTTGATACGAAGTCTGACGCGTTCAAGATGGGCCTCGACACCTACCGGCCCAAGGCTGCTTCTGCGCGAGCGTATGCCTGGCTCATCAATGATCACGCCGGGCGGACGAGCGAACTGAATGCGGGCAGGGCCTATGCGCGGCTGGCGCTGAAGGCGGCCGAGCTTGGACTCGCCATCCATCCATGGAGCCAGGCGCTGCAGGAATTCCCCGAGATGCGCCCGCTCTACGATGAGGTTCATGCATTGATCGGGGATGGCAAGCGCGTCCAGATGCTGGTGCGCACAGGCTATGCCGATGCGGTGATTCCCGCACCGCGACGCGGGCTTGCGGCGCACATTCCCGGCGAGGTGCAGAGCTGAGCGCGACCAAAGATCTGACCCGGCTTTACTTCCAGATGTTCAACGAGATCGGGATAATCGCCCAGCTCTCGTCCAACAGGCTGGAGCGTGTCCTTCCGGAAGGTATGTCGATCGCGCAGTTCAGCCTGCTCAATCATCTGGTGCGCCTTGGCGGATCATGGGCGCCGAGCCGTCTTGCCCGCGCCTTTCAGGTGACCAAGGGCGCCATGACAAACACGCTGCAGCGGCTGGAGACCCAGGGCCTCGTTCGCATCACGACCGATCCGGACGATGCCCGCGGCAAGCTGGTCGAGGTCACGGACGCCGGACGGAGGATGCGGGAGAGATGCGTGCGAGCGACAGGCGAGGTCATGGACGACATCGTCAAGCTGGTCCCGGCAGAGGATGTGCGCGCTGCCTTGCCGCTACTGGGCCACCTCCGCAAGACGTTGGACGAGAATCGGTAAGCCCGGCTCCCGAGCCTGGCGTTCCGGCCCTTGGCCGGGACCGGCAGTTGCGGTGGGCGCGTTTTCCCGCCATTGCTCCGGCAGGTTCGAGGAGAAACGACGTTGGCCATCCATCATCACGAAGGCGACCTGCCGGCTCATGTGAAGTTCGAGGGCTCGGTCGCCATCGACACGGAAACCATGGGGCTGAACCCGTTCCGCGATGCGCTGTGCGTCGTACAGCTGTCCGACGGGAAGGGGGACGCACATGTCGTCCGCCTGCAGCGGCCTGATTACAACTCTCCGAACCTGAAGGCGCTGGTCGCCAATCCGCGCATCCTGAAGATCTTTCATTTCGCGCGGTTTGACCTCGCCATGATCCAGCAATGGCTCGGGGCACCGTGCTTTCCGGTGTATTGCACCAAGATTGCCTCGCGGCTGGCGCGCACCTACACCGACCGGCATTCGCTGAAGGACCTGGCCAAGGAACTCGTCAACATCGACATGTCCAAGGCCCAGCAGAGCTCGGACTGGGGGTCTGACCAGCTGTCGGAAGCCCAGCTTGCCTATGCGGCGTCCGACGTATTGCACCTCCACGAGATCAAGGCGCGGCTGGACACGATGCTGGAGCGTGAAGGGCGGACCGAGCTGGCCCAGGCCTGTTTCGATTTCCTGCCGGTTCGCGCCGCCCTCGACCTGTCCGGCTGGGGCGAGCAGGACATTTTTGCACATAGCTGAGGAAATCCGGCACCGGGAGCGCCGGACGGGCGAGTTGGCCTCTATTTAGCTGTGCCGCGGCAGTTCCCTGCCGCGGCAGCACCCTCTAGGTTCGCGCCATGGTTTCAGCTCACAACCATTCGATCGACCTGTGGGGTCCCCGCCGCGCCACCTCCCTGAAGGAGGCCCGGCAGCGGACGGCGCTGGTGCATATCCTGCGGCTGCTGTTCACCATCGGTGCCGTTCTGTCGGTGGGGTGGCTGCTGGGAACGATCATCGAGAGCAGCTTTCGGGAACAGCGCTCGGAACCGGGTGCAGCAGGCCTCAGCGTTACGGTCCATGGTCCCCGTTTCGACGGCTATGACGACAATGACCGTCCCTATGTCCTGACCGCGGCCACGGCGCAGCGCCGGCGGGACAATCCGGCGCTGGTCGACCTGGTCAATCCGCGGCTCAAGGATGTGGCGTCTTCGACTGTCCAGGCACGCACAGGCGTGTGGAACTCGGAGCTTGAAGTGCTGGATCTCGAGGGCGATGTCGTGATGACGGATGCTGGCGGCTACACATTCACCTCGCAGAAGACCCGGATGTATGTGAGAGAAAACCGCGTCGAGGGGCAGGAGCCGCTCAACGGCTTCGGGGCCGTTGGCGAGGTCCGGGCGGATTCGTATGAGGTTCTGGATGATGGCAACCGCATCATCCTTAAGGGCAATGTTTGGACAAAATTCACGCCCAAGAAGAAGCGCGGTCAGTAGCCGTGTCGGGCGTGAAGAACAGGATGAAGACGATGGTCTGGTCACGGCTTGCAATGACGTTCGCGGCGGGCGCTGCCTCCATGACGTTCATGGCGGGGGCCGCACATGCGCAGGTAGGGCAGAGCGATGCGCCGCTAGTAATGGTCTCGGACTAGAGTGAATACCTGCAAAAAGTAGGTCGCGGCGTCTTGACGGGGTATGTCGTCGCCACACAAGGCGATTGCAAGATCAGGACCGAGTAGCT
>JBEIHO010000150.1:0-4961 GCA_040381215.1 Alphaproteobacteria bacterium | reverse complement strand
GCACCGGCTTCATGGATCTGGTCTTTTTCCGGGGACAGAAGGATTACCTGCAAGCGCAGCTTCCGGTGGGGCAGATCCGCCATGTCAGCGGCAAGGTTGAACGTTTCGATGGGCGGCTGCAGATGGCTCATCCCGATCGTATGCTGGATGAGGGCGCCTTTGCCACGGCTCCGCCAATCGAACCGGTCTATGGCTCGACCGAAGGCCTGCCACAAAAGACCCTCTCGCGCGCCGTTCACCAGGCACTCGATCGCTGCCCCGACCTGCCCGAATGGCAGGACCCGGCCTGGTTCCGCAAGCAGGGCTGGCCCGCGTTCCGCGACGCGCTGCGCAAGTTGCATGCGCCGCAGACAGCCGCCGATCTCGAACCCGCCACGCCCGAACGCCAGCGCCTGGCCTTCGACGAGCTTCTCGCAAGCCAGCTCGCCCTCAGCCTCGCGCGGGCCCGCATGCGCCGACAGCAGGGACGCAGCATCAGGGGCGACGGCGTGCTGCGCGCGCGCGCGCTTTCGGCCCTCGGCTTCAAGCTCACGCCATCGCAGGAACAGGCCCTTACCGAGATCTTCGCCGACCAGGCATCCGGCCAGCGCATGCTGCGCATGCTCCAGGGCGACGTCGGCGCCGGCAAGACGCTGGTGGCCTTCTTTGCAATGCTCAACGCCATCGAATGCGGCGCGCAGGCAGCCCTGATGGCGCCGACCGAGGTGCTCGCCCGCCAGCACGCGCAGTCCTTGCGCCCGCTTGCCGAGGCAGCCGGTGTGACGCTTGGCCTCCTGACCGGCCGCGAGCGCGGCAAGGAACGCGATGCGCTGCTCGAACGCCTTGCGTCCGGCGAACTGAAGATCCTGATCGGTACCCACGCCCTCATCACCGAGAGTGTGGTCTTCAGGGACCTCGGCCTTGTTGTTGTCGACGAACAGCATCGCTTCGGCGTGCACCAGCGCCTCGCGCTCTCGGGCAAGGGGCACGTTCCCGCCGACATCCTGGTCATGACGGCAACGCCCATACCGCGCACGCTCCAGCTCACCGCCTATGGCGACCTCGACATGTCGCGCCTGCGTGAAAAGCCGGCAGGCCGCCAGCCCATCGTCACGCGCATGCGCCCGCTCGCCGACCTCGACGAGGTCATTGACCGCCTGAAGGGTGCGCTGGCCCAAGGGGCCCGTGCCTTCTGGGTCTGTCCGCTGGTCGAGGAGAACGAGGATCTCGACCTCACCGCCGCCGAAGAGCGCTTCGACGTGCTCAACCATCACCTGCCGGGACAGGTCCGCCTGATCCACGGCCGCATGAAGCCCGCCGAAAAGGACGCGGCCATTGCCGATTTCCGTGACGGCCGCGCCAGCGTGCTCGTGGCCACCACCGTCATCGAGGTCGGCGTCGACGTGCCCGATGCGACGATCATCATCATCGAGCACGCCGAACGCTTCGGGCTTGCCCAGCTGCACCAGCTGCGCGGCCGCGTGGGGCGGGGAACCAAACCCTCATCCTGCCTGCTGCTGTTCCAGGGCCCCTTGGGCGAGACGGCGCGCGCCCGCCTCGAATGCATCTGCGGTACCGAGGACGGGTTCCTCATCGCCGAGGAAGACCTCCGCCTGCGCGGCGCCGGCGAATTGCTGGGCGAACGCCAGTCGGGCCTGCCGGGCTTCCGCATGGCCGATCTCTCCGTCCACGCTGAGCTTCTCAAGGCCGCGAGTGACGACGCGCGCCTCATCCTGTCGCGCGATCCGGAACTTCAGACCCCGCGCGGCGAAGCCCTCAGGACCCTTCTCTATCTCTTCCAGCAGGACGACGCCGTTCGGACGATCAGGTCAGGCTGACGATTTCCGGCTGCGCTTTCTTGCCTCTAACAGCAGCCACGTGCGGAACTTGCCCAGCGCTTCATTGCCCCGCTCTGCGTGCCGGGAAACGAGGTACCAACCCTTGCCCTTCGGAACACTCTGCGGAAATGGGCGTACGAGGCGCTTTGCAGCGATGTCATCAGCAACGAACGGCGCACGGGCCAGCGCCACGCCCACGCCGTCAAGCGCCGCCTGCAACGCAAACGCCGGGTAGTCGAATACGAGGGCATGAGACAGATCGACCTCGTCAACACCTGCAGCCTTGAGCCATAGCGCCCAGTCCTCTGGTGCATTGGCATTCTGCAGCAGGTTCGCGCGGGCCAGGTCACGCGGACTTCGCAGGGACTTCGCCAAGGCAGGCGTGCATACCGGATACATGTCCGCCGTAAACAGGAACTGCGTATCAAATCCCGGCCATGTACCGGAGCCAATGCGGATCGCAGCCGTCCAGTCATCCTTCATCGGTTCGGCGCTCTCGATTGAGGTCGAGATCCGCACTTCGATGTTCCTGTGCAGGGCCTGAAACGCCGGAAGGCGCGGAATGAGCCAGCGCATCGCAAGCGTCGGCCCCGCGCCCAAGACCAGCGTGTCGGCTTGTGGCGCCCGCAACGCACTTGTTGCCTGGCGGATTTTCTCGAACGCCGCGGCTACGTCACGATGATAACGCTGGCCTGCTTCCGTCAGCGTCAGCGCACGTGCGTGACGCATGAACAGCGGCTTGCCCAGACGCCCCTCCAGCACCTTCACAAGCCGGCTGACGGCAGAAGGCGCAACGTGAAGCTCACGGGCAGCCCCCGCAAAGCTGCCTGTCCGCGCAGCCGCCTCAAAGGCCTTGAGTCCATTCAGCGGTGGAAGTGCACTCATCTTTTTAGCATCACATTATGTGATCCTCAGGCTATCACAATTCAGCGCGAAAGTCTTTTTTTCGCGGCATATGATTAGTACAACATTCGGAACAAATCAGATGCTTGCAGCCATCCCGTTAAGCCTGGCCATTGGCGCCGCCGTTATCGTCACATCCATCATTTCCGGCATTTTCGGCATGGCCGGTGGTCTGGTGCTCATGCTGATCCTCGGCCTGATGCTGCCGGTGCAGTCAGCCATGGTGCTCCATGGCGTCACCCAGTTCTTCTCGAATGGCTGGCGCGCCTGGCTCTGGCGGCAGTGGATCGACTGGAAGATCGTCGGCTTCTATGCCATTGGCGCATCTCCCGCCATCGCGCTGCCGCTCGCGCTTTCCTACGTGCCGGACAAGGCGGTAATGCTGCTCCTTCTGGGCGCGGTCCCTTACCTGGCTCTGGCCTTGCCCAAAAGTCTCGCCCTTGACGCAAGCAAGCCCAAGCACGCAATCGCCTGCGGCTTCTCCGTCGCAGGCCTGCAGCTTCTTGCCGGCGTAGCCGGCCCTCTCCTCGACACGTTCTTTGTCCGCTCAGCCCTGGACCGGCGAGCCGTCGTTGCAACGAAGGCTGTCACGCAGGCCGCCAGCCATACCCTCAAGGTTGGATATTACGGCGCGCTCGTGGCACAGGCGCCCGCCCTTTCGACGGATGTCTATGCAGCCGCCATCCTGGCAGCCCTTGCAGGAACAACACTGGCAAGCACGGTGCTCGAACGGATGTCCAATGACGCGTTTCGCAAGTACACCCGGCTCATCGTGCTTGCCGTAGGTGCAGTCTCCATCGCCCAGGGCCTGCGGCTGCTTCTCGTCGGCGAAGCCTGAAGCGTTGACGCGGCCACGGTCCTCGCGGCAGTCTCGCCGGATGTCCACCAGCATCGACCAGATAAAGACCACGCTCGAGAAGGCCCTGCGGACGCTGCTGTACCTGTTCCAGCAGGACGAAGCCGTCCGGACAATCCGCTCAGGTTGACCGGTTTCTCCGGCCCAAGGCCCGTATTCATGTTTCATAAAGCGTGGTTGGCTAGGGTCTCCACCTCACCACGAAGGCGCAAGCCATGCCACGTTTCTGGGCGATGATCCGCGGCGATCAGTTTCGCGTGACACGCGAGACCGGCGAGCAGGATACCGGTTTCTATGTCTGTCGTATCACCGAGGCGGCTGACCAGCAGGCCGCAGTGATCCGGCTGCACGACGAAATCGCGCAGGAGCTGAAGACCCTCCCCTTCAAGGAGACCCCAGGCAGTCTCATCGAGATCGAGGAGATCGAGACGATCCCCACCGGCAACGAAGACTTCAAGGAAACCGGGTTCATCTTCTTCAACGACCAGGCCCTGCCGGACCAGAACTGACCATGCATCGGCACACCCTGAAGCGTTGACGCGGCCACGCCGCTCGCGGCAGTCTCGGCCCATGACAACAGGCACAGACCAGATCAAGTCCGCGCTCGAAACCGCTTTGTCCGGGGTCTATCCGGGCGCTGGCGCCGTAACCGGCTTGCGCCAGCTGTCCGGTGGCGCCAGCCAGGAGACATGGGCCTTCGACCTTCCAACCGCCGAAGGCCTGAAGGCGCTGATCCTGCGTCGCGCCCCCGGCGGCGTCGTGGCGAAGCGCGCGACCGCAGCCCCCGACCACGCGACCGAAGCCGCGATCCTCAAGCTCGCCCACAAGGCCGGCGTTGCAGTCCCCGAGGTACCTTGCGTCCTGTCGGATGCGCATGGCATTGGCCCCGGTTACGTCATGACGCGCATCGAAGGCGAGACCATCGCCCGCAAAATCCTGCGCGACGCCGAATTCGCCAACGCCCGCAAGGTCCTCGCCTTCCAGTGCGGCGAGGCCCTGGCCCGCATCCATCGCATCCCGGGCGAAAGCCTGCCGCCCCTGAACGCCGTGACCCCGCGCGCGCAGCTCGCACAGTACCGCGAGACCTATGACAGCTACGACTATCCCCATCCCGTCTTCGAGGCGGCTTTCAAATGGCTTGAGCAACGCCTGCCGGAAACAGGCGCGCTCACGCTGGTCCACGGCGACTTCCGCAATGGCAACCTGATCGTGGGCCCCGACGGCATCCGTGCCGTGCTGGACTGGGAACTGACCCATGTCGGCGACCCGGCCGAGGACTTGGGCTGGCTCTGCGTGAACTCGTGGCGCTTCGGCGAGACGGCCAAGGTGGTCGGCGGCTTCGGCGCGGTGGAGCAGTTGCTCGAAGGCTATCGCGCGGGCGGAGG
>JBEIHO010000149.1:0-4979 GCA_040381215.1 Alphaproteobacteria bacterium | reverse complement strand
CGAGAGCGCGTAGTCGGTCAGGACGGAGCGATGGTCGAAGAGCGTGTCCGTATCCATGACGATCGGCATAGCGATGTCCGCCGGCGCCACAGGACCTGTATCGACGAGGTCGAGCAGAAGGTCATCCATGTCGATCATCGTCCGGCCAGCGACCTCGTTGCGTGGACCCGCCATGGCAAGCTCACGCAGATCCGCCCGTACGCCCGTCATCGCCTCGATGCTGTCGCTCATGCCGAACATCCGGAAGTCCCCGGAGACCGCTATTGCATCGCCAGACGGCATACAACTTTCGTCCAGTTCCAAAGGCGCCGCAAATTCAGGCGGCGTTGGAACATATTCTGTATACGGAGCTTTAAGGTCAAGACAGAATCTGGAACAGCTCCGAACAACCGCGCGATCCCACCAGGGCAAACTGCAACCCTTTCACGGGTGAGCCGCCCAATCTGCATCGGTCCTTGATCGCCGTTGCAGCATTGCAAGGTCAGACCGAACGACCGCGTCAAACCTTGCCCGGTCCACGTCGGCTATCAGTCTCAGCCTGCAACCAAGTGCACGCCAGCCAGGCGTGCGCATACCCAAATTTGATTATTTGCGTAGCGGCGAAAGGCACGCCGGCCCTCGATACGTGGTCAACAAAAATCAAAACTTTGAGATTGATTATGTCCGAAATCGAACAGAATAATTGGCGCGAAGAGAACGGCTCCTGGTTGCAACCCCCGATTGAGAGGATGACCCAGCGGCAAACGCGAGGTGCGGTTCAGGCATGCTTTGCCTGATTGGCCTCGCGCGACAAAGGCGGCACTATTTTGAAGAGCAAGGGAAATGCGGCAGCCCGACTTGAGGCCGCCATCTTCGAGCCAGACGCTCTCGCGAACACACTCCACATGGTGGGCGAGGATATCGGATTCGATCATTTCTGTGTTGTGCATTCCAATATCAAGGAACTGCGGGTCATCGCAGCCGATCACTCGCTTGCGGCCTTCAAGGCCTATGAAGCCGGTGGATGGGTCGCGACTGACTACCGGGCTGCAACGGTGAATCTTTTCCCCACGAGAAGCCTATACCTGGACCATCTCGTCGTGCCGGAAGCCCGGCGTCTGAGTTCGGGCATCTACCACGACCTCTACGTGCCGGAGAAAATGGCATACTTTGCCGGGTGGAGCACCAATCTAGCCAACCAGTCCTGGATCCTGTCGCTCGCGCGAGCGGAGAACAAAGGCGCCGTCGGTAGCGACGAGGCCCCCGCGCTCACGGAGTGGATGGCGCACGCAAGCCGCACGCTGGCTTTTGCAAAGCAGGTTCGGGATATTCGCGCCCAAAGCATCAGCGATTTCGGGACACAGCTTGGGATCCCGCTGATCATGCTTGACGGCGAAGGTCGCGCGGTCGCGATCTCCCCGCAGGCCGAACGGTTGTTTGACCGCGAGTTCGGCATCCGCAATCGCCGGCTCTGGGCTGCCGATAGCGAGAGTAGCAACAAGTTGGACACGCTCGTGCGCATGGCGCGGGCGAGCATCATCCCGGATCTGAGCGATGAAGCCGTCGTGGTGCGCAGAAAGGAGCGTGGATCCCTGCTCCTTCGTCCGATTGCAATTCGCGGCCTGGGCCTGGACATGCTCCCGGGCGCCCGGCTTTTCGTTACGGTGACCGACCTCAGCCAGGCGCCTTCAGCGGCAGAACACGAACTCCGCCTGATATTTGCCCTCTCCCAGGCAGAAGCAAATGTGGCGTCCCTGCTCGCCAGGGGCCTCGATGCGGATGAGATTGCCGCAGAACGCCAGACCTCCGTCGCTACCGTCCGCACGCAGATCAGACAGGTGTTCCAGAAGACAGAGGTCAGCCGTATCGGGGAGCTCGTCTCACTCGTCGCCAACATCATGCGGCTCAAGGGCGGCAGAGGCCGAAAGTGATCTTCAGCGTCGTGAACAGTGACAGCCGAACCGGATCATGTCCGGGCGCGCTCAAGAGCGCCCGGGGCGACGTGCATTTGTTTACCCAGCCGAGCATGATCCGGCGTCATTTGTGGTGACGTGTGCAGCCCGGCAAAGCAGGCGCCTGCGTTGAGCGTCGCTGATCGGACAAAGCGGGCCGCTGTCGCGCAGCCGGGCAAAGGCCGGGGATAGGTCCCGCCTGTCCAGGGGGTCAGCTAGGCTGACCAAAGGTCAGCCTAGCCCTCCACACGAGGTTGAGCGGAGATCTCGCCCGTCCCCCAAACCGTTGTAAAGAAAGCAGAGCTCAGCGTCCCCGGCATCCCCCAAATTGAGTATTGAACTGCCAGAGTTCCTTCCGGGCAAAGCTTGTGAGCAGGCGCTGGTGGAGGACGCCTCCGCTTTTCATGAAATCAATTGTGCGGCGCACCTATCGGGACGCTGTCGCCGCGCCTGTTCACACCAGTGCCCAGCAGCGCCACACCCTGCGCAGAAAACAGGCGGAGGGAGGTGACGTTGCCGAGGGGCGAGAGCATCGCGGCGATCCTCAGTCGTATTGCTTCATGTCAGTGTAGTCGCCGCGCGTGCGGAGGGTGATGGTTACAGGTTGTCCGCTGCGATTGCGCCAGAACCAGCCATGGCTGCCAGTGAAGGCAGCTGTCAGGTCGCCCTCCTGACGATCGACATTCGTACCCTTGCCGTAGCCGTGATAGCTGGTCCCGGCGCCGTCGCCATGGGTGTCGTAGTTCACCTTTGGACCATTGGTGAACCATTCGAAGCGCGCAGTGGCGCCCTTCTCCATGACCAGCTTGACCTCGTAGCCGGCGTCGGGCGCGAGATTGACAGTCGTGGTGTCGGCCCATCCCGGGTCTTGCGGCGCTGATGGCGCCAGCGTCGGCTGGACTGCTGGACTGGGCGACGCCTCTGCAGGAGCTGACGGCAGAGACGGCACGTCAGCTGGCGCTGCAAGGGCTGATGATCCGGCAGTTCCGGAATCGGCAGCTGCGTCAGCCTTGGCCTCTTCCGCAAGCTGCATCTTGATGCGGCCCATCTCAGTCAGACCGAGCAAGGAGCCCACCCCTGTCGGGTCGACCCCGTATTCAGCCGGAAGCACTGTCGTCACCAGGAGTGCGCTGGCGATGACGGCTGCAATGCCGGTCGATTTGAGAAGTCTGCCGATCGAAGGCAGTTCAGAAGGATCAGGTCTTTCTGCGTTGAACATGGAAGGTCTCCGATCAAGCGACGAAGTAGCCGACGAGCTGGTAGCCCGTCAGGACGAAACCGAGGGTCATGACGATGGTGTTGGCGAGGTAGGCGTGCTTCCAGAAGCCTGGCGTTCTGCGCCAGAAACCCATCAAGATGAGAATGGCGCCCAGGGCCAGAAGCTGACCCAGTTCAACACCGATGTTGAAAGCGATGAGGTTCACGACGAGGCCGTCGGGCGACATCTCGAAGTCCTGCAGCTTGGTCGCAAGGCCAAAGCCGTGGAACAGGCCGAAGACAAGGGTTGCCGCCCTGGTATTCGGCTGGAAGCCAAACCAGCGCTGGTAGGCGCCCATATTGTCCAGCGCCTTGTAGACGACTGACAGACCGATGATGGCGTCCACCAGGTAAGAGCTGACGCTGATATTCCCGAGAACGCCGGACAGCAGTGTCACCGAGTGCCCGATGGCGAACAGCGTCACGTAGATGCCGATGTCCTTCATCCTGTAGAGGAAGAAGATCACGCCAAAGAGGAAGAGCAGATGGTCGTAGCCCGTCACCATGTGCTTGGCGCCCAGGTAGACGAAGGGCCAGAAAACGATCCCGCTCGTCTCCTGAATGTAGCCCTTGTCGCCGGCTTCAACCCCGTGGGCGAAGGCTGGCTGGCAGAACAGCAGCACAAGAAGCAGAGACGCCAGGAGCCACCTGTGGGCGTGGATCCAGGGGACCACAGGGTGAGCGGACGGTTTGAAGAGCACGTCAGTCATGCGGAACTCCATCGACGACCCGAAGCTGCAGCATACCATCTGATCCAGCGGCTTCAGCTGATATCGTAGCGGACGGGCGAGCCGTCCCCATCTTCCGCAATGCGGCGAGCGACAGGCCCGCGCACAAGACAGCTGATCGAGGGACCACCGCTTTCCTCCACAGTTCTTCATGCATGTTCATCAGCGCGCCGCTTCTTTGCCTCCGCCCCTACTTCAAACAGCACCGCGACACCTACGACTATCGCTGAGGTGCGCCCGAAAACTCTGCGCCCGGATGGTCCAAAGTTGGGTAACACCTCAGCCGGTCGGGTCCACGGACGTTGTGTAAATTCACTGACGGAGCGCTTCGGGCGCGCGGACCGCAAGAGTCAGCGCGCGCCCGGGGCGATCGAGGCGATCTACGGGCAATCGTCTGCATTCTCTGTCAGCCGGACCTGATCGTAGACCTTGATGAAAATCGTGAAGCTCGATTTCAGTGCGCTGGCTCCTGGCTTTGCTGTGTTGGCTGTGAACAGGCCTGGGCTCAGGACGCCGACAGGCGCGCCATAGGATTGATTTCGCGGCAGGCCGGGGGGACCGCTTCCCGCGCCTGGCAACAGCTTGAGGTTCCCGGCCCGACGTCCCGGTCCGTGAGCGAACAGGCCAGCCGGCCGGTTCCTGATCCGCGCTGACGTCGGGCACGTAGAGGCACAAAAGAGTTCCCCGATGCAAAGTTGCATAGCCATGGCAAGCAGACCGAGACGCCTGCCGGTATGGCGGCACCCATGCAGTCATGGGCCGCTCGCTGACTGGTTCACGCGATGACGGCGTCGCCCTGCGAAATGACTGGTTGCCCTGTTGAAGTCATACTGGAGAGCGCAGCGCATCCGGCTCTGCGCGAGACGATGGCGGCCGGTGCGCGCACCAAAGGCGAATGCCTCACTGCCAGCTGGAGCAACAGACTGCGTTTGGCCCGGGCAATCAGCGACAAAGGCATTGTGCATGGCTGAACGATACCTGCAGCAGGGTCAGGACCTTCAACCCCTTTCCTCGCGCCTTGGCTATCTGGGACTGATCCCCTTTGTGTCGCTGGCGGCAGCTG
>JBEIHO010000148.1:0-5166 GCA_040381215.1 Alphaproteobacteria bacterium | reverse complement strand
GATCCACTGGACTTTGCCGGGCAGCAGGTCGTCCAGCGCCCGGCCGGTCCCGCCGGTCAGCTTGCCGACATCGATCCTGGCCTTTTTCATCGCCGGGATGCGGGTGAAGTACAGCCAAAGAAACATCACCATGGTCCACGCCGCGAGCACCGCAACCGGCTTCAGGATCTCCATTCCGATCATTTCTATATCCTTATGGCGCATCCCCTGCCCCACTCACCTCCCGCTTGCGGGCTAGCGCCGCCACTTCCTCGTCCGTCGCGAAGTAGCGGCTTAATTGCGATAAATTCGCAACTAAGCCTCCGGCGTTGGCTTCGGCGTTCTATTGAAGAAGCGTCCGCCGCGGCTCCTTCGCCAGCGCATCAGTAGCCAGCCGAGTGGGATGAAAACAATCGCGAACGGGATCAGCACGGCGATGACATAGACAATCGCAGCAAAGCCGCCGGCCACGACACCGAGGAAGTTCGCAAACGCTTGCCGCAGCGGCTCGAACGTGTGGCTGCCGACCGCACGCAGCGCCGAGCGGTACTGCAGGTTAAGCTCCGACATGGCGACGCGGGTGCGCATGACCGCGAGCGCTGACTGCACCGAGTCGAGCTCGGATTGGACGCGCGCGAGTTCACGCCCCACTTCCAACAGATCAGCGAGGCGGCCGGGGCGAGAGCGCAACAATTCCTGCAGCCGATCGCGCAATGCGGTCTGCGCGCGCAGCCGCGCTTCGGTGTCGACGATTTGGCGGGTGAGGTCTTCGGAGTTGGTCTTTTCCGAAACGACGCGTCCACCAGCGGCGTCGGCTTCTTGTTCCATGCCGCTTTTGAACGTGTTCAGCCACGCAGGTTCGCCCCGGAGCGACAGGTAGCCTTCCATGTAACTTTCCGGATCGCCGCTTCGGGTGGAGCTGATCAACTGACAGCGGCGCGGGCCAGCCGCCTGGCAGGCTTGCACATGGCGATCCATGACGCTGGCGAGCCGCTCGCTAGGAATCTCCAGCTCCATGGCATACGAGTAGGCCAAGTAGAGAACCGGCGCTGGGCCGGACGGCTGGTTTGGGCCAGGCGCGTTCGGCAGTGGCGAAGCGGTCACATCCGCTGGAACTGCCTGAGCCTCAGCTATAAGGTCTACAGCGAGTGGGCTGCGGTCGGTCACCAGAGGAGCCATGCCGCCGGTGTCCATAGAAGCGCGTGCCAACGCTTCCTCGCCGGTCATCGTTTGTTGGCTGCACGCCGAAAGCGCCGCCGACAAAATTATTACAGCCCAGAAACGACGCATGGACCAAACCTCCCGCCCCTACGAAGCTTGCCTTGGCGGATCGTGCAACTCTTTCTTGGATTAGGGCCGCATTATGCGCGCCGCCGGACCCTATCTCGAGCATAGGAATTTCAAACGCCGTCAGCAAGGCCTGTAGAGGCCCGGGAATTGGCCTGCGGCGATCGCGGTGGCATCAAAGGTGTCATGGTCGCGACCTGACCCCTTTTTCTGTACCGGGCATTAGCTCGCAAAGCCCTCACGTGACCCAGTCCGCGCATAGCGGTTCGGCCGGTGCCAAGACGGTCCCAACGGGCTGATCCTGCAGGTCTGGCGGGTAGCCGTACTTGTTCAAGATACGCTTAACCATGACTTTGATCTTTGAGCGAGCGCTTTCGCGCAGCGTCCAGTCGATTGACGGTACGGGGTGGGGATGATTTACCTGAGGCTCCGGCAGGCTGCCGAACTGGTGAACTACAAGCCCGTGGAGAGGCTTTACCGGCTCGAGCAGCTGCATATGCGGAGTTGGCGTCGCAAGAAGTTCATCGCTGCGGAGCGTCACCCGTTGCTGCGTTCGGCCTTCCCTAACGAGGTGCGGTTGATGAGCACAGATTGCGTGTTCCGGTATTCCAATGTAGGGTGAATTTTCAGGCGTAACCGAGCATCGGAGCCCGTAATGACGAGTCAACTGTACCGCACCGTCACCGACGCTGAGGTCGCCGCGTTCTGGCGCGACGGTGCACTCTGCCTGCGAGGAGCGTTCGGCAGGGAGTGGGTCGAGCGCCTGCGGGAAGCCACTGAACGGATACTCGCCGCAGGCAGCCGGCATCACACGATAGCCTCATCCGGCCAGGGACGCTTCACCGCCGACAACTACCTTTGGCTGCAAGACGAGACCTTCCGCGCTTACGCCTTCGAGTCACCTGCGGCCGCGATCGCGGCGCGCCTGCTGTCGGCACAGCGCGTGCACCTGTTGTACGACCAACTACTGGTGAAGGAGCCGGGCACGCCAACTCCGTTGTCCTGGCACCAAGACGGCGCCTCGTGGCCCCTTGAGGGTGACCAGGCGGTGTCGCTGTGGATGGCGATGGACCCTGTCACTGTCGCGACTGGCGGCGTCATTTATGCGCGCGGCCAACACCGCGGGCCACGCTACGGCTGCAGCAATAATGTGGTGAGGCCCGGGGCGGTGATGGGGGAGAGCGCCGACCCCTGCCCCGATTTCAGCGCCGTCGATGACGGCGCGCTGCTGCTCAGTTGGGATCTAGAGCCCGGCGATTGCCTGATACACCACGTTTGGGCGCCTCACACCACTGGCGGTAACCAGTCCGCCACGATACGCCGGCGCGCCCACACCACGCGCTGGGCCAGCGAGACCTGCACCTTCCGCGCCGGGCGCTTCCAGCTCCGACCGCTCATCGACCCGGAGTTGCAGGATGGCGACCCCTTCGGCGGGCCGCTGTATCCGTCGGTACCGTTCGCGTCGCCGTGCTGACCGCTGCGGATCGCTCTAGGTCAGTTGGTCAGCAATCCTCGACGACCTCGACGCCCAGCAGATGAAGTTCTGACCTCAACCAGACCACGAGGGTAAGCCGATGCTCGCAAAGACCGATGTGCTGAAGGCCATCAGGGAGGCCATCCTTACCAAGGACACCGAGGCATTCCTTGGTCATCTCACCGACGACGTCGAGTACCACTACCACATGACCACGCGCCCGCTGCTCGGCAAGGCATGGGTACGTAAGTTCCTGGACAAGTACTACATCATCACCTCCGATATGCTGTGGCGGGTAGACCGCACCGCTGAGGGCCCGGACTTCCTGATGATCGAAGGCTACGAGGAATACACGGACACGCGTAACGGCAAGCGGATCTCCCATCCCTACATGAGCATCTACGAGTTCCGCGGTGACAAGATCGCGAAGTGGCGCGACTACTTCGAGATGAATGCCGAGGTGCCAGCCGCACCCGCAGGCTGAATCACCCGCCGCCCGGACAGCGCACCCGCAGTTCGCGGCGGGGATACGGGCGAGGATCGATGGGTGGTATGGGGAGGGGGATGGTTAGACACATGAACCGCCGCGAGGCGGCTCGATCAACCTCACACAACCAATCAATCGCCACCAAAAACCAGACCGACTTCACCTGTCGCACTCGGTCGACTGTACAGCGACTACTCCGGGAAACGGTCGAACTTCGGCAGGTTTGCCATTTCTAAAGTCCAACCCAATTGCTCTGCCGCTTGTACTTGTAAGCGCGGCGTCAGAGCTTCGGGATTGTCCAATGTGCAGGTCTGGATGTCGACCAACCCCGGCAACGCCTCTTCGTTCACATAGTAAAGACCAGTCCCGCACCGCGCGCAAAAATAGCGGGCGGCGTGGGTTGACGACATATAAGTCTTTATGTCGCCACTAAATTCAAAACCAGAGGATGAGAAAGCTGCCCAGCTGACAAAAGGCGCACCTGCACATCTTCTGCAGTCGTCGCAATGGCAGACGGAAACATGCTGCGGCGTGCCACTAGCCTTATAGCGTGAAGCGCCGCAATGGCATCCGCCTTCATAGACCATGCTCTTTCTCCTTCAAATTTCCAGAAAGTTGCTTTTCCATTACTGTCTGCAGCCGACGCGCGACTATATCTTCGACGGTCGCGTTCACGCCGACAGCAATCCGCGCTATCGCGTCGATGGCGTCGTCAGTGAAATCCAGCGACACTTCTTCCGTTGCCATCAGGGCTTTGTATTGCTGCGGCAAATTCGGCACGCTCCAGCGCGCGCAATTCGACCCGGATGGGCAGGCGTCCCTGCAATTCCGGAAGCATATCGCTCGGTTTCGAGTGGTCGTGCCGCCGCATCCGCCCGGCGGCCGCCCGCCGCTACTTCGCCGAGTAGCCTCGCGATTCGAGGCAGTTCCTGAACGCCAGGTTGTACTGCTCGACCTGCTGTGCGGCTACCTGCTGACGAGCGGCCTTTTCCTTCTCGGCCGCCTGGCGCTGCGCCTCGGCTTCCTTCTCGGCCTTGTTGCGTCGCACGCCGCCGGTGATCGCACCGACGCCGGCGCCGATCGCCGCGCCCTTGCCAGCGTCATCGTCGGCGATCTCGCCGATCACGGCGCCCGCCGCGGCGCCACCGAGCGCACCCTTGCCCGCACCACCCTTGGTCGTCGTCGCGGTCTGCGCCGCCGGCGCCTGGCCGCTGCGCACGGCATCGGCCGGGTTGGCCCCGGCATGCGCCTGCGCATCGGCCTGGCAGCTGCCGATGTCCTTCCGCGTCTGTTCCTCGTTCTGGCCCTTCAGCGGCGTGATCGCGAGCTGGCCGCTCGGTGGTGGGGGCGGTGCCTGCGCGAGCAGCAACGCGGGACTCAGCAACAGCACGGCGAGTGATGCGGCAATGGACTTGTTCATCGAGACTACTCCGGATTGTCGAATGACAGACGTGGCGACGACGAGATCACGGCCGACCGCGGGAGCGCCTGGTGGGAGCATAGGAATTCCAAACGCCGTCAGCAAGGCCTGTAGAGGCCCGGGAATTGGGCTGCGGCGATCGCGGTGGCATCAAAAGTGTCATGGTCGGGCCAGTTGGGCGGCCGGGCAGGCAGCCGAAGGCCATCGTGCCCCTGAATCCCCGGCCCACCCCCTGTCCGTCGCCCAGCCCGTCATCGACCTCGGCTACCGGAAGCGCACCCATGTCATCGCCGCCATCAAGGGCGAGCGGCGCCGCAGCGCGATCCGCGACGCCTTCGATGCCGACCGGGTGACCGCGCTCGATGCGTTCTACGCCTCCCCCACCCTGCCCGATGAGGACCGCCGCGCGCTCGGGCGTCTGCACCCCTCGTTCATGGGGAAGGATCGGATCCGCTACCGGGTCGTCGATGAGTACAACGGCGACACGCTCTCGGAGAAGCGCACCCGCAGCTCGAAGCG
>JBEIHO010000147.1:0-5204 GCA_040381215.1 Alphaproteobacteria bacterium | reverse complement strand
GGCCAGGGCATCATTGGCTATTTCCAGACAGAGGCCATGAAGAAGGCTGGAGCCGTGACCCGGACGGCAAACCGGATCTCCCTGCTGCGCGACGCCGATGGCGATGGGGTCGCTGAGACAAGAACGGCTTTCCTGACAGGTCTTAACTCGCCCTTCGGCATGGCGCTGGCTGGTGGTCGCCTCTACGTCGCGAACAGCGATGCTGTCGTGAGTGTGCCCTATACGGAGGGCGTGACGCAGGCTTTGGGTGCGCCGAAGCAACTGACGGGTCTGCCGGCTGGTCCGTTGAATCATCACTGGACCAAGGCGCTCATTGCATCGAAGGACGGCGCCAGACTCTATGCGACGGTCGGTTCTAACTCCAACATCGCCGAGAACGGCATCGAGAAGGAAGAGGGCCGCGCGGCGATCTGGGAGATCGATGTTGCAAGCGGGACGAAGCGTCAGTTCGCAACCGGCCTGCGCAACCCGAACGGCATGGACTGGGAGCCTTTCTCAGGCGCGCTGTGGACGGCAGTGAACGAGCGCGACGAACTCGGCCACAACCTCGTGCCTGACTACATGACGTCGGTGAAGGATGGCGCGTTCTATGGCTGGCCCTGGAGCTATTTTGGCCAGACAGCCGACATGCGCGTGAAGCCGGAGCGGCCGGACATGGTGGCCAAGGCGATCGCACCGGACTATGCGCTCGGCGCCCACACGGCGTCGCTCGGGCTCACCTTTGCCGATGGCGCAAAGCTGGGCGAACAGTTCGCAAACGGCGCCTTCATCGGCCAGCACGGCTCGTGGAATCGTGATCCTTTCTCAGGCTACAAGGTGATCTTCGTTCCCTTCTCGAACGGCAAGCCGATGGGCCAGCCGATCGACGTGCTGACAGGTTTCATCGACGAAGGCAGACAGATCGCGTTCGGGCGCCCGGTGGGCGTCGAGATCGGCAAGGATGGCGCGCTGCTTGTGGCGGACGATGTCGGCAATACGGTCTGGCGCGTCGCGGCGGCCGGCTTGAATCCGCCAGCTGATCTGGCTACGACGAAGTAGTTCAGCCTTCTGAATTCCAGGCGGCAGTCTCTCGCTCGAGTTCCAGCAGGAAGCGCATGGCGCTGTTGCGGATCGCGAGCTGGCGATCACTATCCAGTTTCGACCATGTCCGGGCCACTTGTGACGTGCGCGGGTTGCCGAGCAGCAGCGCCTCGTTGCGCGCCACAAAATCCCAGTAGAGATAGTTGAACGGGCAAGCATCCGCGCCGGTCTTCTCGCTGACCTTGTAGCGACAATCCTTGCAGTAGTCCGACATGCGGTTGATGTAGGCGCCTCCCGCCGCATAAGGCTTGGAGCCGAGCAGACCGCCGTCAGCAAACAGGCTCATGCCGATCGTATTGGGCGCCTCGACCCATTCGTACGCGTCCAGATAGACAGCGAGATACCATTCGTGAACCTGATGCGGATCGATACCCGCGATCAGCGCAAAATTTCCAGTGATCATCAGCCGCTGGATGTGATGGGCGTAGGCATGCTGGATCGTCTGCCCAATCGCCTGGCCGAGACAGCGCATGTCGGTCTCGCCGGTCCAGTAGAAGGACGGCAGCGCGCGTGTGGCGTTGAGTGCGTTACGCCTGAGATAGTCCAGGCCTTCGCGCCAGTAGACGCCGCGCACATACTCACGCCAGCCGATGATCTGGCGGATGAAGCCCTCAACTGCGTTCAGCGGCGCGCGTCCGGCGCGATACTCAAGTTCGGCGCGGCGGCAGAGGTCCAGCGGATCGAGCAGACCCACATTGAGGCACGGTGACAGTATCGAGTGGTAGAGAAACGGCTCGTCGGCGAGCATCGCGTCCTGGTAGTCGCCAAAGCGCGGAAGTGCTTCGGCGAGAAACGCGTCCCGCGCCTGTTCCGCCTCGGCGCGTGTGACTGGATATGCGAAGCCGTCGAGTACTCCAAAGCCATGCGGAAATCGGCGGGCGACAAGATTGATGACTGACTGCGTGTCGGCTGAGGGGGCAAAGGCCGACGGGCGGCGCATGAAGAGATCGCGCGATGCCGGTTTGCGGTTGTCGGCATCGAAATTCCATCGGCCGCCCTCGGGCTGATCGCCATCCATGAGCAGGTCCGTGCGGCGGCGCATCTCGCGATAGAAGTACTCCATTCGGAGCTGCTTGCGGTCTGCCGCCCAGCGCTCGAAGTCAGCGCTGGCGCAGATGAAGCGGTCATCCTCGAATAGATCGACAGTAAGGCCTGTGTCGCCTGCCCAGCTGCGCTGCAGGGCGACGACGCGGTGTTCGCCAGCGAGTGTCGCCGCGATGCGCGTCGGTCTGTGGCGCGCGACGGCGCGTTGAAGCTCGCCGGACAAGCTGCCGGTGTTGCCAGGGTCATCGAGCTTCACATAGTCGACCATGAAGCCAAGCCCGCGCAGTTCATCGGCGAAGGCCCGCATGGCGGCAAGAACAAAGACGATCTTCTTCCGATGGTGCGGAACATAAGTCGTCTCGTCCGCAACCTCAGCCATCAGGACAACATCATCCGAGGCGGCCCCACGCAGGGCGGAGAGACTGGGGGTGAGCTGGTCGCCAAGGACGAAGCGCAGACTGGACATGACGGCTATACGCGCGGGGATACGAGTTGGACGTGCGGCCAGGACGACTGTCGTAACGGCTATGCGTCGCTGCCGGGGTCGATGTCCGGATAGCTGCGCATGGCATCTTCAATCACATCGAGCGCGGCCGCAACACGTTCGCGGTGGCGCGGGCCAGCGTGACGAAGGTAGATTGGCTGGATGACAGCAAGATGGCGGACCACATCACACGCGATCAGGACCAGTGGCGGGATCTCGCGCAGGTCGATCTTCCAGCCCTCCTCGCTGAAATGCAGGAAGGTGTTGCGCAGATCGACGAGGTCATCGAACGCCTCGCTAACCTTGCGGTTGAGCGGAAGCTGATAGGGCGGGCGAAGAAAACAGGGGTCGCCGGCGCGACGCAGCAACTCAAGAGGTGAGACGATACGCGGCTCGCGTATGGCGAAAGGCTCGGGGCCACGGCGTCCGTTCGTCGTCCAGCGTTTCACCTCCCGTGCGTCGGTGCGTGTCATCGCCTTGGTGCCGAATTCGTCGCCATGATCGAGCGCGCAGAGACATGCGTTCTGGACCGCCAGCGTCATCGCAATTATCAACCAGCGCCAGGCGCCGTGGTCCTCACTGGCCTGGCCGGCTTGTTGCGCGGCAAACTCTATGCACCCCAGCAGTTCCTGCGGCTGGCTGGTCTGGAAGAGGTAGGGTGGGGACGGCTCGCCTGGACCTGACATGCCCGGCAGGCTAGCGCGCACCGGCGCGCCCGCCTAGACAGGGCCAATGATCAGCCGAGCGCTGCTCGTCCTGTTCGCTTTCCAGGCCCCCGCTTGAGTGCCCAGGCGACCATCCCGGCCAAGCACGCCAATGATGAACGCGCGATGGGGCGATCATCTGCCGGTGCAGGCTGTCGCCAGCTGGCCGTATAGCCCGGGTGCTGCCGCCTGCGCCAACGAGGTTTGCGAGCAGATGTCAAAGCTCGATGCAGACGTCGGCCTCATGCCTCGCTCCGGGGCGCCCTGCGACAGGCATCCCGGGGGCTCGCGCCAGGGGCCTCCTCGCGGGATTTGGTCAGCCTGAGCGTTTGCTTCTGAGCATGTGCGCTAACAGGCCCATGACATCCTCTTTGACAACCCAAAAAGGGGGGAGGGGAACGATGAGCGAACCGGATCCGTCATTACGCGCGGGAAGTGGCGAACCGAAGCCAGCGTTGGCGCAGAGCTCGCCAGCATGGCAATGGGTCTTGCCTTCGGGTCGACGGCGAAGTCACGAGGGTATGGCCACAGCAGGCGAAAAGCCATTCCTTCGTCGCGTTTAAGCCTGGGTGGGGAAGCTGGCGTCGTTCTGGGATAACCTGCCCTGTGGCGTCCGCCTTGAAACGGATGCATGCCAGGACGCGACGTATGAGAGGCGTGGGAGTGATCACGTGATGCAGAAAGTTTCAGTTCGTCTGCTGGCCGGCTCTCTGGCGGCGCTGTTGCTTGCTGGATGCGGCGGCGGTGGGGGAAGTTCCAGCGGAGCGGGGACGCCTCCTCCAGGGGCCAGCGGCCCGACGTGGACGGCAAACGTCTTCCAGCCCGCCAGTACATTCAAGAATTTCTGCGCAACCGTGCGCACCGGCGTTGATGCGCGAGGTACACCCTTCCCCGACAAGGCCGGAACACTGCTTGAGGAACTGTTCTGGCTGCGATCATGGACGCAGGAAACCTATCTCTGGAATACGGAGGTCACAGACCAGAACCCTGCCTCCTTCACTGATCGCGTCGCGTATTTCAATACGCTCAAGACACCCGCGACAACGGCTTCGGGCAAGCCGAAGGACCAGTTCCATTTTTCGCAGTCGACCGCCGACTATCTGGCGCAGGTCACATCCGCGCCTGCAGCCAGCTATGGCGCGGAGATCCGGGTGTTTGCCGCATCGCCTCCGCGGGACGTGCGTATCCTCTTCACGACCGAGGGCACGCCAGCCACGGAACTTCTCGCAGGAACCGCGAAGCTCAGTCGCGGCGCCCGCATCCTCGCGGCGGACGGGGTCGACGTGGTGAACGGCGGCACGTCCCAGGCGCAGCTCGACACAATCAACAATGCGATCTTCCCGAAAAGTCCAAACGAGACGCACACCCTGCTGGTTCAGTATCCTGGCGGCGCCCAACGCACCGTGACGCTGACTTCGGCGAACCTGGTCGCGGATCCGGTCAACCGGACTGCCGTGTTGCCCACGGCAAGCGGAAATGTCGGCTACGTGCTGCTCAACACATTCAGCCCGTTCAGTTCAGAAAAGGCGATCGTGGACGCGATCGCAGCGATGAAGGCTCAGTCGGTAACCGATCTTGTGCTCGACCTTCGCTACAATGGCGGCGGGCTGCTCGCGGTTGCCTCGCAGCTCAGCTACCTGGTCGCCGGTCCCGCCAAGACGTCTGGCCGCATCTTCGAACGCCTGCAGTTCAATGCTGCTGCAGGCGCAGCCAATCCCGTAACGGGCGGGACGAACACGCCAACACCATTCTACACCACCGGGCTCGGGTTCACTGTTACCAACGGCGTTGCGCTTCAGCCGCTGAGTCTGCCGCGTGTCTTCGTGCTCACAACCAGCAGGACCTGCAGCGCCAGCGAGGCCGTCATCAACGGCTTGCGCGGGGTCAATGTC
>JBEIHO010000146.1:0-5258 GCA_040381215.1 Alphaproteobacteria bacterium | reverse complement strand
CGGGCCGCAGCGAGCGCCTGCCGTGCGATGGCAAGGCCATCGTGCTGCTCACGCATGGCTTCAGCGATCTGCTCGCGATTGACAGCGAGTTCCTGGCGCGCCTCGTCCATCGCAGCGCGGATCTCGGCCTGAAGCTCCGGACCGACGACCTGCTTGATCTCCTCGCGAGCCTGCTCAAGCTCAACGCGAAGTTCCTCACGGTCGATGTCCGAGAGCTGGTCCCAGCCTTCCACGTTGTCGGCATAGATGCCGGCTTCATCAAGCGCGCGGCGAACCTCGTCGAGGATTTCCGGCATCTGCTCCATCACCTCGAGGCTGGCCATCGCGCCGAGTTCGATACCCATCGCGGCCAGTTCGGTGGAAAGACCGGCCATCTCGGCTTCGAACTCGGGTCCGAGCTCGGCCATCATGAGTTCGAGTTCGGGGCCAAGCTCGGCCATCATCACTTCGAGTTCCTTGCCAAGGCCAGCGAACTCTTGGTTGTCGAAGTTAAAGCTGAAGTCGAGCGGATCCGGAGGCGAAGGTGGGTCAGGCGGCGAAGGCGCGTCGGGCGGCTGGATGGCGTTGCGCGCCAGATCGAGAGCGTCGGGAGCCGTCAGATCGATGGCGCCATCTACCTGCTGGGCGTTTGCAGTGAAGCGCGGCGTGAACATGGCGGCGACGCCGACGGCGACAGCGAGGCCGGCGAAAGCGAGGCGGCCGGAATAGCGCGCCGGCGAGCCGCCGGATTTTGCGAGGTCGATGAGACGGCGGACGCGGCGGCTGAAGTGGGAGCGCGGACCGATGGCGCCGACGGCGAGACGGGGGGCGCGCACCCAGAGCTGGTTCTCGGCCTGCGTGGTCAGCGAGCGGGCGAAGGCTCGTGCATCGCCGGTGCGTTCGACGGCCGCCTCGTCGCAGGCAACTTCGCGCTCCTCGTCGACGCGGCGGCTGATCCAGTAGAGCGCGGGGCTCCACCACAGGAGGGACAGCGCGATGCGCTGGCTCAGGGCCGCGAGCATGTCGTGGCGGCGGATGTGGGCGTGTTCGTGCTCGAGCAGAGCGGCCATGCCGGGCGAGCCGAGGGCGATCGCTTCGGGCAAGACGATGGACGGACGCAGAAGACCAGCGGCCATCGGGCCAGGCGCATCTGCGCTCACCACCACGCGGACGCCCTCGAAGCGTTTCTTGAGTGCGGACGGCAGGTCTACCGGGCGGGCGCGGGCGACGAGGCGCTCCACAGCGACAAGGTCGCGACCGGTGCGGACGAGAAGGAAAGCTGCAACGCCCGCCCAGATGAGAAGGAGCGGCAGGCCGATGTCAGGCATGCTGATCGCAGGCAGCGTGATGAAGTGGGCGGGCGCCTCGTCCGCGACTATCGCGCGCGGTTGAACTGGCGCCATCGGCACGGAGTCCATGGTCACCGGCAGTAGTTCGACGCCATCGACGATGACGGGAGCGACAGGCGCCACCGGAGCAACGGGCGCTTCGACCCGCAGGTCCGCGCCGGCGACTGTTTCGAAAGCGGGGGCGGGGGTCGAGGACGCGATGGAGACCGGCGCATTCAGCTGTTTCAGGAGACCGGCGACGATCGTCTCGCCAGGAATGAAGACGGCGAGCGGCAGGACGAGGCTGGCGAGAAACGCTGCAACGCCGAGGCCGTAGCGCGTGGCGCCGCGCATGCGCTTGCCGATGATCAGGGCCGCGGCGAGCGCGGCGGCGATGGCGACGCTCTGCCAGAGATGGCCGAACACCATTGTCTGAGACAGGCTCATGTCAGTCATTGCCGTCCTCCGGGGAGATGCTGTCGAGTTCGTCCTTCAGCGCCTGAAGCTCGTCCGTGCTGAGGGTCTCGCTTCTGATGAGGTGTTGCGCCAGTGCGGTCGGCGATCCTTCGAAGAAGGTCGACACCACCTTGCGCAGAGCGCGCGAGCGAGCCTCGGCGCGGGATACGGTCGGCTTGTAGATGAAGGCCCGCCCATCCTGGCGCGGGACCACATAGTCCTTGTCGGTCAGGATCCGCAGGAGGGTCAGGACGGTGTTGTAGGCGACGGGGTAGGTCGGTTCGAGCGCGTCGGTTACGTCGCGCACGCTCGCCTCCCCCTTCTCCCAGAGCACGCGCATGATGCGCTGCTCAGCTTCGGTCAGAACGTCGGATTTTGGCTTCGGCATGGCGTTTTTCTCTTGTTCGGGGCCCGGCGGTCCGGGTCTTCTCCGTGCTTCTATGGCCTTCGGCTTCCGGTTCGACGTCCTGACCTGCGCCGGGACAACTAGTACCTTAGGTGTGAAAAGCGTTGCCGTTTATCGATATGGTTGTCAACTAGGTTTCTAGTTGCGAACGCTACTTTTTTGCAGGCCGCCCATCTGGGCTCATTCGACTGGCGGGAAGGACATCGGGTCGGCGGGTTGCAGGCCGAACGAGGCCTTCGGTGTCCGGTAGTCTCCCGGCAGCAGCTCGTAGTGAAGCTGTATGGGGATCTGGTAGCTCCCCGAGTTTCCCATCAGGCCGAGCGCATCACCTGCTCTGACACTGACGCCCGGCGATGGACCGCGAACGAACGAGGCAAGGTGTGCATAGCGCGTGTAGACACCGCCGCCATGATCGATCAGGGTCATGTTGCCGTAGTCTTCGCGATAGCTGATCCCGACGATCTCGCCATCACCGCCGGCAAGAACTGGCCCACCGACATCCGCTTGGAAGTCGAGCCCCTAGTGAAGGCGTTGATTGCGCTTGCCGTGCCCTTACGAGAAACAGGCGCCGGGTGTGGGGAAGATTGCGATGCGCGCATACTTGACGCGCACGATCTGGCGATAGCCGCTGACAACGCCATTTGTGTTAGTTGGCGCGGTCGCGATGCTCATGCGCGGGCAAAGTTCGATCTTCGCCGGCAAGATCTGCGTGGCATTGGCTGTCTGGATCGGGGGCGCGGTGACATGTGTTGTGGAGGGCCTTGTGGGCACGGGCGATGGCGCTGGCGTGACCGCAGCACCGGGCGCTGATGGTTGCGCGGGAGCATTTGCGGGCGCTGGCGGCGGCGCAGCCGGGATGGTGATCACCTCAATACCTGCATGCACTGCCGAAGCCTCATCGAGCGCGAGGTTGTCGAGCTGCTCTTGGAGCGTGCTGGGGGTTCGGTCGATCACGATCATCTCGCCAGTCGCAACGGCGAGGTCTGCTGTTTCCTCCTTGATCGCCGCGAACCTGGCTTCCGGAATGAGTTCGCGCAGGCCGTCGAAGCGGGCATTCTCGAGCCGGAATTTCTTGCGGAGGTCTGTCGCCGTGCGGCTGACCGTGTCGGTCCATTCGGGCGGCGCGGGCCAGATACTGCCCCCCAAGCCATCCGGCAAAACCGGAACCGCCAGCGACGGCCGCCACGAGCAGCCTCTTGATCATTTACCCCTCCACCGTCCCCTTGGGCGATCTGCGGGAAGCCACCTTGATCGCCTCAGCCTAGGCATGGAACCCGGGCGAGTCAGCCCCCGGCGCCGGACGGGCTGAACCGGATCGGGTTTAGCGCGTTTCAGAGACGGATCGGAGCGGGGCATACGCGTGGAGCGAGCCAGGATGCCAGCTTCCAGAACCTTGCTCGCCGCCGCTGCGATCGGCGTTGCTTCGTTGGCGTTCGCGGGAGGGGTTGCGGTGTCTTCAGATACGGCCGCGCCCGCGCGTGCGCCCCCCATCGTCAACGTGGATGCCTGGAGCGAGACCGCTTCTGAACCAGCGCAGGCCATTTCCGTGCAAATGGCCTCTACCACACCGAGCCCAGAGCCGACGCTTCAATGCGATCCATGGGCAGTTTCGGACGCGGCGATGGAAGAGATCCTGCGCGAGATGCAGCGCCGCGGCTGGCGACAGCCAGGCCAGGGCGATGCAGTTGAATCCATGGCATCACTGGGCGTTCAGGGCATTGGAGCCGTCGACCCGGATGCGCCGATACCATCCGCGAACAGCGGCCGTCCGATGATCACCGTGCTGACAGACGAAGAAGCGGAGCGCCTGCGCACCGAGCAGATTTCATCCGACCAGTTGATCGTCGACGAAGCGACATACCTTCCACCTTCCTAGTCAGCGTCGTCGGCATCGCGCCTGACGCGCGCCTTACCCCGGCCAAGCGCGAGCGCCTTTATGGCGCCCCGGAACGTGCTGACTTCCTGCGATGTCCACCCTGCACGCGTGAAGGCGTTGCGCAGGTTCTGAGTCATGGGTACGCGCTTTGCGTCCGGGTAGAAGAAGCCAGCGCGGTGAAGCTCCGCCTCGAAATGTTCCATCATCCCGACCAGCTCTTCACGCGGCGCAGGTGCGCCTACGCCCTCGAACGTGGGCGGGGGGCCGCTGGCGTCTGCTTCGGCGATGGCAAAGGCGACGAGCGCGACAGCTTGCGCCAGGTTCAGCGATGCGAAGCGCGGGGAAACGGGAAAGGACAGGATGGCGTCGGCAAGCGCGACCGCATCGTTCGGTAACCCTGCCCTTTCAGCCCCGAACAGGATGCCTGAGCGTGATGGAGTGCTCTGCAGCCTTTCAACAGCCTCGGCGGTGCGCAGGACCGGCTTCTCCATCCCGCGCGGCCGGGCCGTCGTTGCTAGCACCAGCGCGCAGTCCGCGATCGCCTGCTCGACGGTGCCGAACACTGTGGCTGTCACGACGTCCGGCAGCGCACCGGCGCTCAACGTTTCCGCTGCCGGGTTGGGCCAGCCGTCGCGTGGGGCGACGAGGCGCAGGTCGGTGAGACCGAAATTTGCCATCACGCGCGCAGCGGCGCCGATGTTTTCGCCCATCTGAGGAGCGACGAGGATGAAGGCGGGTGGGACCATGATGGCCTTCTAGTGTGGAACCATTGCGAGCGGAATGCTGGTTATTCCATCGTGGGAGGGGCAGGATTCCGGAACTGCCTCACCGACCCATTGTGCATCGGCGCTTGTCTGGTATAGCCCGCGGAATCGCGTTTCAGGAGCTTCTTCATGGCCGTCATCAAGGTTGCGAATCCAGTCGTCGAAATGGACGGCGACGAGATGACCCGGATCATCTGGGCGCTGATCAAGGAACGCCTGATCCTGCCCTATCTCGACATCGACCTGAAGTATTACGATCTGTCGATCGAGAACCGCGATGCAACCAACGATCAGGTGACGATCGACAGCGCCGAGGCCACCAAAAAGTACGGTGTCGCGGTGAAGTGCGCGACCATCACGCCAGACGAGGCACGGGTCGAGGAGTTCAAGCTCAAGAAGATGTGGAAGTCGCCCAACGGCACGATCCGCAACATCCTGGACGGCGTGGT
>JBEIHO010000145.1:0-5276 GCA_040381215.1 Alphaproteobacteria bacterium | reverse complement strand
TGCGCGTCATCGAAGGCCTGACGCCAGCCCAGACCGGGGGCTTCTTCGACTACACCGGCGCACCGCTTCCCTGGTAACAGTTAATTACGGTGACAGTGCACTTATCTCCCAGAAGAAAGCGCACAAGCGGCTATATGAGTGCCGAGAGATAAGTGCACTGTCACCGTAATTAACTAATGTTATTCGCCGTAATTAACTTGCAACGCGAACCTCGACCGGCACCCCCGACAGCGCCGCATTCCCCGACAGGGGATCGATCGCCGTCTCGTCCGTCAGGTCGTTGAGGCTGACCCCCGCATGCGCCTGCGCGGTCGCCATGGCGATGCCGGACAGGCCGTGTCCCCAGCCATGCGGGATCGAGACGGTGCCGGGCATCATGTCGTCGGTCACCTCGACCCGGAGCCGCACGGCCCCCGTGCGCGAGACAACCTCGGCCAGCGAGCCGTCACCCAGATTGCGCGCCCGCGCGTCTTCGGGGTGGATCATCAGCGTGCAGCGGTCCTTGCCCTTCACCAGCCGCGGTGAATTGTGCAGCCAGGAATTGTTCGAGCGCACATGCCGTCGTCCGATCAGCCTGAGCCGCGCATCGATCGGGCCCGCCATCTCGCCGGAAAGCCGCGCGAGATCGGCGACGAAGTTGGCCGGCGCGATGTCGATTATCTTATCCTTGGTCTGCAGCCGATCAGGCAGCCGGCCCGCTTGCGGCGTTCCGAAATCCAGCCCCGAAGGCGCTGCCTCGAGTGCCGCAACGCTGATCCCGTAGGGTCCGGCCTGCAGCATCTGGTCCAGCATCTCGCGCGGGCTCGGCGCTGCCGCCGTCTCTCCGGTGATCGCCGCTGCAAGCCCCCGCAGGATCTCCCAATCCTGCTTCTCGTCCGGTCCCGGCGTGAACAGCGGCGGCGAATAGGCCGCGAAGTTCCGCACCGCCATCGGCAGCAGGAACAGGCCGTAATGGTCTTTCTCCAGCGGGCCGACCGGCGGCAGGATGTAGTGCGCCCGCCGGCTCGTCGCGTTGCGATACATGTCGACCGACACCATGAGCTCGAGCCCGGCAAGCGCCCGGTCAAGGCGCCCGCCATTCGGCGTGGAGAGAACGGGATTGCCCGCCACCACGAAGAGCGCGCGAATCTGGCCTTCACCCGGGGTCTCGATTTCCTCGGACATTGCAGCCGCAGGGAACTCGCCAAGCACTTCCGGATGTCCGGAAACGCGCGAGTGGAAACGACCCATGCCACCGGGACCCGTGCGCGCAACCATGTCGATCACGGGCGAGGGGAAGACAAGCCCGCCGGCTCGGTCGAGCTGTCCGCTCACGATGTTGACGCACGCGATCAGCCACGCCGTCAGCGTGCCAAAGGCCTGCGTCGTCGCACCGATGCGCCCATAGAGCGCGGCAGGAGCGGAGAGCAGCCGTTCCACAAGGAATTCGATATCCGTCGCGCTGATCCCTGCGCGCGCAAGGCAAGCCGCGGCATCGAAGGGCGCGAGCGCCTGCCACAACGCATTGAGACCCTGCACATGCGGGGCAAGGCCGCGCACATGCGGCTTGAGTGCCTTCAGGAGCGCGACCAGCATGAAGGCATCGCTTGCCGGCCGGATGAAGATATGCCGGTCGGCGATCTTGGCCGTCTCCGAGCGTCGCGGATCGATGACGACAAGCTGCCCGCCGCGCGCCTGCAGAGCCTTCGCCCGGTTGCGGAAGTCAGGCACGGTCCAGACGCTGCCGTTCGACGCCATCGGATTGCCGCCGAGGATGATCATCGTCTGCGTGCGGTCGATGTCGGGGATGGCCCAGAGCCCCGAATGTCCGTAAAGCCGCAGGTTCACGACCTGGTGCGGCATCTGGTCGACGGTGCTGGCGGAAAACACGCTGCGTGTCTTGAGCGCCCGCTTCAGGTCGCCCGTGGTCAGCGTGTTGCCATAGCTGTGCGCGTTCGGGTTGCCCACATAAAGCGCCGCCGCCTTCGGGTCGCGCGCGAGGATCGCCCGCGTGCGCTCACCGATCTCGGCAAACGCCTGCGCCCAGCTGATGGCTTCCCATCGGTCGCCAACACGCTTCTGCGGCGCGCGCAGCCGGTCGGGATCGTTCTGCAGGTCCTCGAGCGCGGTCGCCTTCGGGCAGATATGCCCGCGCGACAGCGCATTGGCCGGATCCCCCTTGATCGACAGGATCTCGCGGCCCTCGGTCGCAATCACGACCCCGCAATTGGCCTCGCAGATGTTGCACGTACGGTGATGGATCCGGGTCATCGCCCAACCTCAGATGATTTCGGTGACAGTGCACATATTCCCGCTTGGATGCGGCAGCAAGCGTTCACGGCAGGGCAGGGGAATGAGTGCACTGTCACCGAAATAGTGCAAGGTCCTACTTCGCCATGTTGATGATCTTGAGCTGCGTGAACTCGGCGAGGCCTTCCTCGCCCAGTTCCGAACCGAGGCCCGACAGCTTCGCCCCGCCGAAGGGAATGTTCGGCGCTAGGTCGGCATGCTTGTTCACCCAGATCGTTCCGGCTTCCATCTTGTCAGCCAGCGCATAGGCCTTTGCCGTATCCTTCGCCCACACCGAGCCGCCAAGCCCCCAGGGCGAGGCATTCGCGCGCGCCACTGCATCCTCGGCATCCTTGAACTTGATGACCGGCAGCACCGGACCGAACTGCTCCTCGTCGACAAGCCGCGTGCCGTCGGCGATGTCGCGCACGATCGTCGGGCGGATGAAGTAGCCGGGCTTGTCCTCGACCGTGCCACCGGCGATGACCTTGCCGTTCTTCCGGCCGTCCTCGATGAATTCCTTGACCTTCTCGTATTGCATGCGGTTCTGCAGCGGCCCGATCTGCGTGCCCTGCATCAGCCCGTCACCGATGATGGCCGCATCGGCCAGTTTCGCAAGCTCGCCGCACATCTCGTCATAGATCGACTCGTGCACGTAGAGCCGCTTCATCGCGATGCAGACCTGTCCGTTGTTCTGGAACGCGCTCTGGAAGAGCTTGGGCGCAGCCTCCTTCGGGTTTACGTCGTCGAGCACGATGCCTGCGTCATTGCCGCCAAGTTCCAGCGTCACGCGCTTCAGCGCCTCGGCAGCGCTCGCCATCACCTTCTTGCCGGTCGCCGTCGAGCCCGTGAACGAGATCTTGCGGATGTCCGGATGCGCCGTCATCGCGCCGCCCAGGTCATTGGCATCGGCGATGATGTTGACGACACCCGGCGGCACAATGCCCTGGATCAGCTGGCCCAGCTTCAGCGTGGTCAGCGGCGTGGTCGGCGCCGGCTTCACCACGATCGTATTGCCCGCAAGCAGCGCCGGCGGCAGCTTGAACGCCAGCAGGATCATCGGGAAGTTCCACGGCGTGATCGCGCCGATGACGCCCAGAGGCTTGCGATGCGCTTCGACGCGCTGGTTCGCGCTGTCGTCCAGCACCTTCACCGGCAGGTCGAGCATCGTGAAATACTTGAAGAAGGCCGCCGTCCCATAGATCTCGCCCGTCGCATCGGCGATCGGCTTGCCCTGTTCCTGCGTCAGCAGCCGCGCGAGTTCGCCGGCATTCTTCTCGATCGCATCTGCGATCGACATCAGGACCTTCTTGCGCTCGGCGATGGGCGTGGCACTCCAAGCGGGAAAGGCCGCCTTCGCAGCTGCAACCGCCTCATCAAGCTGCGCCTTCGAGGCGCGCGGGCAGGTGGCAAACGCCTCTTCGGTTGCCGGGTTGATGACGGGCATGGTCTGCGCGCCATCGACAAGTTTTCCGCCAATCAGCAGTTTGTAGTCACTCATGGGATCGCCTCCTGTTTCGCCCCTTCTACCAAACGCAGGCAGCCCGCGGTAGTCTGCCCGCACAAATCTCGCGCCTGCACCCGCGCCACTGGAGCCGACCAACCCATGACCAAGCGCCTGTTTGCCGTCATTGCAATCCTGATGCTCTCGCTGGCCGCCTGCGGTGGCCCACCGGTCAACCGCGACCTCTCGCGCCAACTCACGACAGTGCCCGCGGTCGATCTCAACCGCTACGCTGGCGTCTGGTACGAAGTCGCCCGCTTCGAGAACAGCTTCGAGAAGGACTGCGTCGGCGTCACAGCCACCTATGGCCGCAACCCCGACGGCACGATCAGCGTGAAGAACAGCTGTCGCATGAAGGCGCTGGACGGCGAGGAGAACGTGGCCGAGGGCGTGGCCCGCGTCATTGACACGGCAACCAACGCCAAACTGGCCGTCAGCTTCTTCTGGCCCTTCGAGGGCGACTACTGGGTGATCGGCCTTGCCGAAGACTACAACTGGGCGCTGGTGGGCGAACCCTCAGGCCGTTACCTCTGGATCCTCTCGCGCTCTGCCCGGCTTACCCCCGAGCTGAAGGCCGACCTCGTCGCTCGCCTGGATGCGATGGGCTACAACACCAAGGCCCTCTACTGGACGCCACAGAAGCCCTAAAAAGTTACGGTGACAGTGCACTTATCTCCTCGCACCTGCGGTGCTGGGGCACCTCGGTCCTTGGGCGAGATAAGTGCACTGTCACCGTAAATGGATTCAGGCAAACCCCGTCCCGACCTCGCGCGGCGCAAAGCGTACGAGCCGGCTGGTCAGCACCGCCGCCTGGCGGTGTACCACGGCAAGCTTGTAGACAGGATCCGTAACCATGGCCAGAAACGCGCCCGCGTTGGGGTAGAACGCGATGAACGCCGCATCCCACGCCTCCGACGAGGGCCCCGTCAGCATCGCCTCCATGTGTCCGCGCCAGACCGTCCGGCCGCCGACGCGCGTGAAGATGGGCTCGCTCGTCCGCCCGTATTCCGCATAGGCCTCGGCCCCCGTCAGGTTCAGCCCCTCATGGCTGTGTCCCTCCGGATAGGCCGCGCGCTCACGGAACCGGATCAGGTTCAGCATGTTGATGGGCGTATCCCGCGCCAGCGCCTTGAACGCATCGAAGTTCTGGCGCGACGGATCGACGAAGAATTCCTCAGTCATGCTGCATCTCCTCGAGTGGTGTGGTTGCACTAGTGTTGCACGTCGAGGCTCACGCCGGCCAGATCTCCTTGAACGCCCCCGCCACCGCGGCCAGCGTTCGCGCCTGACCTGACCCGCGCCGCCACACGAGCCCGATGTCGCGATAGGGCGTGTCCGCATCCAGGGTCAGCACCGGCAGCTTCAGCCCGCGCAGGATCCCCGCGTCGAGCGCCACCTGCGGCAGCAGCGTGACGCCCAAGCCGTTCGCCACCATCTGCACCAGCGTATGCAGGCTCGTGCCCTTGAAGCCCTCATTGCGCCGCGCGCTCTCGAGCGAACACGC
>JBEIHO010000144.1:0-5290 GCA_040381215.1 Alphaproteobacteria bacterium | reverse complement strand
TCTGAAGAATTCAAGGCTCATAGCTGAGCCGGCCAGCGCGCCCTGGGATGCCGGGCGCTCTCGCCGTAGGGATGAGCGCTCTGAGCTTTGCGCCGCTGCCTTGTGAGTAAGGGTAGGGGGCCTCCATGACGCGCCTTGGGCAGGACCCATTGCGGAAGGCTGCCTCGCGCTTCTGCTCGCAGCTTTCCAGGCAGGGCAATGACCGCGCGCTTGAAGCAGATCGCAGCCAGCTGCAATGCGGTGGTGGCGCAACGCTTGACCGATCATCCGCGCCGACCGGAACGGGCTGAACGCGTCGCGAGGCCTCGTTGCCAGGAAATCCCTCTGCCGCACCAGCCAGGCTGATCTTGCCGTTTCATCCCCGCCACATCTTCGTTCTCCAGCATCAATCTCCCCAGCAGCGAAGCTGCCAATGAAGGATCTCTCCCGAGGGCCCACCGCATCCGAACCTCTTCGCGTCCAGTCTCGAAGAGAGGCAATTCGCAGGTCCGCCAGGGGGCAACTGCTCATTTCGCCTGATACACGCGACGCGCCGCCGCGGCGAAGCTGGTCTTTATACGGATCGTCGTCTTCGCGATGCAGCGCCCATGTGACGGTGTGATCCAGCTCGTCCATCCCAGGTTCGGTCTGGCGGGGTTAATGCCTTTGAGGGCGGGGGCAGGGGACAAGCGTGGGCGTCGGGTTGGCAAGTTCTATGGCCGGGCGGTCCTGCACAGGCGGCTGTGCGCAGGCGGCTGTCGGCCTTACCCGCTGGTTATGGCTCGTGACCTCGGTCCACTGTTCATGATGATCTGCACGCTCGGCTGGCTCTTGCTCGCGCTGTTGGTGATCGAGTTTGGCACGTTCAGTCGTTTGGACGTGCTGCATGCGGTGCTGCTGCTGTGCGGCTCGCTGACTTTGCGGCTCATCTAACCAGGGCAGCAGTTGGAGCAGTTCGCGATTGCTGGGCTCGGGTTTGTCGCGTGCACGGAGGTGGCATTCGCCTGTTGCGTGCAGCGATAGCGGGACATGCACGCGCGAGGCGGTTTCAAACGGCGTCGCCCCTGTGTCGTTGATGCCGCACTCGCAGCAATTCTCCTTATACGGATCAATGAAACCATCCCGTGAAGCCGGCTCACCGGTGACAGCGCCATCCTGTCTGGTCCATTCCTTGCTGCGGGATTGTTGTGTCGGTCGGGCAAGCGGGTCGTTAACCCTCTGATTTTTCTGGAACATGCTGGCCGCAAGGTCCGGTGTGCCTCAGAAATACGAAGGGGAAACTTACGCGAACCTGACGGGAAAGTTCCATGCGAATGCAACGGTAATTCCCATGCACTCAAGGAGATCTGCTTCGGTTGACTCGTGTTTGTCAGGTTTCGGCAAGGTCGATGAGTTACCGAAGGGTTAGGGCGCTATTGGGGTTTGGGTTGGGTTTTTCACCTCCGCTTAAGATTCCGATGACGTCGGCTGGGCTTTGGTGTGGGCAGGATTCGTGATGCGCAGACGGGATTTCGTCGCCTATGGCAGTGCGGGCGCGCTGACAGCGGCTTTCGCGAAGCATCAGTTCGACCAGCAGGCGGAAGCCCAGTCCGGGTCGTCGATCAGCTTCGAGCTCCACATGGAGGAGATCTACGAAGAGATGATCGACGGCGAGGTCATCTTTGCGATGGCCTATCGTGAGCCCATCACGCGCGCCCTGCGTCCGCCGCTGCGCGTTGTTCGTGGGTCGACGGTCCAGATCAAGCTGGTCAACAAGACGCGGCGTCCGCGCCGCTTTGCCGTCACGGGCTATGCGCCGAGCCTTTTTCCGGTGATCCCCGCTGGCCAGACTGCAACCGTGCAGTTTGTCGCCGGCCAAGCCGGCACACACATCTATCATGAAGATACGCAGGGGGCTGCGGGTCGCGTGGTTGGCCTGTACGGCGCCTTCGTCGTGACGCCCGGCGCTGCCAACCAGACGCCGGCTGGCAGTCCCACGCCTTACCAGAGCACAGGTCTGACGCCGGCGCTGAGCGCTGTCTTTGACGAGATGGGACGCGGTGAATTTCCGGGTGGAAAATGGGATCCGTCCATTCCGACCCGCGATCGCATCTGGCTGATGAGCAGCATTGATCCTGCGATCAACAAGGTCGTCGAGCGTGACGGCGGCATTGACCTCAGCCTGCCGATCTACGTCTTCCGCCCGCGCTATTTCACGATCAATGGCCTGTCAGGCTATGACTCGGCGCACGACGAACAGATCGTGCCGAAGGGCTATGTCGGCGAGCCTTGCCTGATCCGCACCCTGAATGCCGGTCTGTGCACGCACGGGCCCCACATTCACGGCAATCACGTCTTCGCGCTGACCGATGTCGATAGCACTGGCAAGTGCGTCTACAATACCAATGTGTTCGAGCTGGACACATGGATCCTGCCGCCCCTGTCGCGCAAGGATGTGCTGCTGCCGTTCAAGAAGCCGGATGAGATTCCGGCTGCCGCCTGGCCTCCGAAGGAGGAGCCGTGGCCGCTGCTCTATCCGATGCACTGCCATATCGAGATGTCGCAGACCGCAAGCGGCGGTCAGTACCCGCAGGGAATGATAACGCACTGGGAACTCCTGGGGCCCAGCCGTGGAGTTGCAGTCTGATGGTTATCGCACGTGACCCTGCCGAGTTCGCCGCCTTTGGCTGCGATGTCGTTGACCGGCAAATTCCGACCCCTGACCGCCTGACGCCGGACATCAGCTTCGTCCGCGACGGCGCCAAGACGCTGAACATCACAATGCCGGATGGCAAGGCCGTCCAGTTCTGGATCTTCACTGATCCGCGCGACGACAAGTCAAAGACGATGTTTCCATCGAAGCCGATCCGCGTTCGTCAGGGCCAGATCGTTCATTCGACACTGGACGCCAAGAAAAACCACCACACCATCCACCATCACGGGATGAACGCCAGCACCTACAATGACGGTGTTGGTCACGTCTCCTTCGAGGTGGCGGAGAGGTATACATACCAGTTCCAGCCGCATTCGGCGGGCACGTATTTCTACCATTGCCACAAGAACACCGTGCTGCATTTCGAGTACGGCATGTATGGCCTGCTGATCGTCGATCCGCCCGAGGGCCCGGGCAAGCTTTACCAGAATGGCCCGGCCTATGATGTTGAAGCCTTCTGGGTGCCTGATGACTGCGACCCGCGCTGGCACAGGATGAACCACGACGCCGGCATGTGCGGCGACGATGTCGGCCTCGACAGGTTCGAGCCGAAATACTTCCTGGTGACGGGCGTTCCTGCGCCCCGAACGGAAACAGACAAGCGGGTCGTCGTGAACGCGAAGGTTGGCCAGCGCATTCTCGTCCGCCACCTCAACGCGTCTTACTCGATTGTCCGCACGACGATCGAAGGACTCGACGCGACGATCTACGGTGTTGACGGACGGCCCCTGGGCGATCCGAAACAGCCCTGGGCCAAGCCGATCTTCCTGCCGGCTGGCTCGGCCCTGGAGACATGCTCCGCGCAACGCCGTGATCTGATCATCCAGCCGACGCGTCCTGGCCGCTACCGCGTGAAGTTCGAGTTCCGTGACTGGGTTGCGCGCGGCATCCAGAACAATGGCGCAGGCATTGCATACACTTATATCAATGTGACCTGATGATCCGGAACGCTGTTCAGCTCGCCGTGTGCGCCGCAGCTCTTGCGGCCGCCGCATGCTCTGGCCAGGAAGCGGCGGTTGAAACCGCCGTGAATGCCGTAGCTCATGCTGAATCAGCGTCTCACGATAGCGCCAAGGATCATTCAGCGGGTGAGGCCAAACGCCAGTCAGGTCATGACACGCACAGCTATGTCATGCCTGACATCAGCGAGATGTCGGGCAGCATCAAGCTGGTGAACGCGAAGACCGGCGGCACGTTCACCGAGCAGGACCTGCTTGGCAGCTGGACCCTTCTCTATCTGGGTTACATCGAGTGCCTTGAAGCTTGTCCAATCGCGATGGCCTCCATGCCGAAGGCTGTCGACCAGCTCAACGCGATGGGCGTGCCGACCAAGGCTGTTTTCATCGACATCAATGCGCCGCGGCTGGACGACCTGTCGGGGGGTCTGGCGCATAGCAAGAAAACCGGCGCTGCGACGGCTGCGCCGCATGACGCCCACGCGGGCGCTTCGAAAATGCCGGTCAACGAGCTTGCGACGACCGGGCCGGAGATCCGCCGTCAGGCGATTGCGACATGGGGCGAGAGCCAGGACCCGGACGTGATCCTGCTGTCGGGAAGCCGCAAGCAGGTGATGGATGCGGGCCGGCTCTTCAAGTCGCGGGCCGAGCAGACCATGATGCCGACCCAGGAATCGATCCATCACATCAATCACACGACTTATGTCTATGCCTTGAATCCCAAGGGCGATGTCGTGGTGCTGCTCTATCATTCCGACTCACCGCAGATGATGGTGGATGAGGTCGCTGCAGCGGCGAATGCCGCGCCGTCGGCCGGCTGACACACCCAGACGGGTTCAGGTTGCTTGCCAGGTCGCAGCCCTTCGCGCGCCGGACCTCTGGCCAAAACTCGGCCTGGCGCAGGATGCGGCCCAATTGCCAACTTTAACGCACAAGTAAACCTGGCTCGATTTATCCCAGGTCGTCTCAGACGGTGTCTTTCTCGCCCAGCGCATAGCCCACGCCGCGTACGGTTCTCAGCTCGACACTTGCATTGGCGCTGGCAAGCAGCGAGCGCAGTCGCGATATGCTTGTTTCCAGCGCGTTCGGGCTGACTTCAGCGGATGCATCATAGAGTGCACCTTCGAGATAGGCGCGGGTGCAGACGCGACCTTGCCGGCGGAGCAGGGCGACCAGCAGCTGCCCCTCGCGGCGGGAAATCGTCAACGGATTTCCCTGCACCGAAAGCTCAAGCGTGTCGGGGCGCAGCAGAAGATTGCCGAGCCGCACGGGATCGAGCTGTATTTCGCGTGACCGGCGGAGGAGGGCGCGGCAGCGGGCGACGAGTTCGGCGAATGCGAACGGCTTGACGAGATAGTCGTCCGCCCCGGCGTCCAGTCCGGCGACACGATCCTGAATGGCGCCGCGTTCGGAGATCACCAGCACCCCTGCGCCGACGCCCTCGCCACGCAACTGGCGCAGGAATTCGAGGCCGTCACCGTCGGGCAGGCCACGATCGAGAATGATAAGATCCGTACTCTGATCAAGGGCCGGCTCCAGCGCCGCATCGATGCTGCGCCGCCAGTCGACCCGATACCGCATGGCTGTGAGCGCCTGCGCGATCGCGGCGCCAAGACCATTATTATCTTCGACAAGAAGTATCGTCACTGCGTTAACCGTCAGG
>JBEIHO010000143.1:0-5291 GCA_040381215.1 Alphaproteobacteria bacterium | reverse complement strand
GATGCCGTTCGGGCACGCCGCGCGCAGGGCGCGCGTGACATCTTCCTCGCGATAGTTCACGCACGCATCGAAGCCCAGTTCCTTCACCACATAGTCGCACTTCGCCTTGCTGCTGGCGATGCCGACGACACGACAGCCCTTGATCTTGGCGATCTGGCCGACGATCTGCCCAACGGCACCCGCCGCCGCAGAGACGACGACCGTCTCGCCCGCCTTGGGCTGGCCGATGTCCATCAGGCCGAAATAGGCGGTGGCCCCCGTGAAGCCCAGCGCGCTCATGTACGAGGTCAGCTTCACGCCCGGCAATTGCGGCAGCTTGCGCGTCGCAAAGGGGCCGCTTGTGTGCCCGATCGTATAGTCCTGCCAGCCACCCATGCCCGGCAGCACGATGTCGCCCGCGGCAAAGTCGGGATGGTTCGAGACCTCGACCACGCCCAGCGTCCCGCCGCGCATGACATCGCCCAGGCCCACGGGCGGCATGTACTGGTCCGCATCGCTCATCCAGATGCGGTTGGTCGGATCGAGCGAAAGGTAAATGTTGCGCACCAGCAATTCGCCGGCGCCGGGTGTGGGCTTGGGCGCGTCGACAAGCTCGAGGTCGCCCGGCTTGATGTCGCCAACGGGGCGTTTCCTGAGGATCCACTGGCGGTTTGAATTGCGGTTCAAGGGACGATACTCCTTCGGGCGGGGTTGCGGGCGAGCGGATCGCTCGCGACATGTCGAGGCATCGTCTATATACCGCCTTCCACCGAAGGCGCAGGGGATGAACGTGGTGAGCCGGATATTCCTTTATCTTGTGGCAATGATGGCGCTGCTGTCGGCCGCCGCCGCAAGCGACGTCGTCACCACGCCGCGCCTCGAGGCGCGCCTGGTCGCCGAGCGCACCGGCGTGCCCGCCGCGGGTGGCACGATTGCGCTGGGCCTGTCGCAGGTGATGCAGCCCGGCTGGCACACCTATTGGCGCAATCCCGGTGAATCGGGCGAGCCCACGACGTTGGCCTGGACCTTGCCGCAGGGCATCACGGCGAGCGAGATCAACTGGCCGCACCCCGAGCGCATTCCCTTCGGCGAGCTTGCAAACTACGGCTACTCGAACCGCGTGCTGCTGCCGGTCGACGTCACGCTGCCCGCGGGCCTGGTTCCCGGCACGCAGGTGACGTTGCGTGTCGAGGCTGCGTGGCTGGCCTGCAAGGACATCTGTGTCCCCGAGAACGCCACGCTCGAGTTGACGCTGCCCGTCGTCGAGGGCGAACCCCAGGCCAACCCGCAATGGCGGGACGATTTTGCCCGTGCACGCGAAGCCCAGCCGCTGAAGGATGGTCCCTTCAGCGCCCGCTTCGACGTGCGCGCCGGCAATGTCACGCTGTATTTCGAGCCGCCCGCCGGCGCCCGCATCGAACCCGAGGGCATCCTCTTCTTCCCCTTCACCCGCGGCCTCATCAAGGCCTCGGCGCCGCAGGTGCCGCAGGCCGCAGGTGACGGCTTCGCGATGCGCCTGCCGCCCGGATGGCGCCTGCGCGACCCCGCCCAACTTGAGGCGACCAAGGCGATCGAGGGCGTGCTGGTCGTGCCCGCGCGCGATGGCTCGCCCGCCCGCGCCTTCGAATTGTCTCTCGCCCGCGGAGCTGTCCCCGAGACAGCAACCGCCCCCGCTGCCGCGAGCACCTCGTTCCTCGAGGCGATCCTGTTCGCCGTGCTGGGGGGCCTGATCCTGAACCTGATGCCCTGCGTCTTCCCGATCCTGTCGATGAAGGCGCTGTCGCTTGTCCATTCAAGCCAGAAGGACCGGCCCTGGGTCGATGGCCTCGTCTACCTTGCGGGCGTCATGGTCACCTTTGCAGGCCTCGCCGGCGTGCTGCTCTGGCTCAGGTCGCTGGGCGAGGATGTGGGCTGGGGCTTCCAGCTGCAGTCGCCGCTGTCCGTGGCGATCCTCGCCTATGTCCTGGCACTGGTCGGCTTCTCGCTTTCGGGCCTCTTCACGCTGGGCACATCGCTCCAGGGCACGGGGCAGGGGCTTGCCGGCAAGTCGGGCCTCGTCGGCACGTTCTTCACTGGCGTGCTGGCGGTCGTCGTGGCCGCACCCTGCACGGCGCCCTTCATGGGCGTGGCGATGAGCTTCGCCTTCACGCAATCCGCACCCGTGACGATGGCCGTGTTCCTCGCGCTGGGTTTTGGCCTCGCGCTGCCCTGGGTGGTTTTCAGCGCGGTGCCGGCCCTCGTGCGCCTGCTGCCGCGTCCGGGCGACTGGATGGAGCGCTTCCGCCAGTTCCTGGCCTTCCCGATGTACGCCGCTGTCGCCTGGCTCGTCTGGGTGCTCTCACAGCAGGTTGATCCGGAAGGCCTGTTCCGTGTGATGATCGGCCTCGTGCTTCTCGGCCTCGGCGCCTGGGCCTTCGGCAACCTGCAGCAGCGGGCAAGCCTGACCGGCTTCATCCTGTTCATCGGCGGCCTCACCGGCGCCGCCGGACTGCTCGCCATGCCCTTCGGAGCCCCGCGAGCGTTGCAGGCTGCAGCTGCCGGAGAGGAGGGCGCGTCAAGCCACGCCTTCTCCGAGCCCTACACCGCCACCCGGCTCGAGGCGCTGCGCGCCGAGGGCAAGCCCGTCTTCGTGAACCTCACCGCCGCCTGGTGCGTGAGCTGCCTCTACAACGAGCGCGTGGCGCTTTCGACCGAGGCCGTGCGAAAGGCTTTCAGCGAGACCGGCACCGTCTATCTCGTCGGTGACTGGACCAACCGGAACGCCGAGATCAGCGCGCTCCTGCGCCAGTATGGCCGCGATGGCGTTCCCCTTTACCTCTATTTTCCGGCCGGCGGCGGTGATCCAATCGTGCTGCCGCAGCTTTTAACAGAAAGCATCGTCATCAACGCAGTAAGGAGCGAGAAATGATCCGCACATCACTGGCCACGATGGCCTTCCTGGCTACAACAGCGATCGCAATCGCCGCCCCCGAAATCGGCAAGCCAGCCCCGGCCTTCACCGCCGTGGATTCAAACGGCAAGACCCACGCGCTCGGCGACTTCAAGGGCAAGACCGTGATCCTCGAGTGGACCAATGACGGCTGTCCCTACGTCAAGAAGCACTACGGCGCCGGCAACATGCAGAAGATCCAGAAGGACCTCACGGCCGAAGGCGCGGTGTGGCTCTCTGTTATCTCCTCTGCCCCCGGCAAGCAGGGCCACGTCGACGGCAAGGGCGCCAACGACCTCACGACCTCGCGCGGCGCCGCGCCGAGCGCCGTCCTCCTCGACCCGAAGGGCACGATCGGCCGCGCCTACGAGGCGCAGACCACGCCGCACATGTATGTGATCGATGGCAAGGGCGTGCTGCGCTACATGGGCGCGATCGACGACAAGCCCTCGACCGACGCCGCCACGATCCCCGGCGCCCGCAACTATGTCCGCGAGGCCGTCGCCGCCGTGAAAGCCGGCAAGCCCGTGGAAGTGACCGCCACCGACCCCTACGGCTGCTCGGTCAAGTATCCCTGAGCGAACGCTCCACCGGGGCGCCAGACTGCGGGCGCCCCGGGTCCCCGCGCGATGATCCAGGGGTCCGCCGCGGGACATGCGCCAGATTGCCGAGGCTGGGGCGATTCCCGCGGAGAGCGAGTGCGCTGCCGAAAACGCGTGGGACAACCTGTTGATATCAATGGGAAAAAACTTTCCCGGTCATTTTCTTTCGCGCCGCCCTTGACGGCTTCGGTAACGGTCCCTAAATCCCCTCTCGCGGATTAGCACTCGTCTTTGGTGAGTGCTAACAGCCCATTCCAACCTCTGAAATGAAACCCTCAGGAGAGAACCTCATGAAGTTCCGTCCCCTCGGTGACCGCGTGGTCGTCAAGCGCGTCCAGGAAGACGTCAAGACCGCCGGCGGCATCATCATTCCCGACAGCGCCCAGGAAAAGCCGCAGGAAGGCGAAGTCGTCGCCGTCGGCCCCGGCGCCCGCGATGAAGACGGCGAGCGCATTGTCCCGGAAGTCAAGGTCGGTGACCGCATCCTGTTCGGCAAGTGGTCGGGCACGGAAGTGAAGATCGACGGCCATGATCTCCTCATCATGAAGGAATCCGACATCATGGGCGTGCTCGAGGGCAAGGCCTCCTCGAAGAAGGCGGCCTGAGGACTGCAACGTCCCGCCACCTTTTTGTGAAGCAATCGCTCTCAAGATCAATTGAAGGAAGCAAATAAAATGGCAGCCAAGGAAGTAAAGTTTCATTCGGATGCGCGCGCGCGCCTGCTGCGCGGCGTCGACATTCTCGCTGACGCGGTGAAGGTCACGCTCGGTCCGAAGGGTCGTAACGTTGTCATCGACAAGGCGTTTGGCGCTCCGCGCACGACGAAGGACGGCGTCACGGTCGCCAAGGAAATCGAGCTCGCCGACAAGTTCGAGAACATGGGCGCGCAGATGGTGCGCGAAGTTGCCCAGAAGACGAACGACATCGCCGGCGACGGCACGACGACCGCCACGGTCCTCACCCAGGCGATCGTCCGCGAGGGCATGAAGTCGGTTGCGGCCGGCATGAACCCGATGGACCTGAAGCGCGGCATCACGATCGCGGTTGAAGCCGTGGTCGCCGACCTCAAGAAGCGCTCCAAGAAGGTGAAGTCGAACGAGGAAATCGTGCAGGTTGGCACGATCTCGGCCAATGGCGACCTCTGGGTCGGCCAGAAGCTCGCCGAAGCCATGGCGAAGGTCGGCAACGAAGGCGTGATCACGGTCGAGGAAGCCAAGTCCCTCGACAGCGAACTCGAAGTCGTCGAAGGCATGCAGTTCGACCGCGGCTACATCTCGCCGTACTTCGTGACGAACGCCGAGAAGATGGTGGCCGAGCTCGAGGAGCCGTACATCCTGATCCACGAGAAGAAGCTCTCCTCGCTGCAGCCGATGCTGCCGATCCTCGAGTCGATCGTCCAGACGGGCCGTCCGCTCCTGATCATCGCCGAGGAAGTTGAAGGCGAAGCGCTGGCGACCCTCGTCGTCAACAAGCTGCGTGGTGGCCTCAAGGTCGCGGCCGTGAAGGCCCCGGGCTTCGGCGATCGCCGCAAGGCCATGCTGGAAGACATCGCGATCGTCACCAACGGCGAAGTGATCTCTGAAGAGCTCGGCATCAAGCTCGAGAACGTGAAGATCAACCAGCTCGGCACCGCCAAGCGCGTCCGCATCACGAAGGACGACACGACCGTCATCGACGGCTCTGGCAAGAAGAAGGACATCCAGGATCGCGTCGCCCAGATCAAGGCGCAGATCGAGGAGACCACGTCCGACTACGACAAGGAAAAGCTGCAGGAACGTCTG
>JBEIHO010000142.1:0-5346 GCA_040381215.1 Alphaproteobacteria bacterium | reverse complement strand
GCGACGATGCAGGCCTTCACGAAGAAGCTCATGAAGCCAAGGCGCACGCCGTGGCGCTTCTCGAAGGTGTCCTTGTGGGCCGAGCGCAGGTGCATGACCGCCGACATGTCGACCTCGTTGAAGGTCGTGAGCATGGCGGCCGAGTGCTGGGCTTCCTTGAGACGCAGCGCAATCGTCTTGCGCAGGCGCGACATGGTCACGCGTTCCTCGCGCACGGCCTGCGGGCGCGGGGCTGCCGGCGTGACCTGGACTGCGCGTGGCTCGGATGCGCGCGCCTCGATGGCGGCGAGCACGTCGCCCTTCATCACGCGGCCATCGCGACCGGTGCCCGGGACACTGGCCGGGGCGAGCTTGTTCTCGTCGGCCAGCTTGCGCGCCGAGGGGCTGAGTACCGGCGTGGCGGCGGCGGGTTTTGCCGGCGCTGCGGGAGGCTTGGCGGGTTGCGCCGGGGCTTGCGCCTTGGCCGGTGCCGCGGCAGCGCCGCTGCCCTCGCCGATCAGGCCGAGAATGGCGCCAACGGCGATGGTCGCGCCGGGGGCGGCGACGATCTCGGAGAGAACGCCGTTGCCCGGGGCTGGAACCTCGACGGTGACCTTGTCGGTCTCGAGTTCAACAATGGGTTCGTCAGCGCGGACAGCGTCACCCTTGTTCTTGAGCCATTTGGCGACGGTTGCTTCCGTCACGGACTCGCCCAGGGTTGGAACGCGAATTTCGGTCGTCATGTTCCTGTTCTCGTGATCTCAGAGGGAAAAGGCATCATCAAGCAGGGCCTTCAGCTCTGCCTGGTGACGGCTCATCTGTCCTGCGGCGGGGGACGCAGCCGCGGGACGTCCAACATAGCGGGCACGCGCGGCCTTGGCGCCGACACGCCCGAGCACCCATTCGATGTTCGGCTCGATGAAGGTCCATGCGCCCATGTTCTTGGGCTCTTCCTGAGCCCAGACCATGTCGGCGTTCCTGAAGCGCGTGAGCTCGGTTACGAGCGAACGCGCCGGGAAAGGATAGAACTGCTCGATGCGCAGCAGGTAGACGTCATCGATACCGCGCTTTTCGCGCTCTTCCAGCAGGTCGTAGTAGACCTTGCCCGAGCACATGATCACGCGGCGGATCCCGGCGTCTTCCTTCAGGGCCAGCGTCGAGCCGGGCAGGCTCTGGGCGTCATCGTGAAGGATGCGGTGGAACGATGTCCCGGGACCGAACTCCGACAATTTCGAAACGCAGCGCTTGTGACGCAGCAGCGACTTCGGCGTCATCAGGATCAGGGGCTTGCGGAAGTTGCGGTGGATCTGACGGCGCAGCGCATGGAAATAGTTCGCCGGCGTCGAGATGTTGCCTACCTGAACATTGTCTTCCGCGCAGAGTTGCAGGAAACGCTCGAGGCGTGCGGACGAGTGCTCGGGCCCCTGCCCTTCGTAGCCGTGCGGCAGCAGCATCACGAGGCCGGTCATGCGCAACCACTTGCGCTCGCCGGAGGTGATGAACTGGTCGATGACGGCCTGGGCGCCGTTGGCGAAATCGCCGAACTGGGCTTCCCAGATGACGAGTGCCTTGGGCTCTGCAAGGGAGTAGCCGTACTCGAAGCCGAGGGCGGCCTCTTCGGAAAGCAGGGAGTCGATCACTTCGAACTCGCCCTGTCCTTCACGCACCTGCTGGAGCGGGTGGTAGCGTTCTTCCGTCGACTGGTCGACAAGCGCGGCGTGGCGCTGGCTGAAGGTGCCGCGGCCTGCGTCCTGGCCCTCGAGGCGGACGTGATAGCCCTCGTCGAGCAGCGTGCCAAAGGCCAGGGCCTCGGCCGTTGCCCAATCCAGGCCTTCGCCGGCGTCGAACATCTGTGCCTTCTGCTGGAGAAGGCGCTGGACCGTCTTGTGCGCGTTGAAGGTCGAGGGAACCGTCACGAGGGCGTTGCCCACGCGCTTCAGACGGTCGAGCGGCACGGCGGTGTTGCCGCGGCGCTCGTCGCCTTCTGCCGGGCTCATGCCGGCCCAGGCGCCATCGAGCCAGTCGGCCCGGTTCGGCTTGAAGGAAGATGCGCCCTCCAAGGCCTCGTTGAGGCGCTTCTCGAAGGCCTGTTTCATGCCCTCGTATTCGTCGGCCGAGACAGATCCTTCGTCCACGAGGCGCTTGCTGTAGAGGGTCAGCGTCGAGGGGTGGCCCTTGATCTGCCTGTACATCAGCGGCTGGGTGAACGCCGGCTCGTCGGTTTCATTGTGACCGAAGCGGCGATAGCAGAAGATGTCGATGACGACATCCTTGTGGAACCGCTGGCGGAATTCGGTGGCCACGCGCGCGCAATAGACGACGGCTTCCGGATCGTCGCCATTCACGTGGAAGATCGGCGCCTGCACCATGAGCGCGACGTCCGAGGGATACGGCGAGGAGCGCGAGTGGATCGGCGATGTCGTGAAGCCGATCTGGTTGTTGACGACGAGATGGATCGTGCCGCCGGTGCGGAACCCCTTGGTTCCCGACATGGCGAAACATTCGGCCACCACGCCCTGGCCTGCGAAGGCGGCGTCACCGTGGAGCAGGACGGGGATCACGCTCGTGCGATCGACCTTGTCCTTGTTCTGGTGCTGCTTGGCGCGCACCTTGCCGAGGACCACCGGGTTGACGGCCTCGAGATGCGAGGGGTTGGCTGCCAGCGAGAGGTGGACCTTGTTGCCATCGAACTCGCGGTCGGAGGAGGCGCCGAGGTGGTACTTCACGTCGCCGGAGCCGCCGACGTCCTCGGGGCTTGATGAACCGCCCTGGAACTCGTGGAACACGGCACGGTAGGGCTTCGACATGACGTTGCAGAGAACGTTCAGGCGGCCGCGGTGCGGCATGCCGAACGATATCTCGCGCGCGCCGAGCTTGCCGCCGACCTTGATGATCTGCTCGAGCGCGGGGATCAGGGCTTCGCCGCCGTCGAGGCCGAAGCGCTTGGTGCCCACGAACTTCACGGCGCAGAAGCGCTCGAAGCCCTCGGCCTCGATCAGCTTGTTGAGGATGGCCTTCTTGCCCTCGGGCGTGAACTGGTACTCCTTGTCGGCGCCTTCCATGCGCTGCTGGAGCCAGGCCTTCTCCTCTGGATCCGAGATGTGCATGAACTGGATGCCGATGCGGCCGCAATAGGTGCGGCGCAGGATGTCGAGCATCTGGCGCACGGTTGCGGTCTCGAGGCCCAGCATGCCGTCGATGAAGATGGGCCGGTCGAGATCGTCAGGGCCAAAACCGTAAGACGCGGGATCGAGTTCGGGATGGGGGACGGGTTTGGTCTGCTTGAGCGGATCGAGGTCGGCCTCGAGCGTGCCGCGCACGCGGTAGGCGCGGATCATCTGGATCGCGCGCACGGTGTCGACGACTGCGCGGCGCACCTCGTCGGATGACAGCGAAGGGGCCACGGCGGCTATCTTCTGCTGCAGTTCCTTGACGGAGGCTTCCTTCTGCGGGGCCTTGCCAGGCTTGGCGTCTGCCTTGACCGGTGCGGGTGCGCCGGTCAGCGCACGCGTCAGGTCATCGCTGGCCTCGGGCCAGTCGGTGCGGCCCCACGAGGCGCGATGCACGGAGAGGTCCGACACCGCGATCGAGGCGAAGAAATTGCGCCAGGTCTCGTCAACGGATGCGGGGTCGGCGAGATAGCGCTCGAGCTGCGCCTCGATGAAGGGGGCGTTTGCCCCGTAAAGAAAGGACGTCTGCTCAAGAACCGCGTTCGAGCCTGCGTCCTTTGTCTGCGGCGATGCCATCTTGGGATCTCTTGTGTGTCCGTCATGCCGCCGGCGTCGGCCGGCCTTGAATGCAAGGGCCTAGTTGCCCTTGAGCACCTTCATGAGTGTCGTGCCGAGGGCTGCGGGGGAGTCGGCAACCGTGATGCCGGCTGCGCGCATGGCGTCCATCTTGCCTTCGGCCGTGCCCTTCCCGCCCGAGACGATCGCACCGGCGTGACCCATGCGGCGGCCCGGGGGGGCCGTGACGCCGGCAATGAAACCGACGACCGGCTTCTTGACCTTGGCGTGCTTGAGGAAGTCGGCAGCGTCTTCTTCGGCCGAGCCGCCGATTTCGCCAATCATGATGATCGACTTGGTCTCGGGGTCGGCGAGGTACATCTCGAGGACGTCGATGAAGTTGGTGCCATTGACCGGGTCGCCGCCAATGCCAACGCAGGTCGACTGGCCAAGGCCCACGGCCGTGGTCTGGGCGACGGCCTCATAGGTCAGCGTGCCGGAGCGCGAGACGATGCCGACCGAGCCGCGCTTGTGGATGTGACCCGGCATGATGCCGATCTTGCACTCGCCCGGGGTGATGACGCCCGGGCAGTTCGGGCCGACCAGGCGTGTCTTCGATCCCTGCAGCGCGCGCTTGACGCGGATCATGTCCATGACCGGGATGCCCTCGGTGATGCAGACGGCCAGTTCGACGCCGGCGTCGATCGCCTCGAGAATGGCATCCGCCGCAAACGGAGGCGGCACGTAGATGGCGGAGGCATTGGCGCCGGTCTGCTCGACCGCTTCGGCGACGGTGTCGAACACCGGCAGATTGAGGTGGGTCGATCCGCCCTTGCCCGGCGAAACGCCGCCGACCATGCGCGTGCCGTAGGCGATCGCCTGCTCGGAGTGGAATGTCCCCTGGTTGCCGGTGAAGCCCTGGCAAATCACTTTCGTGTTCTTGTCGACGAGAACGGCCATGACAAATTCGTCTTTCTAGTTTCGGATTGAACTTACGGAGAGCGACAGGCCCGGAAGGGTGCCACCCGATACGAGATAATGAAGCGTCATGGTGCCCTTGCCCTGCACAGACCATGTGTAGGTGGACATGCCCTCGAACTTGTCGGTCGACGAGGGCTGACGCTTCAGGAAATCGGAATAGGCGCGCAAGGCGGCCGCCTCGTCTGCCTTTGGGGAGAGGACGCTGCAGCTCACGATCATCGAGGATGCCCGGTCACCGGCCATGGCGCCTGCGGGGCGCGAGGTGATGCTGACGAGGTGACGGGCACCATCGCGCAGGATGGCCCAGCCCTCAACGGACCTTCCGTTGCCGGGCGCCAGCACTTCGCGCTCGGCCTCGGTCAGTTGCGACCAGGCGCTGGCGGCGGCGCGAATGCGCGCGACGTCAACGCCGGTGTCGAGGCAGGCCGCGCGGTAGGCGTCGAAGGGCGCTGCGTGGGCGCTAGATGCAACGAACACCATGCTTGCGAAGGCACTGCTCAGCACACGCACGATCATCACGCACCTCCACCAAACAAATACTCGTCATGGCCGGGGGGGGGGGGGGGCGCCCCCGCCCCCCCGGGGCCCCCGCCGGGAGGGGTGGGGGGGACGCCCCAAAACAACAGAAACCAAACAACGGGGGCCCCCCCCGGGGCGCGGG
>JBEIHO010000141.1:0-5364 GCA_040381215.1 Alphaproteobacteria bacterium | reverse complement strand
GCTTCCCCCACCGACGTCGACGCGATCGAGTCGGGTGATGCGGGGATTGGCGTGTCGCTGGCGCGGATCGGCAAGATCATGTCGCGGCCGGAGTTGAAGCGGTGGCGGCCGGTTATGGTGCTGGCGCTGCTGCTGACACTGGCCTCGAAGGTATTTGCGGTTTACGCGCCGGTATTCTTCGGCGACGCCATCAACGAGATGACCGGGACCGATGCCGCGATGGCGGCGGTTATCCTGCTGCTGGCCTGGTGGACGGGCGCGCGCCTGTTGTCGGCCAACCTGCCGTACCTGCGCGATGCCTTGTTTGCGCCTGTGAGCCAGGATGCGCAGCGGTTGGTGGCGGTGGAGGCGTATGGTCACGCGCAGGGGCTGTCACTGGCGTTTCACCAGACGCGGCGGACGGGGGCGCTGAACCGGGTAATCGACCGGGGCGTTGCGGCGCTCGACTATCTCATCCGCTTTCTCGCCTTCAACATCGGGCCGACGCTGATCGAGCTTGCGCTGGCGGCGTATGTGTTGACGACGCGTTACAGCTGGATCGCGGCAGTGATCGCGGTTGCGACTGTGGCGCTCTATGCGGTGTTTACCGGCGTGCTGACGGGTTGGCGCGCAGAGCAGCGGCGCAAGCTGAATGCAGCGGATACGGAGCTGCGGGCGCTGGCGGTGGACAGCCTCACCAATTTCGAGACGGTGAAGGCGTTCGCGGCGGAGACACGCGAGACCGAGCGTTACGATGCGGCGATGCAGACCTACAACCGCAATATGGTGGATGTGTCGCGTTCGCTGGCCCTGCTGAATGCGGGGCAGGATATCATCATGGCGCTGGGTCTCACCGCGGTGGCGGGCATCACCGCGCTTGCGACGTTCAATGGCCAGGTGCAGGCGGGAGACATGGCGGCTGTGGTGCTGATCATGAGCAATCTGTATCGGCCATTGTCAGTGCTGGGTTGGGCTTTCCGCGAGATCAAGCAAGGCGCGATCGACCTGGAGAAGCTTTACGGTCTGCTGAACATGAAGCCAGATGTGCAGGACGTGCAGGATGCGAAGCCGCTGGTGGTGAAAGGCGGTGAGGTGCGCTTCGATGGCGTCAGCTTTACGCATGACGCACGCTCGGCAGGAATCGATGGCGTGTCGTTCACCGTGCCCGCCGGGACCAAGCTTGCCGTTGTCGGTCCGTCTGGTTCGGGCAAGTCGACGCTGCTGAAGCTGCTGTTCCGTTTCTATGACACCAAGGCCGGGCGTGTGGTGGTGGACGGACAGGATGTACGTGGACTGCAGCAGGAGTCTCTGCGCGACGCGATCGGGCTGGTGCCCCAGGACGTGGTGCTTTTCAACGCGTCGATGAGGGAAAACGTGCTTTATGGCCGGCCCGACGCCAGCGATGCGGAGCTGCGCGAGGCTGCGACGCGGGCGCAGCTGATCGAGTTCATCGACCGGTTGCCGAACGGATGGGAGACGCGGGTTGGCGAGCGGGGGGTGAAGTTGTCCGGCGGCGAAAGGCAGCGCGTGGGCATTGCGCGCGCGATCCTGAAGAACCCTGCGATCCTTGTGCTGGACGAGGCGACGAGTGCGCTGGATTCAGCAACCGAGCAGGAAGTGCAGGGCGCGCTGGACGAGGCGGCCAAGGGGCGCACGACGCTGATGGTCGCGCACAGGCTCTCGACCGTGGCGGGAGCAGACGAGATCATCGTGCTTGATGCGGGCAAGATCGTGGAGCGCGGGACGCATCGCGAGTTGCTCGATCGCGGCGGGCTCTATGCGGATCTGTGGAGCCGGCAGTCGCGCGCGCATGAGGATGCAAACGCGATGGTGGCGGAGCGGGTGGCTTAGCGTGTCGCCGGGACTATTGTCCGACCCACTTCGTCCCGGTCGGTGCCATCCCGGATTCCTGGTACACGGCCTCGCCCTTGCCGATGGCGTAGTGGGGATCGTTGGCCTTGGCGACGAACACGCTTCCCGCCGGATAGACTTTGGTCGCGCTGGGGTCTGCGGTCGTTCCGAAGCCGTAGTGCAGCACGCCGGAGAGGACTGTGATCATGCGGTCGTCGGGATGGCTGTGTGGCGGCATCAGCGCGCCGTCGGTGATGTGGACGCGGATCGTGTAGAGCCCGGGTTGGGTCGGCGCGCCCAGCACAAAGGCGGCGTTCATCCCGGTTGCATTGGCGATGGGGGCGTAGGTGACGCCCTGGATCCAGTGATCGTGGACGGCGGGTGCACTGGCGCAGCCCGTCAGCGCCAATGCGGATAGCGAAAGCATCAGTCGCATCGAAATCTCCCGGTCCTGACGCCAGCCTTTCCTGATCTGCAGGTGCAGTAAAGAGCCAGTATTGTGCAGGCGCCTTGTCTCGCTGCGTGTCGTATCGCACATCAGTCTGGTCGCCGAGGGAACAGTGAATGACCGATTCCGCCGCCTACACCCCCCCGAAAGTCTGGACCTGGAACAGGGAGAGTGGCGGGCGCTTCGCCAACATCAACCGGCCGATCGCGGGGCCGACGCACGAAAAGGTGCTCGCCGTCGGGAAGCATCCTATCCAGCTGTACTCGCTTGGCACGCCCAATGGCGTGAAAGTGACGGTGATGCTGGAAGAGCTGCTGGTGCTTGGTCATGCGGGCGCTGAGTATGATGCCTGGCTGATAAACATCGGCAAGGGTGAGCAGTTCTCGAGCGGCTATGTGGACATCAACCCGAACTCGAAGATTCCGGTGATGGTTGATCATGGCGAGCCAAAGCCGGTGCGGGTGTTCGAGTCCGGTTCGATCCTTGTGTATCTCGCGGAGAAGTTCGGCGCTTTCCTGCCGACCGATCGCGTGGCGCGGACGGAGACCCTGAACTGGCTGTTTTGGCAGATGGGCTCTGCACCGTTTCTCGGCGGCGGCTTTGGACATTTTTACGCATATGCGCCCGAAAAGTGGGAGTACCCGATCGACCGCTATGCGATGGAAGTGAAGCGGCAGCTGGATGTGCTGGATCGAAGGTTGGGCGAGAGCGAGTATCTGGCCGGCAGTGACTACACGATCGCCGACATGTCGGTCTGGCCCTGGTATGGCGCGCTGGTGAAGGGTGTTCTCTACAACGCTGGCGAGTTCCTCGCTGTGCATGAATACAAGAACGTCATTCGGTGGACCGACCAGATTGCCGGGCGCGCCGCGGTGAAGCGGGGGCGGATGGTGAACCGCACATTCGGAGCGCCGGAGAGCCAGTTGCACGAGCGGCATGACGCGAGCGATTTCGAGCTGAGGACGCAGGACAAGCTCAACCCATCGACCTGAAGGCGTCGACCGGCGTTGGCGCGGGTGCGAGCCGGCCTTCAACCAAAGAGCGGTGCATGCGCGCGTTTTTCTTTGCGGTAGTCTTCTGGTGGGTGTCGATCCTCTACGTGTTCATGGCGGCGGTGCTGGCGCTGACGCCGGGTCGTGCCGGTGTGCGCTGGGCGGTGAAGCGTTATTCGCGGCGTATGGTGCAGCTGATGATGCTGGTTGGCATCCAGCCCGAGGTGCGCGGGCGCGAGCGGCTGCCGCCGCCGCCATTCATCGTGGCGCCGAAGCATTCGAGCTATGGCGATGGCTTCCTGATGTATGTGCAGTTCGACGACGTCGCGTTCGTTACGGGCGACCATCTCGAGCGGTTTCCGCTGGTGCCGAAGGTGCTGGAGAAGCTGGGTGCGATCGTGATCGACAATTGCGGCGGGCCCGATGCGCGCAAGGATCTGGCGGCGAGTTTCGCCAGGGCGGCGGATGAGAAGCGCATCGTGCTGATCTATCCCGAGGGGCATCTGACCAAGGTGGGCGAGCACAAGCGCATCCGCGCGGGCGTCTGGCACATGCAGGAGACCTCGCAATGGCCGGTGGTGCCGGTGGCGACGAGTCTCGGGCTGCGCTGGCAGGAGCAGGACTATGCCAAGTATCCCGGGCCCGCAGTGATCGAATTTCTCCATCCGATCCCGCCGGGGTTGGGGAAAGATGAGATGGTGGAGCGTCTGGGAGAGGCAATCCGAACGAACACCGACCGGCTTATCGAGGAGGGGCGGGTTTGGGATAGGGCGAAGGGGGTGGAGCGAAGATAGCAGAAATCCCGAGACGACACTTCCGTCTAGCGGCCTGCGATCGTCATGGAGTCAAGGAACGCCATCACCGCTGGAAATGTTTCGGCTTTTTCCTCCGCGTATACGAAACACATTATCGAGACGACCTGCGTATGGTGCGAATCCACGAGAAAAAACTGACGCCCCTCAGAGGTAGTATCGTAGGCGGTGGAGCCGAACTTGAAGACGACGACACCCTGTCGTTCTTCAAACGAGGTGTAATGGCGCGCCTCTCCTTCCTGCATCGAGGGGCCGGTGTATTGGCGCAACACACTGTTTTCCTCGGCCTGGTCTCGACCAAAAGAAGGACGCGCGCCCGTTTTGATAGAGCACTTTCGCCAAGTTTTAGGATTGCGTGATTCGATCTCAAGCGTCGTGTTTGTAAGCTCGCTTGTTTGCCAGTCCTCTGAGACGGAGAAGGAAAGCTTTCCGTCCAGAAGCGTTACCGGCAATTCGTCTGCGCAAGCCAAGCCCAAGAAACCGATCTGAGCGATCAGGCCAATGCAACACGCACGCTGCATAAAGAGTTTCAATTGCGTGACCCCTATTGCCCGCCGAACGAAACCACTACTGTCGCCCAGAGGCCGAGCTTCGACGAACTGGAGTCCTGATGGCAACCCGCAAACCCCAGCGTGATGTCGAGAAAACCTACACCCGCGCGCAGTTTGTTGCGAAGCTGCGGCGGTTTGCTGATAGCGTCGAGGCGGGCGAGCCATTCGTGATCCAGGTCGCTGGAGAACGCATCCATGTCCCCGCGCGCGCTGTATTCAACATCGAGCACGAGCGCGGAAGCGACGGCGAAGAGATAGAGTTCCAGATGAAATGGAAGGTCGACAAATGACAACAGCTCATGATTTCAGCTTCACTGCGATCGACGGCAAGGCTTTGCCGCTGAGCCAGTTCAAAGGGCATCCGGTGCTGGTGGTGAATGTCGCCTCGAAGTGCGGGCTGACGCCGCAGTATGAGGGACTGGTCTCGCTGTATCACGATCTGAAGGACAAGGGGCTTGTGGTGCTCGGCGTGCCGTCTAACCAGTTCATGGGACAGGAGCCGGGCACGAACGACGAGATTGCATCGTTCTGCTCCGCCACGTTCGGAGTCGATTTTCCGCTCACCGAAAAGACGGATGTGAAGGGTGACGCGGCCCACCCCTTCTACAAGTGGATGAAGCAGGAGCTCGGCGAGCCGGCCGACCCGCTGTGGAATTTTCACAAGCTGCTGTTCGGCAAGGACGGCCAGCCCATCATGGCGTTCGGCCCGCGCACAGAGCCGACCGCGCCTG
>JBEIHO010000140.1:0-5379 GCA_040381215.1 Alphaproteobacteria bacterium | reverse complement strand
GTCTGGGCGAGGGCGGTCGCATAAGCGGGATCCCGCGGCCTGCAAGAGATTTTGTGTTGCCGAGCTAAGCTGACAGTCCCGCAACGCCACCCTGCCGGGACTCTCCGATGACCACCCCTCCCGCCGACCGCGCCCCGGGCGCGCGCTGACCCTTGCGGTCCGCGCGCCCGAAGCGCTCCGTCAGTGAATTTACACCATCTGTGGACGCTACCCGCTCGACAAACGCATAAGTCGCCGGGGCATCTAGAGAGGCCTACGTCAGCAGCGCAGCGGTGGTCATGTCGCCGCTTCTTTTGTGGATCGAAATCGTCGCCGCAAAATCCACTCTTTAGAGCGCATTGACAGCAACTTCCTGCTGCGGCGAAAGTGGGCGCACCATCAAGGGGTTGAAACTCAGGGGAAATCCGACAATGAAAACCGTGGTAATCAGCGTTACGGCTGCAGCGCTTCTATCTGCATGCGCGAGCTCCCCCCAAAACATCTCCGCCACCTATGTGTCGCCGCTTCAGTATCAGAATTTCACCTGCCAGCAGTTGGGCCTTGAATCGCAACGCATCGGCGCTCGCGTGGCGGAAGTCACTGGCCAGCAGCAACAGAAAGCAAACAACGACGCGGTGGCCACCGGGGTTGCGGTTGTTCTCTTCTGGCCGGCGGTATTCTTCCTTGGCGGCGGCGATCAGTCTGCCGAACTCTCCCGTCTTAAAGGGGAGAGCGATGCGATCCAACAGGCTGCAATTCAAAAGAACTGCATGTCGCAACCGGCTTCAGCGCCGGCTTCCTAAGGAAGCCGTCGCCGGTCGCGGCACGGCACCAAATAGCTGGGCGCCGCCGCGACCACACTCCGGTTCACGCCCTTTGTGGTCGTGACCCCGGGCTGGGTTCAGGAAACCGGCCTCATCGATTCGCTCTGCCTGGATACCCGCATCTGTTCTCCTGGCGGATCACACGCACTCATTGCGCGCGCTGGGCCAGCCAGGCTGCAACGATCTTCTGCTCGGCAGTCTCAAGCGCGCGCGTACGTGCTTCTGAAATCAACCGCAGAATTCGGGTGCCCTGATCGCTTCCAGACCTCGCCCTTGGAAATGCGTGTGGCGCCTCCTGGACCAGCGCCATGAACCCGTTCGCCCGGTGATGTCAGACTAACGCTAACCAGTCTCTGGTAAGGCCGTGTTCATTGGCGTTCGGGAGACCCCAATGGCGCGAATTTCGTACAAACGGCATCGGTTCCCGGCAACCGTCATTCAGCACGCGGTGTGGCTGTACTTCCGTTTCACGCTGAGCCTGCGCGATGTTGAGGAGATGCTCGCTCACCGCGGCGTCGATGTGAGCTACGAGACGATCCGCGCCTGGACGGTGAAGTTCGGTCCGAAGATCGCAGCCAATCTGCGCCGAAGCAAACTGCCGCCTTCGCCTCGCTGGCATCTCGACGAGATGGTCTGCAAGATCGGCGGCGAGCGCGTGTACCTGTGGCGCGCAGTTGATGATAAGGGCGAGGTTCTTGACCTCGTCGTGCAGAAGAGGCGCGACACGCACGCAGCGTTGAAACTGTTGAAGCAGCTGCTTCGCAGCCAGCTGGTCGAGCCGGAGAGTATCGTCACCGACGGGCTCACATCGTATGGCTCGGCGCTTCGGGCGCTCGGCAGGGAAGGGGTTCACAGGCCAGGTCGCCTGCGCGAGAACAGCCGCGCTGAGAATTCACATCTGCCGATCCGAAGGCGCGAGCGAAAGATGCTCGGGTTCAAATCACAAAGCTCTGCGCAGCGATTTCTGACGACGCACGCGGCGGTCTACAACGCGTTCGATTTTCAGCGACACATGATCAGCCGGCCGACGCTCAGGATCTTCCGCGCGCGGGCGGACTCCGTCTGGGCGAGGGCGGTCGCGTGAGCGGAATCCTGCGCTTTGCCCGGGAATCCAGCTGTGAGAGTTACCCTGACAGTCCCAGTCGTAGCACCCAGCGGGCTTTGCGAGGTCGGGGCCCTTATGGGTCTGCCAGGCAGCCCGTCAGAAACTGCTTCATAGCTTCGCGTACGGCGTCTTCCTCAGCCTGTTGCCGAGGCGTCCTCGGTCCGCGACCTGCGCGTGCGCCAAACTCTCCGTCCCGCCCCCAGTAGAACCCGTGCAGGCTATCCTCCACGATCAGGATCTGATGACCTTTGCGCTCATCTTGCTGGAGCGCGCTGATCAGTCCCTCCAGCATGATGTGAGGGACTTGCTCATCGGCGCGGCTCGTCAGGAGCAGGACACGCGCCTCTATCTTCCCCGCATGATCCCGGATGACGTTCTCTCTGAGCAGTTCATCGCGCGTGAGACCCTGGCGTCGCGCACTCCGCTCAACCGGCCGATCCATCCGCGCTCGCGTCTGCATCATCCAGGACAGGGATGCAGGTGTCGCCTGGGAGAACGGCGCAAGTCCTGCTTCGCCGTTCATAAAGATGAGAGGATCCGTCATGAAAGGCGAGCCAGCAATGACGCACTGAGACGAGCGTGGCGAAAGGATGGACGCCATCAGGGCCAGGCGTCCGCCGTTGCTGCCGCCGACGATGGCGACGCGATCCCTATCAGCCCCGGGCAAGGTTCGCGCCGCTTCAATCGCATCAACGACATCCAACCGCTCAGCCCCAAGCCAGTCATTGCGATAGTCTGGCGCCACGATGATCCAGGGCTGCTCGTTCAGCATGCGAACCACCGGACTATCGGACCCTGGCGAGGCCAGACCTTCAAGGACATCTGCCGTCCGGTCACCGCTGCCCCCATGAATCGTCACGACCACCGGGAAGGGACCCTTGCCGACAGGTGTCGAGACAGCCGCCGGAATAACGCGGCCATCACGGGCGGTGAAACTGATGAGCGCAACATGCCTGGCGACATCCTGTGTACCTGGCATACCGACTGAAGGCGCAGTGGGTGCGACAGAAGATGGCGGTGATGTGCAGGCCGCTGTCGCAAGTATGAGAACGAGCCCGCACATTGCCCCTGACGATAGACTTGGTGTGTAGCTGCGCCACCTACCCATGAGATCTGCCTCCATCATTCATGACCCGAGCTCCCCGCCCCGCCCGCACGGGTACGGCCCGCCCGAGCGCCGGGAAAGCTAGGGGCCGTCCTCTGTCATACATGTCGCAAAGATATGCCAGCGCCCGCCCTGTCGCCGGAAAGGAGCTCTGTTTGAATACTGGCTGGATGTTCGCTATGGAGCTGACACCAGACCTAGGCGCCGCTCGCGGCCGAGCAAACGGGCGGCGGTATCACCGAGCAGCCCAGCATCGCTTGCCGACAGCATCGACTGACGCCTTCTGGGCGAGGCCCTGCCTGATCAGCAGGGCAGGAGTGACAGGCAATTCACGGGCGACCCTGCCATTCGTAGCGCTCAGCCGGCTTTGCGAGGTTGGGGCCCGAATCTGCCGTTCGCGATTCAAGCTTGCAGAGGCCCGAAAATTCTGGGGCAGGTCACCTCCATCTCAGGGGCTGGGCGAGGTAGAGCGTCAGATGACGCGGCCCAGCGCGATGGATATGTCCCGGTGTCGGGCCCGTGTGATGCGGTAGCGGGCAAAGACCACCATCGATGCGATCGCCACGATTGCGGGGAGCGGTCCCCAGATCAGCACAAGCTGGGACTGGGCGCTTCCGGGCAGGACCGCAACGTCGTCCGGGGTCACCCCCTTTGGGAAGCTGATCAGGTCGAGGGCAAAGCCCGCCATCATCACGCCTATGCTTCGCCCGGCATTGTTCGCAAGTCCGAGGCCGGCAAAGTAGAGCCCCTCCCGGCGGTTCTTGAAGAGCAGCTCATGCTCGTCGGCTGCATCAGCCATCATTGAGGGATAGACCACCGACACGAAGCCGATGCCGACGCCGGCGGTGAATGAGTTGATCTGCATGGGCAGCACGGCGTCATCGCCCAGCGGCAGGTAGAGGCCTGCCAACTGGAGGCCTTGCAGGACCAGCCAGTTCGCGATTAGCAGCCCGAAGCCCACCAGGACGACGTTCTTCTTCTCGATAAGTTTCTGGAGCATGGGTGCGACCATGCCGCCCAGAAGGGTGCCGGCAAGAAATGCGTAGGTCACAAACTGAATGGTCTCACTTTTCATACGCCAGACAAAGATGAAGGAGTAGCTGTTGAGGCTGGCGTTGACGCCGAGGGCTCCATAGAAAAGCACCGCGGCGATGCACAGAAACCGGAATGACCGGTTGCGGAAGATTTCAACAATTCCGCCTGGCAGCCGCTTCCACATCGGAGAAGGGCTCGGCTCGGGCTGGGGCAGTCCAGCCGCGAATTTTTGGAGGCCGAGGCAGCAGAACGTCATGCTGACGAACAGAAATCCTGCAACGGACCATCCAAATCCGGGATAGCTCGCCGGTTTCAGTAGGCCGCCATCAGCGAAGTAGACCGAGTAGCCGACGGCGGTGATCGCAACCGAGACCATGAGACCTGTGATGACGCGATACATCACCAGACCTGTCCGCGACGCGTAACCTGTTTCCAGCTCTGCACCCAGTGTCAGGAACGGAACGTTGAAAAGGGACATCGCCCCCCGCGCCGACACCGTCATCACGGTCAACCACCCCAACAGGGCGAGTTCGCTCAGCCCCTGCGGCGGAGAGAACAGCAGGCCCATCGAGACCGCGACAAGGGGCACGGCCGCGATCATGGGCGGCAGTCGCCGACCCAGGCGGGATTTGAGATTATCGGACCAGGAGCCGATGAAGGGGTCAACGAGCGCGTCGAAGACAAGGCCGACAGCGAGCGCGATGCCGACGAGCGAAGGTGACAGTCCAAGTACTGCTGAGTAGTAGAAGAAACTGAAGCCGATTGCTGTGTCGAACCCGCCATTCTGGACAGCGCCTCCCAGTCCATAGGCAAGCTTGACGAGCTGGGGCGTTTTCTTCTGGCCGGCTGCGATTGCCGTGTCATCCTTGCTTGGCTCGGGCAGCATCCAACATCCTTTCGATCGGGCATGCACGTTCGGAGCGTTCAGCGGTGCGGGAGCGGACAGGCGCGTCGTCGTTTGCGTTCACGGCTTTCAAGTGATTGCCAGCGCCGCGGTGTCTTTCCGCGGGCCATTATGAATCTGCCAGGAACTCCTGAACCGCTGCGAGGTAGTCTGAGAAATTTTCTCTTCGGACATTGTGACCGGCGCCGCTGATCTGGATGGTACGCAGATGGGGGTTCAGGGTTGTCGCCTCGTTTGCAATCGCGGGCGTCACAAGGCTGCCTCTGGCGGCTTCCCCATAGATGAGGAGAGTGGGCGCGCAGATGTGGGATAGCGTCTGCTGCCAGGTTTGCGTGTACCGCGGATACGCCGCGGGATCGAACTGCTTCTTTGATGCTGACCAGGCTGGAAACTCGTCTTCATGCCAGAGTGGCGAGCTGGCTTTGCC
>JBEIHO010000139.1:0-5532 GCA_040381215.1 Alphaproteobacteria bacterium | reverse complement strand
AGTCCAATCCGCCCTCACCCTCGCCGCCTCACCGTCCCGCCAGGGAAAAATCCTCCTCGATCTCAAAAGTCCCCTGTAGCTGCGCTCTATGAGCGCCGACTCCGCCCTGCCCCGCAAAAATCCCATTGCATCCCGCCCGGCGGTTGCTACGCTCCACACCCTTTTCCAATGCCAAAACCCATCGCACGCAGCAAAACGCGCAAGTCCGTTGCCAAGCGCTTCAAGGTCACAGCCACCGGGAAGCTCGTCCGCAACAAGGCCTCGCGGCGCCACCTCCTGGCATCCAAAAACGCCAAGAAAAAGCGCCACATGGCGAAGGCGGCCGTGGTCCACGAATCCGATGTGGACCGCATCAAGGCCTGCCTCCCGTTCAGCCACTGACAGCGCGCTGAAACCAGATCCCTTGGACTGCCCCGGAGACTTCCGGGGATACAGGAGCCGGTGAGTCCGGGGATCCCAACGAAACGAACAACCGCTCCAAGGAGGCCCCGCCGAAACGCGGGGTTTTAGAAAATGCCAAGAGCCACCAACGCTCCCGCCAGCCGCGCCCGCCGCAAGCGCGTCGTCAAAGCCTCGAAAGGCTACCGCGGCCGCCGCTCGAAACTCTTCCGCTACGCGAAGGACGCCCAAATGAAGGGCAAATACTGGGCCTACCGCGACCGGAAAACCCGCAAGCGCAATTTCCGCGCGCTCTGGATCCAGCGCATCAATGCTGCCGTCCGCGAGCACGGCCTGACCTATGGCCGATTTATCAGCGGTCTCGGCAAGGCAGGGATCTCGGTCGATCGCAAGATCCTCGCCGATCTCGCCGTACGCGAGCCCGAGGCCTTCAAAGCCCTGGTCACCCAGGCAGCCAGCGCGGCGAAGTAGGGCTGTTCGTTAGCCAGTTCGTTTCGCCGTTCTTCATCCGGAATGCGCCTGACGGTCCGCCAGAAGCGGACCGTCGTGCATATCCGGGATAGAACTTTGGGACGCGAATCGGAACGAACACCATGCAGGATCTCGAAAAGACTGAACGCGACGCCACAGCCCGCATCGACGGCGCCGGGGATGAAGGCGCTCTTGAAGCCGTGCGCGTCGATCTTCTGGGCAAGAAGGGCTCGATCAGCGAGCTCCTGAAGTCGCTCGGCACCATGAGCCCGGAAGACCGCAAGACGTTCGGCGCTGCCGTGAACGCAATGCGTGACCGCGTGTCAGCCCGCCTGGCGCAGCGCAAGGTTGAGCTCGGCGATGCGGCGATGGAGGCAAAGCTCTCCACCGAGCGCGTTGACGTCACCCTGTCCCCGAGGCCTGAACTGTCGGGCCGCATTCACCCCGTTTCCCAGATCCTCGACGAGGCCATCGCCATCTTCGCCGATATGGGGTTCTCGATCGCCGAGGGCCCCGAGATCGAGCTTGATGATTACAACTTCACCAAGCTGAACATCCCGCCCGAGCATCCGGCGCGGCAGATGCATGACACCTTCTACCTCAGGCCGAAGCCCGACGGGTCGCGCCATCTCTTGCGCACGCACACCTCGCCCGTGCAGGTCCGCACCATGCTGGCCCAGAAGCCGCCGATCCGCATCATCGTGCCGGGACGGGTCTACCGCATGGACTCCGACCAGACGCACACCCCGATGTTCCACCAGATTGAAGGTCTCGTCATCGACGAGAGCGCGCATATGGGCCACCTGAAGTGGATCCTCGAGGAATTCTGCCGTGCGCTCTTCGAGGTTCCCAAGGTGGAAATGCGCCTCCGGCCATCGCACTTCCCCTTCACTGAGCCCTCGGCCGAGGTCGACATCCGCTGTGATCGTTCCGGTGCCGAGATCAAGCTGGGGCAGGGCAATGATTGGCTCGAGATCCTCGGTTGCGGCATGGTCCATCCCAAGGTCATCGAGATGTGCGGCCACGATCCCGCAAAATACCAGGGCTTCGCGTGGGGCATGGGTCTCGACCGCCTTGCCATGCTGAAATACGGCGCGCCAGACCTGCGCGCCTTCTTCGACGCCGACATCCGCTGGCTCAGGCACTATGGATTCGCAGCCCTCGATGTCCCCTCGCTTGCAGGAGGGCTTTCGCGATGACCACGTATTCGATCGTCATGGCCGGGCTTGACCCGGCCACCCAGAGACACGCACCCTTGGGTAGCCGTATCGCGCGCCGCTTGCCCTGGAAGATGGAGGGCACCCGATGAAATTCACCCTCTCCTGGCTCAGGGACCATCTCGACACCGACGCGTCCGTCGAGAAGATCGCCGACACGCTCACCCATATCGGCCTCGAGGTCGAAAGCGTCGAGGACAAGGCGCGTGACCTCGCGGCCTTCACGGTCGCCTATGTGGTCTCGGCTGAAAAGCACCCCAACGCCGACAAGCTGCGCGTCTGCATCGTCGATACAGGCACCGAGAAACTGCAAGTCGTCTGTGGCGCGCCCAACGCGCGCACCGGCATGAAGGGTGTGTTCGCCCGCTCTGGAACGGTGATCCCTGCGACCGGCCTCGAGCTCAAGAAATCGTCGATCCGCGGTGTTGAATCGAATGGCATGCTCTGCTCCGAACGCGAGATGGGCCTGAGCGAGGAACACGACGGCATCATCGACCTGCCGGAAGATGCACCGGTCGGCAAGCCGTTCGCCGAGATCCTGGGCCTCAACGATCCGGTTATCGAAATCAAGCTGACGCCCAACAGGCCGGATTGTACCGGCGTGCGTGGCATCGCCCGCGACCTCGCCGCAGCAGGCCTCGGCCGCCTCAAGCACGAGCAGCCGATCAATATCGCCGCGCGCTTCAACAATCCGGTTCAGATCGGCCTGCGCTTCGAGCCAGCCGACCGCGGCGCGTGCCCGGTCTTCGCCGGCCGCCTGGTGCGCGGCGTGAAGAACGGCCCCTCGCCGGAATGGCTGCAGCAGCGTCTCAAGGCGGTGGGCTTGCGTCCGATCTCGACGCTCGTCGATATCACCAACCTGATCTCCCTCGACCGCGCGCGCCCGCTGCACGTCTATGATGCCGACAAGCTGAAGGGCGAGATCCATGCGCGTCTGGCACGCACCGGAGAGTCACTGCCGGCGCTTGACGGCAAGACCTATGCGCTCGACGCCGAAATGTGCGTCATCGCCGACGACAGCGGCGTACTTGGCCTTGCCGGCGTCATGGGCGGTGAAAGCACCGGCGTGACCGAGGCAACGACCAATGTGTTCATCGAGAGCGCGTGGTTCGATCCCGTGCGCACGGCGCGCACCGGCCGCGAACTCGGTATCAACTCTGATGCCCGCTATCGCTTCGAGCGGGGCGTCGATCCGGACTACGTCGCCGGCGGTCTCGACCTCGCCACGAAGATGGTGCTCGACCTCTGCGGCGGTGAGCCCAGCGACCTGACCGTTGCCGGCCGCGCGCCCGATACGCGCCGCGAGATCACCTTTGACCCGGCGCAGGTTGAGAAACTCTGCGGCGTTAAGATGCACCAGGCCGAAGCCATGGGCATTCTGGATCGTTTAGGCTTCAAGGCGACCGTCGGCACGCGCGTGACCGTGCCGGGTTGGCGTCCTGATGTTCATGGGCCGGCCGATCTGGTTGAAGAAGTCATCCGGATCCACGGCCTGGATAAGGTGCCTTCGACCCCGTTGCCGCGACCTGCATCCGTGCCGCTCCCGGTGCTGACGCCAATGCAGAAGCGCGTGCGCGCATCACGCCGCACGCTCGCCGCACGTGGACTGTCGGAAGCCATCACCTGGTCGTTCGTTTCCCAGTCTCAGGCCTCCCTCTTTGGTGGCGTGGCTGACGCCCTCATTCTCGCAAACCCGATATCAGCCGACCTCGACGCGATGCGGCCGAGCGTGCTTCCGGGGCTTCTCGCAGCCCTGCAGCGCAACGCCGCGCGCGGCCAGAAGGACCTGGCTCTGTTCGAGGTGGGCCCTCAGTTCCACGGGCCCGATCCCGGACAGCAAGCCACCATGGCCACGGGCGTTCGCACGGGCGCCGGTCCGAGGCATTGGTCGAAGCATCAATGGGCAGCCGATGTGTTTCAGGCAAAGGCCGACGTCTTCGCGGTGCTGGAAGCCTGCGGCATGGCACCGGAGACCGTGCAGGTCTCGACCGACGCGCCGGCCTGGTATCACCCTGGACGCTCGGGCGTGCTGCGCCTCGGCCCCAAGGTAGTCCTCGCGCACTTCGGCGAATTGCATCCGCGCGTGCTCAAGGCCTTCGACCTTCAGGGGCCCGTCGCTGCATTCGAGGTCGTTCTTGAGGCGCTTCCCGCCATCAAGGCCAAGCCGACAAAGACAAAAGCCCGGCTCGAGACATCGGACTTCCAGGCGGTGGAGCGTGACTTTGCGTTCCTCGTCAAGGCGTCCGTGCCTGCGTCCGACATTGTCCGCGCAGCCACGACATCCGACAGGACCCTGATCGAAAGCGTCACCGTGTTCGATGTCTATGAAGGCAAGGGCGTAGAGCCCGGCCACAAGTCGCTTGCGATCAGCGTACGCCTGCAACCCAGGGATCGAACGCTCTCCGATACCGATATCGAGGCCGTTTCGACGAAGCTCGTGGCGGCTGTTGCAAAGGCCTGCGGCGCGACGCTCAGGGGATGAAGCACGTCAAGGCGTTGGCGTCGTCTTTGGCGGCGGCGTCCAGCCGGGCGGAAGCTGGCTGACCGACTGGACCATGCATCGCTGGTCAAAGCCATTGGCCGGCCACCGCTGCCCCCAATGTGGCCAATGCTCCCCGATCGGGTGACCGAACGGCGAGGAGAAGATCATGACATCGCCCGGCCGTACGCAAACCCCGAAATTGTCGACACGCGCGGCGTAGGCCCACTTCGCCTGTCGGCAGGGGCCCACGAATGTGACCTTGAACTTGCGGGACCCCGACCGCAGCACCACGGTCTGGTCATCAAGCTGCGACCAGCCGGAAATCTGTCGCGCGAACAGGCATGGCGTGCCGTTCGCTGGCGGTGGTGTCTGCGCCGCAGGCGGCGCCGGCTCGCTCGCGCTGCCAGCCCCCGCGGCAACCAGCCAGCCCAGGACTGCGGTCATGACGGCAAATTTCCTCACGCGGGAACCCTCCTGCTCCTGGCTCATGCTTAACGGATGATAATCGCCAGCTTTGAAACGCACAACAAACCCCCAACGGTTCACAGGGCCATCCGGCAAAGCGCACACCCGGCAGGCGTCCTGCTTTCACCCCATACCCCAACGAGGCGAACCAGACCCTGCGGCAGTTCAATTTTGTGTCATCGCCAGGCTACACGTCCGGCTATTCCGCCAGCGACAAAACAAATCGGCGCGCCCGCAGCCGCCTTGGCAATCGACGGTTGCTGTGACTTCGTTTACGGTCAGTACACGGGAAATGCGTCAGTCCGGACGGGCTGGCGTCAGCGGGGTAGGGTGATCCGTCTGGTGCACGAATTCTGCACCGACGTGCCGTATTTCCCGTTTCGCCATCGACGTGCAGGCCCCGGTCTGACCGGGCAACAGTTGGATTGAACACGCATCCGTACGAGAGACACATGACCAGCACCACGCGTTCCAACGAACTCATCAGCGTAGCCGCCT
>JBEIHO010000138.1:0-5562 GCA_040381215.1 Alphaproteobacteria bacterium | reverse complement strand
TCCGCACCCGGCACTAGGCTGGTGGTCGCGATGGCGCCGGCATTCACCATCGGGTTGGTGCGCCCGCCCGGCATATGCTCGATGCCCGCAGCCGAGTTGAAGGCATGGCCAGTCGCGTTGACGCCGATCTTCTTCCGCACCGCGTCCGGCCCGATCACCTGACAGACCAGCGCGAAGACAAAGGGCTTGGACACAGACATTATGGTAAAGGGGTGTTCGGCGGCGCCGATGCTGTAGGTGTTGCCGCTCACCCCTGCTAGGCAGATCCCGAACAGCTCCGGCTTCACGCGGGCGAGCGCCGGATAAACGCGCGACACCGCGCCTTCGTTGTGGGCAGCGAACTGCTGGTAGGCCGCGTCCAATAGGCCCCGAACCTGCGCTGGGCTCGGCAAGCTTCCTGTCGAGACGAAATCGTCAGCTTCTCCGAAGGTCACGCCATTTCTCCCCGTGCTGCTTGCTACCCTGACCGAACCTGCGTTGGGCCGGACACTTCGCTTCTTGTGCCGTCCGCGGTTCATGCATTTGTAAAGGACCGTCGCTCTTAAGGCCCAAACTTTATTGTTTTATCCATCTAGAAATGTTTCCAGACTACGGGCGCGCGGTTCCATATATGTGCGAAGCATCCCAGCCAGCCCCATCTCGGTCTTGGCAGGGGGCGGCGCGCGATTGGGTTCCGCAAAGCTGACGCCGAATCGTCTGTGCCGGTAGAATGGTCTATTGCGAAGCGTGCTCGATCGGCTTGCCGCCAAAGTCAGGCTGACGTAGACGGATGGTGTTCGCCTGACCCGCCGCCGCGGACCGCTGGCACGCAAGACGAACCCTGGCGCGTCACCTTCCTGCCGCTGTGCATCCGCGCGCAGGCCGTGCTAGCGATGGACGGGCGGACGTGTTTCGTGACGCCCATGCTCGCCCGGCAAGACACTTGCGGGCGCAACGCCTGCCTCCAAGGTTCCTGCCCATGAACACTGAGCTTCTTCTCGTCCTGCTCCTGCTCGCGGCCGCGATCGTGATGTTCGTGGCCAACCGCCCTCGCATGGATGCGGTCGGACTGCTGATGATTGTGCTGCTGCCCTTCACCGGCGTCCTGACCATGTCGGAGGCGCTTGCCGGCTTCGCCGATCCGAGCATCGTATTGATCGCAGCACTTTTCGTCATCGGGGAGGGCCTCGTCCGAACCGGCGTCGCGCGCCGCATCGGGGACTGGATCGGCCAAACGACGGGCGGCCATGAGGGGCGCGCGCTGGTGATGCTGATGCTGGCTGCTGCCGGTCTCGGCGCCTTCATGAGCGGTACGGCGGTGGTCGCGATCTTCATTCCGATCGTGCTGCGGCTTTGCCAGGGCACCGGCGCATCGCCGCGCGCGCTGATGATGCCGCTTTCGGTCGCGGCGCTGCTGAGCGGCAAGCTTACGCTGATTGCGACCGCGCCGAATCTGATGGTGAACGCCGAACTCGTCCGGCGCGGCTTTGAAGGGTTTGGCTTCTTCGGCATTACACCCTTCGGGCTGCCGATCCTCGTGCTCGGCGTCACTTACATGCTGCTCGCCCGGCGTCTGCTGCGGGGTAGCGGCCAGGCCGCAGCAAATGACGCTCCGGTTGCGCGCCGCGCTCGCCTGCAGGACTGGATCGAACTCTACGACCTGCCAGATCGCGAGTATCGGCTGCGCGTCAGCGACGATTCACCGCTCGCCGGCCGCCCGTTGCAGGACCTCAAGCTGCGCGACAAGGGGCTCAACATTCTCGCCATCGAACGGGCTGGGCGCTTCGGTGTGGTGGATCTGGTGCGTCCCCGCGGCCAGGAGGTCCTGACAGCGGGCGATATTCTGCTGGCCGACATGCAGGGCACGGATGAGGACACGGTTGCCCTTTTCGCACTTAATCGGCTGGAGGAATTGCCGCTTGCCGAAGGTAGCCGCTACTTCACCTCCCGCACGCAGCAGATTGGGATGGTCGAAGCGCTGGTGCCGGCGGAATCTCCCCTGATCGGCCAGACCATCCTGCAGGCCCGTCTGCGCTCCGATTTCGGCGTAACCGCCATCGGTCTGCGTCACGGCCAAAAGCCCGCGGGGCCGCGCCTCCTTGAACAGAAGCTCGCGGTCGGGGATACGCTGCTGCTATTCGGCTTCTGGTCAGACCTCCAGCAGTTGCGGCGCGAGAATGCGGAGCTTGTGCTGCTGAACCTGCCTGCCGAGTTCGACGATGCGCTGCCAGCGCCGGGCCGGGCAGTCGAAGCGGTGCTCAGCCTTGCCCTCACGGTCGGGCTGATGATCACGGGCGTGGTGCCGAACGTGCAGGCCGCGTTGATCGGCTGCCTGCTGATGGGTCTGTTCCGTTGCGTGGACATGACAAGCGCATACCGGGCGATTAGCTGGAAGACCATTGTGCTGATCGTTGGAATGCTTCCCTTCTCCATCGCTCTTCAGCGCACCGGCGGCGTCCAAATCGCGGCCGACGCCCTGGTTGCCTTGGCTGGCCAGTACTCGTCGCACGTGGTGCTCGCGCTGCTGTTCATGACAACGGCTATGCTCGGCCTATTCATTTCGAATACGGCGACAGCCGTGCTGATGGCGCCGGTCGCCATCGCCGTCGCCGTCGAACTTGGCCTGTCGCCCTATCCCTTCGCGATGATCGTGGCACTGGCTGCTTCGGCCGCCTATATGACGCCTGTGTCGTCGCCAACGAACACGCTGGTTGTTACTCCGGGCAATTACAGTTTCGGCGACTTCGTGAAGGTCGGCTTGCCCTTCGCCCTGGTGGTCATGGTGGTTAGCGTGTTGATGGTGCCCTGGGTGCTTCCGTTGCAATGATGGTGTGCAAAACAATATGCCAGGATTAAGCATCGAATTCCGTGAGTGGGCCAAGAGCGCGGATCCGCAGGATTTGGCATCACCGCGATTTCACCAGCCCGGAGAAGCCTGCGACAGCGAGCAGGCTGAGTGCCCAGCCGATCAAGGACTGAAAATAGAAGAAGCCCATTACTAATGTACCGCCTGGCGCCGACGAATTGAGTCGCCAGAAGTCCTTCTGACCGATCTCAAGAATCGGAAACAGCGTCTCCAGCGAGAACATCCAGGGATTGAACGTGGGATAGCCGGCTGCCTCAAACTGTTCCCTGAAGCAGTCGAGCTGCGCCTGTCCTGCGGCCGCCAGCCCGTGCATCTCCTGTCGGGTCGTTATGAGAAAGCGGGACTCGCTGCGTTCCAACCCGCACAACGTCCATTCCAGCGAGCGCAGCACGACCGGACTATTGGGCATGATTGCCCGGATGCGCTCGGCATGATGAAAGACCCCGGCACCCAGCATCCAGAAAAACATCAGCCAAGCAAAGGCGAGGAGAGGTTGGCGTCCGTACAGCAAGGTCACAGCCAGGACCCCATCGGCGGCACCAAGCAGAAAGCGCCAGACCCGATTGGGCGCCCGCTTGCGCCGCGCGCTGCGCTGCAAGCGTTCCTTGGCGATGAGTACGCGGCGGGCATCCTCATCATGTCCAAGGTCGCGGAACACCCTCGCCAAGTGCTCGTAGGGCTGCGGCCAAAAATCATCCCCCCAGCGTTGCGGGGCTTGGAGCGCCAGCCAGCCTAGCCGGGTGCCAGCATCAACGGGACCTTCGGCAATGGCTTCATACAGGCAGCGATTGAGCAGCAGATCGCCCGCCTCGGGCCAGGCCTCCATTGTATCGTGGATGGTGCCGATCGTGGCGCCGGTGAGGTCAAGGACGCCGGACACCTTGGCACGGCCGTTCAGCATCAACACGCCGACGATGACCGCGTTGTTGAGTTGCAGAGCGGACTCCCCAGGATTACTCAAAAGGGCGTCCTGCAGAATGAGATCGCTGCTGATCCTGGAACTCACCAGACGCAACGTGCCCTCGACACGCGCCGAGCGCAGCATCACACTGCCGCGCGTCTCAATCGCGCCGGCATCAATCGCCGGCTTTCCTGCGCAGGTCACACGCAGGTTGAAGGCGTCGACATCTGCCGAAAGCCGGGCTCCCGAAAGGCGGATACTGCCCTTAATGACCGCACCACGAAGCAGCACGCTGCTGGCAACGAGGTCTTCTGCATGGATCGCAAGATCATCCGTCTCGTCGATGACTGCACCTGTGCAATCAAGATTGCCGCCGATGCGCCCGCCTTCAACCAACAGCCCCCCAGCAATCACAGCGCCGCGCAGGGAGATGGTTCCGCGGGCCTCGATCCGGTCGGCGTCGAGACCCGGCATGATCGAGCCATCCAGGACTAGGCTATCGATAATTGCGGAACGCAGGATCGGGGCTGCGTCGAAACGACATTTCTTCAGCCCGATATCGCGGGGAATGCGGCATCCTTCGAGATCAAGTGTGCCGGTGACCCACGCGCCCTGAACACGGATACCTTTCTCGTGCGGGCGCGCTCCATTCTCACCACCCAGCAACAGGAAACGCAAAAACTCGGCGCGAACGGTCCGCGTCGTATCCTCCGTCTCCGGCAGGGACCCCGCCGCTTCGTGGCCCAGCCTGTCGAAATCACCGCTACGAAGCGTGGCGATCACCTCCTGCTCAGCCGGGAGAAGTGGTTGAAAGTCAGCAAGACAGGATCCCGCCATTCGACAAAGTACTCCTGATTGTAGGAGGTACAAATGGCTGCATGGCGTTGCTCTGTCCAGTGCGTCGGAAATGGGATGTAGCAGTGCAGTCGCCGAATGGCAGGGCTTGCTTATGCTGCGTCTTGGTGATGCATCAAGCGGCAGAGCTATCAAACTGCCCCCTCACACCTTCTCCACCATCCAGGCTGCCCGTGCCGTGAACGGGAAGCTATCCCGGCTGGCGCTGGCTTTTTCCGCCGGTGCATTGACCGCTCCCCAAATGGCCCGGCGATGCGCTCCGCGAGGCTATCGCCAAGCTCCGCAATCCACCGCGCATCCCCCGCTGCACCAAGCCTTGCGCAGCAAGTCGCGTGTCCGGCGTCCTTGACCTCACCGGCGCCACGCGCAAGCACCATTCCGCCGAGGACAAGACCCGCATGGTCCTGGAAGGGCTGCGCGGCGAAGAAAGCATCGCGGCCCTGTGCCGCCGCGACGCCAACGCCGAGAGCCTTTACTACGCCTGATCAAAGGAATTTCTTGAAGCCGGTAAACGCTGTCTGGCCGGTGACACGGCTCGCGCGGCCAAAAGCTTCTTCAGTTTGGCGTTCTCCTCCTCCAGCGCACGAAGCCGCTTGGCCTCCGACACTTCTAGGCCGCCAGACTTGGCCTTCCACTTGTAGAATGTCGCCTCACTGATCCCGTGACGGCAGCAAACATCTGCCGTCACTACACCCGCTTCCTGTTCCTTCAAAATCCCGATGATCTGCTCATCGCTGAACCTGCTGCGTTTCATTCGTCCGTCCCCTTGAGAAACAGACTCTACCGAAAATTGGCAACATTTCAGGGGGGCACGTCAGGGTGAATTGTTTCTTTTTAAACTGCATTCGCCTCGCAACTTCATCGTCGGCGGCGGCGTATTTGCGCACGCGAATGCGATGCCCTGCTCCTTGGCTTGGAGTAGCTTTGGTGAGGCGAATGGTACGCGATCGGCTCAAGATAT
>JBEIHO010000137.1:0-5576 GCA_040381215.1 Alphaproteobacteria bacterium | reverse complement strand
GCGTTTGCCGAAGGTCTGGCGCTCACGAGCCCATTTGACCGCTTCCTCCAGACAGACGCGGGCATAGGCGCAGGCGCTGGCCGCCATGCCGAGGCGCTCGCCGTTGAAGTTCAGCATGATGCCCATGAAGCCCTGGTTCTCTGCGCCGATCAGATTAGCCACTGGCACGCGCACGTCATTGAACCCGATCTCGGCGGTGTCGGAGGCCCACCAGCCCTGCTTGCGCAGGTTGGTACGCGTCACGCCCGGGGCGTTGGCGTCGATCAGCAACAGCGAAATGCCGCCCATGCCGGGACCGCCAGTGCGCACGGCGGTCGTGAACCAGTGGGCGCGCATGCCGCCGGTGATGAACATCTTCGAGCCGTTGACGACATAGTGGTCGCCCTCGCGCACGGCGCGGGTCTTGAGCTGGGCGACGTCGGAGCCGCCGGAGGGCTCTGTAATTGCGAGCGAGATCTGCTTCTCGCCCGACAGGACCTGCGGTGCCACGAACTGCTTCATCTCGGGCGAGCCAATCGCCATGATGGGTGGCAGGCCGATGCCGTGGACCATGAGGCTTGCATTGATGCCGCCGGCGCCGATGCGTGCCATCTCTTCGGCCGTGACGATGGAGTGGTAGCGATCGAGGCCCTCGGTGATGCCGCCATAGGCTTCCGGGTAGCCCATGCGCAGGAGGCCGAAGTCGGCGGCCTTGCGATAGAGGTCGTGCGGGAACTCGCCCTTCTCTTCCCATTCATCGACAAAGGGCATGATCTCGCGGTCGATGAACTTGCGCAGCTCGCGCCGCCAGGCGTGATGGTTCTCGTTCATGAAGGGCGAGGGCGGGCGCGAGCTGTCGAAATCGAGGGTCTGCAGGTTCTTGGCCATGGCCCGGATAATCCCTTGGTGGCTTTTCAATGTCGGGTCGCAGGCTATGCGAGGACGACGGCTTGAGACAATACAAACCCTGTCGCTTGGCTTGCCGGCTGGCATCCATTCGCCTGTTGCAATCGGGGCTTGTCCGGACCCATGATGCTGCATCCCAGCCAACGAGGCCTGCCATGAGCACTGCGACAGCTGAATCCTTTCCCGGTTACAAGCTCGATACGCTCGACAACCGTATCGTCAACCCTGTCCTGGTGCAGGATGAGACGATCCATGAGGTGTTTGCAAAGCTCCGACGCGAGGATCCGTTGTACTGGACGCAGCCGGATCATTTCAGGCCGTTCTGGTCGGTGACCAAGCATGCCGACATCCTCGAGGTGGAAAAGAACCACCAGATCTTCGTGAACCGCCTGCGGACTTACCTGTCCCCGGTGCAGGGCGAGGCGTGGGTCAAGTCGGTGACCGGTGACACGCACCTGTTCCGCACGCTGGTGGATCTCGACGATCCGATCCACATGAAGCTGCGCGGGCTGACGCAATCGTGGTTCATGCCGCCGAACCTCAAGAAGCTCGAGGCGCGCATCGCGCAGATCGCGAAGGATCACGTCGACCGGATGGCGGCCCTGGGCAGCGAGTGCGATTTCGTGAAGGAGGTGGCGCTCTGGTATCCGCTGAGGGTCATCATGATGCTCCTGGGCGTGCCGCCGGAAGACGAGCCCTTCATGCTGAAGATGACCCAGGAGATCTTCGGGCCGGGCGATCCGGATGTGACGGCGGAGGCCGACCACAAGGCCGATACAGGTGCCTTCAGTGCCGCGGGGCAGTCGGTCGACCTGATGCAGACGGCGATGAAGCTGTTCGAGTATTTCGGCGCGATCACGGCCGACCGACGGAAACATCCGAGGGATGACGTGGCCTCGATCATCGCCAATGGCATGATCGACGGGCAGCCGATCGGCGATCGCGAGGCGATGAGCTATTACATCATCGTGGCGACCGCGGGGCACGACACGACGAGTTCTACCGTCGCGGGCGGGTTGCTGCAGCTGCTCAAGGACCCTTCGCAGATGGCGAAGCTGCGAGCGGACATGAGCCTGGTGCCGAACTTCGTCGAGGAATCGATCCGCTGGGTCACCCCGGTCAAGCACTTCATGCGCACCGCGGTGCAGGACTATTCGCTGCGCGGCAAGAAGGTGCGCGAGGGTGACGGGCTCTGCCTGTTCTACTGGTCGGGCAATCGCGACGAGGAGGTGTTCGAGGATCCGTTCTCGTTCAAGGTCGATCGCAACGTGACGCGGCATGTGGCCTTCGGCTATGGCGTGCACCTGTGTCTTGGCATGCACCTGGCGCGCATGGAGATCAAGGCGCTCTACAACGAGCTGCTGCCGCGGCTGAAGTCGATCGAGCTCAACGGCACGCCGAAGAACACGCTGGCTAATTTCGTCAGTGGTCTCAAGACGCTGCCTGTCCGCTACCAGATGGCGTAGGACGGACCATGGTCGAAGCGGTTGCCAGCGAGGAGCTGCGTGCCTTCATCCTGCGCCTCTACCGGTTCTTCGAGGCGGGGGATGCGGACTCGATGCGTGGCATGACCACGGAATCGCCCAATGTCGTGATCATCGGCACCGATCCGGACGAATGGTGGGTGGGGCCGCAGACGCTGGATCTTCTCGGCAAGCAGGTGAATGAGCTGTCAGGACTTGTCATAACGCCGGGGCGGCTTGTCACGCAGGCGATGGGCTCGTTTGGCTGGGTCGCCGATGATCCGGTGATGACGCTGAGTTCGGGCGTGCAGGTCAAGAGCCGGATGAGCTTCGTGCTGGGCATCGAGCGCGGGCAGTGGCGCGTGCTGCACTGGCATACGTCGATCGGCAATCCCAACATGGATGCGCTGGGCGTTCAACTGACGACGAGCCTTGACCTGCTGGAGCAGAGCATCGAGGCGGAGTTGCCGGACCTCAGGCCGGCGTCGGCGCCCGACGGCACGGTGACGATCGCGTTCACGGACATCGAGGGCTCGTCGGCGCTGATGGAGCGCCTGGGGGACACGACGTACCTGAACCTGCTCGCGTGGCATGACCGGATCGTGCGCGAGGCGGCGGCGTCGTTCCGTGGCTATGTGGTCAAGTCGCAGGGGGATGGATACATGCTGGCCTTCCCGTCGGCGGCAGAGGCGTTGCGCTGCATCGTCTCGATCCGGGATCGCAGCAACGAGGGCTTCGAGGGGCGGCCGGTGCGCGTCCGCTCCGGACTGCATTCCGGCGAAGCGATCCGGCGCGAGGATGATTTCTTCGGGCGCACGGTGGTCATGGCGGCCCGCATCTGCTCGATGGCGCGCGGCGGGGAGATCCTGGCATCGGACCTCGTGCATGCGCTGGCGCGCGGGCTGGGTACGTTCCAGTTCGGTGCTGCCCGCCCTGTCACGTTGCGTGGCCTCAAAGGCTCGCACGAAGTCTATCCGGTCCTCGGTTGAGGGCCGGACAGGGTCTATTTCAGCGTCACGAGAACCTGGCGGATGGCGACCTGGTCACCGGCCTTGATCGATACGGCATCGACCACGCCTTCGGCGGATGCTCGCAGTTCGTGTTCCATCTTCATCGCCTCGAGGATCACGAGCAGGTCGCCCTTGCCGACCATGAGGCCCGGTTCCGCCGCGACCTTCACGATGCGGCCGGCCATGGGCGCGCGGACTGCGCCGGCGCCAGCCGGATCCTTGCGTTCGGCGGGCAGGTAGGTGATGTCCTCGAACAGGGCGTCGCGGCCGCCAAGCCTGACATGCACGTGCGTGCCTTGCACGAAGGCTTCAGCCTTCAGGGTTTGCCCGTCGGAGGTGGTGGCCTGCAGCTTGTGCCAGCCTGCCGCCGTTCCTGCCTCCATCCGCGCGAGGGTCAGGCCCGCTATACTTCTGTTTTCGACAATGAATGTCTTGTCTGACCTGCGCTCGCGCAGGCGCACGATCGCGCGTGAGAGGCCGTTCGAGCGCCAGCCGTCACCGTGCAGGGAAGACAGGCAGAGTGCTGCAAGGGCGGCGTGAGGGCGATCGAAGTTGGCGTCCGCAAAGTCGCCGCGGCGTGTGAGCCAGGCGATGTCGATGCCGCCTGCCACGAAGTCCTTGTCAGCCAGGATGTCATCGAGATGGTTCGTGTTGCTGCGAATGCCGAAGAGGCCTGCCTCGCGCAGGGCCTGGCGCAGGGCCGTGATTGCGTCGCTTCGGGTTGCGCCCTTCGCGATGATCTTGGCGACCATGGAATCATAATGGCCGGAGACGTGGCCGGATGTCGTGCCGGCAGCGTCAGCGCGCGCGGCGACGCCGGGTGGTCGCCATTCGCCATGGCCGACCTGCGGGCTGAAGCCGTTGCCAGGGTCCTCGGCGCAAAGCCGCGCTTCGATTGCGTGTCCTGTGATCGCAACCTGTTGCTGCTGCAAGGGAAGGGGGGCACCGGCAGCAATCGCGAACTGCCAGCGGATCAGGTTCGTTCCAGTGATCTCTTCGGTCACTGGGTGCTCGACCTGGATGCGCGTGTTCATCTCGAGGAACCAGAAGCTTCCCGATTGGTCGAGCAGATATTCAACCGTGCCGGCGTTCGTGTAGCCGACGGCGCGCGCGAGGGCGACGGCTGCCTCGCCCATACGGTTGCGCAGGGCTGTGTCCACGCCGGGCGCAGGTGCTTCCTCTATGATCTTCTGGTTGCGGCGCTGCACAGAGCAGTCGCGTTCGCCGAGGTGAATGATGTGGCCGTGGCTGTCGCCGAAAACCTGTACCTCGACGTGGCGTACGTCCTCGAGCGCCCTTTCGAGGATCATGCGGTCGGAGGCGAATGCGGACAGGGCCTCGCGCCGGGCGGCGGCGAGGGCGTCTGTAAAGGCCTGTGCCGTCGTGACCTTGCGCTGGCCGCGGCCGCCGCCACCTAGGGCCGCCTTGATCAGAACCGGCCAGCCGATGCGGTGGGCCTCGGCCAGCAGGCGTGCGTCGGACTGGTCATCGCCGTCATAACCCGGTATTACGGGGACACCAGCCTTGCGGGCGATCTCCTTGGCGTTGCCCTTGTCGCCCATCGCGCGTATGGCGGCGGGCGAAGGTCCGATCCAGACGAGGCCTGCGGCGATCACGGCTTCGGCGAAGTCCGGGTTCTCGGAGAGAAAGCCATAGCCGGGGTGGATTGCTTCGGCGCCGGTTGCGCTTGCGGCTGCGAGTATGCGCTCGACGTCGAGATAGGATGCGGCGGCAGCGGGTGGCCCGATGTGGACGAAGGCGTCTGCCATGGACACGTATTCGGCCTCGCGGTCGGCATCAGAGCAGACAGCGATGGTGCGCAGGCCCAAGGCCTGCGCTTCACGAATGATGCGGGCGGCGATCTCGCCGCGGTTGGCGATCAGGACGGAGGAGAAGGAGCGGCAGTGCATGGTCAGCGGGCCCCCATCCCCTGCAGCATCGCTGGCGCGATGCGCAGGGACTTCCCCCGCTGGAGCGGGGGAAGAAACGACAGTCTGTTTCTTCCCCCGTTTACGGGGGAAGTGGCTGCGCAGCGTAGCTGCTGCAGACGAAGGGGGAGTGTCATGCTCAATTCCCCCGACCGGGCAGCGTGCCCATGTGCTTGGCGATGATGCCAAGCATCACTTCGTCGGCGCCGCCGCCGATGGAGGCCAAGCGGCCGTCGCGATAGCGGCGGGTGACCGGGGTTTCCGCCATGAAGCCCATGCCGCCCCAGTAT
>JBEIHO010000136.1:0-5763 GCA_040381215.1 Alphaproteobacteria bacterium | reverse complement strand
TACCTTCATACCGGCCCTAGGCGCCTATCTGACGCCTGACCTGCTGGGGGGAACCGACAGCCAGATGATCGCCAATGTCATCGAGCGGCAGTTCAAACGCGCCAATGACTGGCCCTTCGGCGCAGCGCTCTCCTTCCTGCTCATGTACCTGACTTTCATCGCCATTGCGATCCAGACGACGTTGCAGCGCCGCGCCGACAGGAGAGGCGCATGAGCGAGGCCGCCACACCCCGCCCGCGGAGAGAAAGGCCAGGGCCGCTCGAATACCTCCGCAGATGGCCGCTGCGCATCATGGTCGGCGGCACGCTGTTCTTTCTCTATCTGCCGCTGATCACGCTGATGGTGTTCAGCTTCAACGACAGCCGCCGCAATATCGTCTGGGAAGGCTTCACCCTGAAGTATTACGAGAAGGCCTTCAGCAACGCCTCGCTGATCGAGGCGTTCACCAACTCGCTGACCATCGCGTTCGCAACAACCATCCTCTCGGTGATATTGGGCGCGCTCGCCGCCGTGATGTTGTGGCGTTTCCGTTTTCCTGGAAAGGCAGCAGCCGAAGGCGGTATGGCACTGCCCATTGTTGTGCCTGAAATCTGCATGGGCGTGGCGATGCTGGTGTTCTTCGCGCGCGTTATGCCCTGGCCGCAGGGGCTGCCATGGCCAGCCAATCTCGGCGCCATCATCATCGCGCACACTTCCTTTGCCTTCCCCTTTGTCGCCACGGTCGCGCGCGCAAGGCTCGCATCATTCAACCGGGAGCTCGAGGAAGCTGCGAAGGACCTTGGCGCCAGTGAGTGGCGCACCTTCTGGGACGTCCTCGTGCCGCACATGCAGCCAGGGCTGATCGCCGGCGCACTGCTGGCGTTCACGCTCAGCCTCGATGACTTCGTCATCACCTTCTTCACCGCCGGACCGGACACGGTCACATTCCCGGTGAAGGTCTATTCGATGCTGCGTTTCTCGATCAGCCCGGAAGTCAACGCAGCCTCAACCATCCTCATCGTGGTTACCGTGGCGCTGACGGCGATCGGCCTTCACCTGCAGAACCGCAACGCGCAGAAGACAAAGGCCTGACCCCCATGACCGATGTTGCGCAAAACGCCTCGCATGCCCCTGTGCCGAGGCCAGACGCGCGCGGGAAGGACAATGTGATCATCCGCTTCGAGAGCATTACGAAGCGGTTTGGCAATCTGCCCGCCGTCGATAATGTCACGCTCGATGTGCGCGAAGGCGAGTTCTTCGCCCTGCTTGGACCCTCCGGCTGCGGGAAAACCACTTTGCTGCGCATGCTGGCTGGCTTCGAGACGCCTACAGAAGGTCGCATTCTCATCGACGGCAAGGACATCGCAAACCTGCCGCCCAACAGGCGGCCGGTGAACATGGTGTTCCAGTCCTACGCCGTGTTTCCGCACATGAAGGTAACCGACAATATCGCCTATGGCCTCAAGATGGACGGGGTTTCGGGCAGTGAAATTCGCCGGCGCGTCGATGAGGCGCTTGAACTCGTCAAGCTTGGCGGACTTGGCGAGCGAATGCCTGACCAGCTCTCTGGCGGCCAGCGCCAGCGTGTGGCGCTGGCGCGGGCGCTGGTAAAGCGTCCGCGCGTGCTGCTCCTTGATGAACCCCTCTCCGCGCTGGATGCCAAGCTGCGCGATCAAATGCGCTCCGAACTTACCTCGCTCCAGAAGAAGGTCGGCATCACATTCATCATGGTCACGCATGACCAGGATGAGGCGCTGGCGATCGCCACGCGCTGTGCGGTGATGAACCGCGGGATGCTCGCTCAGGTGGCGACGCCTTCAGATCTTTACGAGTTCCCCAACTCGCAATTCGTGGCCGATTTCGTGGGCAGAGTGAACATGTTCGAGGGCGTTCTCGAAAAGGATGAACAGGACGAAGCCGTGGTGCGATGCGCGGACTTCTCCGCACCGGTCTACCTCGACCATGGCGTCACCGGCGCGCGCGGAACGACCGTCTGGGTGGCGCTGCGGCCCGAGAAGATCGAAATGCACAAGCGCACGGAGGGGCAAACTCCGTTCAAGATGGAAGATGCGCCCCAGGGGGCTAATGTGACGCCCGGGATAATTCGCGAGATCGTGTACCTGGGCAGTGAAACCAATTACGAGGTCGAACTGGAAGGTGGGCGGCGCGTCAAGACGTTCAGATCCAACCTCACGCGCTATGATCAGGAAGACTTCACCCACGACGAGCCGGTCTGGCTCGCCTGGCATGCCTGCTCGCCCGCGGTCCTGTTGTCGTAATGCAGTCCAGCGCGCACCGGCCAGTCCTTGGCGTCATCTGCTGCAACCGCTCGATCGATGGGCAGGCGGGACAGTCGGTCATGACGCGCTATCTCAATTCCGCGCTCCGCTACGCCGAGGCGGCGGGACTGCTGATCCCGGCAATGCCGGGGCTGTTTCACGCACGCGAGGTCGCCCCGCGCATCGATGGCCTCCTGCTGACCGGCACGCCCTCCAATCTCGACCCCAAACGCTATGGCGCCCTGGCTGAGGACGCGCTGGGCCCCTTCGACCCTGATCGCGACGAGATGACCTCGGAGCTGATCGCGGCCATGCTCGATCTCGGCAAGCCGGTGTTCGGCATCTGCCGTGGCTTCCAGGAGCTGAACGTGGCCTTTGGCGGCACCCTGCGACGTGACATGGCCGAGCACACCGACCTTCTGCGTCACCATGCGCCCGACGGCGTCAGCTTCGAACAGATGTTCGACCACATCCATCCGGTCAGGCTGGAAGAGGACGGTATTCTGAAAAGAGCCTACGGGCGCCATGCACTTGACATCGTCTCCGTCCACTATCAGGGCGTTGACGCGCTGGGTGCGGGACTGAGGGTGGAAGCAAGAGCGCCCGACGGGGTGATCGAGGCGGTCTCGGCCAATGTGAATGGTGCCCCCGTGCTCGCGGTGCAATGGCACCCGGAGTGGAAAGCGAGCGAGAATCCGCAATCGCAGTTATTCTTTCAGCTGCTCGGGCGCGCTCTGCGCAACGAGCCGCTTGTCTAGAGACCAAGGAAAACAGATGGCCTTCCGCAACTACAATATCCCTGAACTGCGACGCCTTGATATAGAGCATCACCTGCCGGCTCAGGCGAACTATGGCGAGATCGTCGCGCTCGGCGGCAGCCGGATCATAACACGTGCCGATGGCTGCACCGTGTGGGATGGCGATGGCAACGCGCTGCTGGACGGCATGGCAGGCCTTTGGTGCGTGAACGTGGGCTATGGACGCGAGGAACTGGCTCAGGCGGCTGGCGAGCAGATGCGCGAGCTGCCTTTCTACAACACCTTCTTCAAGACGGCGACGCCGCCCACCGTGATGCTGGCGACCAGGCTCGCGGAGCTGCTGGGCGGGGAGCTGCAGCACGTGTTCTTCAACTCGTCGGGCTCGGAGGCGAACGACACCGTGATGCGCATGGTGCGCCATTACTGGCATGTCCACGGACAGCCCAAGCGCACGATATTCATCTCGCGCTGGAACGCATATCACGGCTCGACCATGGCGGGGGCAAGCCTTGGCGGCATGAAACAGATGCATCCCATCGGCGGCTTGCCGATACCCGGCGTCGAACACGTGGCGCAGCCCTACAAGTTCGGGGAGGGCTTCAGCGAGGATGAAGACGCATTCTCCGCGCGCTGCGCCCAGGAGATCGAGGATCGTATCCTGAAGGTCGGGCCCGAGAACGTGGCTGCATTTATCGGTGAGCCCGTACAAGGCGCAGGCGGGGTGATCATCCCGCCCAGGGGCTACTGGAAACGCGTGGAGGCCATCTGCAGGAAGTACGACATCCTGCTGGTCATGGATGAGGTCATCTGCGGATTTGGCCGGCTGGGCGAGTGGTTCGGGTTCCAGCATTTCGGGGTCACACCCGACCTTGTGTCCATGGCAAAGGGACTGTCGTCGGGCTACCTGCCGATTTCAGCGACGGCGGTATCACACCGGATTGTCGAAGTGCTGCGCGAGAAAGGCGGCGATTTCGTTCATGGCTATACCTATTCCGGCCATCCGGTGTCAGCGGCGGTCGCGCTCAAGAACCTTGAGATTATCGCGCGCGAGGGCCTGGTCGCCCGCGTGAAGAACGACATCGGTCCCTACCTCGCCGAGGCGCTCAGGCGCCTGGACGGCGACCCGCTTGTGGGCGAAACGCGCTCGCTCGGCCTGATTGGCGCCGTCGAGATCGTGTCGCGGAAAGGAACGAACGAGCGCTTCACGGGAAAGGAAGGCAAGGCCGGACCGATCGTGCGCGACACGTGCATCAAGAACGGGCTCATGGTGCGCGGCATCCGCGACTCGATCGTGATGTGTCCCCCGCTCATCATATCGCATGCGGAGATCGATCGCATGATCGACATCATCGCCCGATCCCTGCGCGAAGCTGAGCCGGCCCTGCGGGCCCTTGAGACGGCCTAGGGGGCGGACCCGAGCGATCGCTCCACGCATGGTAGGCTTACCCTGGGGGCGCATCGTGCATCCGGGGACACAGAGGCTCATTCCGGGATCATCGCCTCCGGCGCGCAAAAGAACCAGAGAGCGCAACGTCAGGGTATTCTGCCCGTATCGCGGGCGAGAAAGCCTGCACACCGCCGGCCGAATTGTTGCAAACATGCGTGGAAAAACGCGGGCAGTGTGATAGAATTCTGCAATCGGCGTCCTGCCGCTTGGCCTTTATCAATGCGTGATGGCTGCTGGCTGTCTTCATCTAAAGGCTGCGGGAATCGCTTGGTTTGCGGGCACTCCTTTGCGGTCCTCTGGGCCGTAATGCGCGCTGCGCTGGCCTGAATGACCAAAGGAAGTCGTTTCGCGCCTCACGAGGGGGCATGGAGCACGCATGCGTCTCAACAAGCTGGTGGCCTATGAGCAGTAAGTTTGCACAATGGATCAATGAACGCGGCATCGGCGAGGTGGAGTGCCTTGTCCCTGACCTCAACGGCGTCATTCGCGGCAAGCTGTTTCCCGCCCAGAAATTCATCCAGAGCGAACGGGACGGATCATTGCGCATTCCCTCGAGCGTCTACACGCTTACGGTGACGGGCGAGTATGCGGACGATGAGGAGGATGCCGAGGCCATCAGCGATCCCGACGTCGTTCTGCGGCCAGAATTCGAAACGCTGTGCGTGGCGCCGGGGTACAAGACGCCAACCGCTTTCGTGTTCGCAGATGCATTCCATACTGATGGACGGCCCTTTGATGTCGCGCCGCGCTACGTGCTAAAGCGCGTTCTGGACCTTTACCGAAAGGAAGGCCTGCGCCCCGTCGTGGCGCCAGAGCTGGAATTCTATCTCACCCAGGTCAACACCGACCCAGACTTGCCCCTGGTGCCGCCACCCGGCCGCTCAGGCCGTTCGGAGACGTCCCCGCAACCTTACGGGCTTGAAGCCATCACAGAGTATGAAGACCTGATCGAGACCATCTACGAACACGCCGAAGAGGCCTCGCTTCATCTTGATACCATGATCCATGAGAGCGGCACCGCGCAGCTTGAGATCAACTTCAATCACGGCGATTCGATCCATGTCTCCGACCAGGTTCTGGTGTTCAAGCGGATCGTCCGGCAGGTCGCGCTGAAGCATAAGGTCTATGCGACGTTCATGGCCAAGCCGATGGAAAACCAGCCTGGCAGCGCCATGCACCTGCACATCTCGATGGTCGACTCGAAGTCTGGCGACAATCTCTTCGGCGGGCCGCTCGATCACATGGGCGGTAACACGCAGCTGTTTCGTCACTTCATCGGCGGACTGCAGAGATACCTGGG
>JBEIHO010000135.1:0-5902 GCA_040381215.1 Alphaproteobacteria bacterium | reverse complement strand
TGGTGACGGCGTTGTCGTCGAACAGCACGATCAGGTTCTTGAGGCGGAGGTGGCCGGCCAGCGTGATGGCTTCCTGGCTTATGCCCTCCATCAGGCATCCGTCGCCTGCGATCACATAGGTGCGGTGGTTGACGAGGTCGTCACCGAAGCGCGCATTGAGGTGCCGCTCGGCCATCGCCATGCCAACGGCGTTGGCGAGGCCCTGGCCAAGCGGACCGGTGGTGGTCTCGACGCCCGGCGTGTGGCCGAACTCCGGATGGCCTGGCGTCTTCGAACCGAGCTGACGGAAGTTGCGGATCTCCTCGAGTGTCATCTCCGGAGCACCGGTGAGATAGAGAAGGGAGTAGAGCAGCATCGAGCCGTGGCCGGCCGACAGGATCAGGCGATCCCGATCCGGCCAGTCCGGGGTCGCGGCGTCGAATTTCAGGAATTCCTGGAACAGCAGGGTGGCGCAGTCGGCAAAGCCCAGCGGCAGGCCGCAATGGCCGCTCTGCGCCTTTTCGACGGCGTCCATGCTGAGCGCCCGGATCGCATTGGCGAGTGGTAGTTGCGGCATGGTCCGTCTCCAGGCGGGGTCGAGCGCTGGTTAACGGCTTTGCGTTGCGGTTCAAAGGGAATTTGCCGCCGCACCCTGCCATTGCGCCAATTGTTCACAGGCATCAGATTGGCCATGCCGGAAGGGCCGTGATGACGAATACGCCTGAAGACACGCGGGAAATGGACGACGCGCTGAAGCGGCTCGAAGGGGCGATCGACCGGCTGGAAGGCCGGCTCGACAGTCTTTTCCAGCGGCTCGAGGGCTCGCGCGCCTATGAAAAAGAGGCGGACGCGCTGCGCAAGGACCGGGCGCGGCTGGCGAGCGATCTTGACGTTGCGAAAGCGCGCGAGAAGGAACTGCAGCGGCTCGCGGATGAGGCGTCGGAGGCGCTGGGGGCTGCGATTTCCGAGGTTCGCGAGGCCCTCGGAAAAGTCTGATCTGGTGCTATGTTGTATGCAGTAAGGGGCAGATTCGCGTGGCCAAGGCTGAACTCCTGATCGCAGGCAAGCGTTATGCGCTGAGTTGCGCGCCCGGCCAGGAGGCCAGGCTGGAAGAGCTCGGTGCGCGCTTCGACCAGCGCGTGCTGGAGCTTACCGAGGCGCTTGGCGATCTTGGTGCGGAGCGCCTTTTCCTTGCTGCTGGCCTGTCGTTGCTGGATGAACTCGATGCGCAGGCCGTGGGCAACGGCGCCAAGGCGATGGACGACCGCATCCGCAACCTCGAGAACCGCGCAGCGACCCTGCTGACCGATGCTGCAGCAAGGATCGAGATGCTTTCGCGTCGTGTGGACGAGGCGAGCTAGGTCTTGCTGCAGGCGCCCATCGCCCTACCGGGCCACAAACCACACAAATCCAAACGCCAGCGCCAGGCCAATCGCCAGTCGCCATAGCGGGATCTGTTCGATGCCGTGCGCAGGCCCGGTCAGATTTTCGCCGCGGCGTTTGCCCGTCAGCATCGGGCCAATGAGGTTGATACGCTTCACGACGAGGTAGAAGGCGATCGCCGCGAGGTGCAGCAGGATCAGTGCGAGCAGGACATTGAAGAAGTCCTCGTGGAGGTCGGTGACGTCCTTTGCGGTGCCATAGTCGATGTGGCGGTTGAGCGGCCCGGCAAACAGCCCATCCGTGTCTGTCGCGAAGAGGCCGAGTCCGACCTGCACGATGATCGCCAGCAGCAGCGCGACAACGCTGAGTGCGCCAAGCGGGTTGTGGCCGAAGGCGGCGCGATAGTCCTTGCTGAACAGTTTGGGGACATAGCCGAAGACGGCCGCAGGGCCCTTTATGAAGTGCGAGAAGCGCGCCGTGTCAGGACCTGCGAACCCCCAATACAGGCGGAACACCAGCAGGCCGAGAACGGTGAGCCCGGACCAGTAGTGGATGTCCATCTGCTTGTTCTCGACGCTCCACCAGGACGTCGCGATGCCGATGGCAAGCGCCCAGTGGACCAGCCGCGTTGGAACATCCCACACTTTCTGCGCCGCCGGAGCGGTCGCAGGTGTGGTGGGTTCCGGCGGCTGGCCCGATTCCATGAGCGACTTGCTGACTACTTGTCCTCCTGCCGGAACTTGTCGTGGCAGCCCTTGCAGGTGCCGCCCATCACCGGGAACTGAGCCTTGAAGGCTGCCGCGTCAGCGGCGGTGGCAAGCTTGCCGGACTCTTCCTGCAGCTTCACGACGGAGGCATCGAACGTGGCGCGGTCTGTCCAGATCTCGGCCTTGGCCTCTGTCTTGATCCCGCTCTCTGGGCCCGTACCGGCCGGGAACCATGTGCCCATCTGGGCGGCGTAGTCCTTGATCCTGGTCGCGGCGGCGGTGACGGCGGCCATGTCGGGTGCATCGAGCTTCATGTTGTCCTGCAGGACCTTCATGTTCTTGCCGATGTCCTCGTAGTTTTCGTGACGCGTCTTCATGAAGGCGGGGATGTCGGCTGGCGCAGCGCCAATCTCGGTCGTTGCGGCAGGCGCGACCTCCGGCGCGGGAGCTGGGGCTTCAGCGACGGGTGCCGGCTCGGCAGGAGCAGGCTCCCCGCCGCCGCAGGCGGCAAGTCCAAGCGCCAGGATGGCGGCAGTCGCAAACAGCTTGATCTTCATGGTGGGGTCCTTCAGCCAATCGTTCTGCTCCGGGAACGCTAGGTGGGTGCGGCAGGTTGCGTCAACTCACAGACAAGAAAGGAATTGGGCTGGGGCAGGAAACGCGAAAGTGCGTATGAGGGGCACTCACCGTGGACCGGAAAACTTGCAGCCCAACCGACTCAATCCCCAAACTGTCCTCGCAGAGGTGTTCGGACATGCGGTCTTCCGCGGTCAGCAGGGCGATGTTGTGCGTCATGTGACGGATGGCGGCGATGCTGTCGTCCTTTTCCCGACCGGGGCGGGGAAGTCGCTGTGCTACCAGGTGCCGGCGCTTTGCAGGCCCGGTGTCGCGATCATCATCTCGCCGCTGATCGCCCTGATGCGCGACCAGGTCGAGGCGCTGAAACAGGCAGGCGTGCCGGCTGCCATGCTCAACTCCTCGCTCAACGCAGACGAGGCGCGCATCGTGCGGGACGACCTGCGCGAGGACCGGCTGAAGCTGCTCTACGTGGCGCCTGAACGACTGGTGACGGCGGGCTTCCAGCACATGCTGCAGGACGCGCACATCAGCCTGTTCGCCATTGACGAAGCGCACTGCGTCAGCCAGTGGGGCCACGACTTCAGGCCAGAGTATCGCGAGCTCTCCGGCATCGCCGCCAACTTCCCGGGCGTGCCGCGCATGGCGCTCACCGCCACAGCCGATCCGGCGACACGTGCCGATATCATCGAGCGTCTCGGCCTGCAGAACGCGACAGTCTTCGCCTCCAGCTTCGACCGGCCCAACATCTCCTACACAATGGTGCAGCGGCAGAAGGGCAAGGAGCAGCTGCTGGACTTCCTGTCCATGCGGCGCGGCGAGAGTGGCATCGTCTACTGCCTCTCGCGCAAGAAGGTGGAGGAGGCCGCGACCTGGCTGAACGGGCAGGGTGTGCGCGCTCTGCCCTATCATGCGGGCATGGATCCGGGCGCTCGTTCGCGCAACCAGGATGCGTTCATCAAGGAGGACGGCGTGGTGATGACCGCGACCGTCGCCTTCGGCATGGGCATCGACAAGCCCGACGTGCGGTTCGTCGCCCATCTCGACATGCCCGGCTCGATCGAAGCCTACTACCAGGAGACCGGCCGCGCCGGGCGCGATGGCGAGCCGGCCGCTGCGTGGATGTGCTATGCGATGAGCGACATGGTGCTTCGCCGCCGCATGATCGACGAGGGAGCGGCGCCCGAAGAGGTGAAGCGCATCGAGCGCTCGAAGCTCAATGCGCTTCTCAACATCTGCGAGGCGACGACGTGCCGGCGGCAGGCGATCCTGTCCTGGTTCGGCGAAGCGCATCCCGGCAATTGCGGGAATTGTGACAACTGCCTCACGCCGGCCGACACATGGGACGCAACCGACGCCGTCATCAAGGCAATGTCCGCCATCTACCGTACCGGCGAACGCTTCGGCATGATGCACGTCGTCGATGTGCTGACCGGCAAGGCGACGGAGAAGGTCGGGCGTCTCGGCCATGACAGGCTGGCGGTGTTCGGCAAGGGCGCCGATGTTGACGCGAAGACCTGGCAGTCCGTGCTGCGCCAGATCTCGGCTTCGGGTCTCGTGGTCGTTGGTTCGGAGCATGGCGGTCTCAGCCTCAGCGAAGAGGCCCGCCCGATCCTGCGTGGCGAGCAGCGTGTCATGCTGCGCCGGGATACGACAAAGCGCGCCGTGCGCGGCGAGCGCAATGGAGCGGCGACCGCGGAGATGGGAGAGGGCGCAGCCTCGCTCTTCGAGGGCCTCAGAAAAGCCCGCGCGGCGCTCGCGAAGGAGCAGGGTGTTCCGCCCTATGTCGTCTTTCACGACACCACGCTGCGCGCGATGGCGGAGAGGCGGCCTGCAACACTGGAGGCCATGGCCGGCGTGCCAGGTGTCGGCAAGGCGAAGCTCGATCGTTACGGCGCCCGGTTCCTGAAAGTGATCTCGGAGGCGGGTTAGGGCGCCACGCCATCACGCGTGAGAATGCCCTGTGCGGCAAGCTGGGCGATCTCCCTGTCCGACAGGCCGAGCCAGCCGCGCAGGATCTCGTCGGTATGCTCGCCCTTGTGCGGTGCGCCGCCGCGTACGCCGCTGACGGCCTGGGAGAAGCGATAGGGCGACTGCACGATCGGACGCGTGCCGCCAGCGCGGTCATCGACATCGACGATCGACTGGCGGTGCGCCAGCGTCGGCTGGTCGCGCAGCGCCTTGCCGGTGCGGATGCGGCCCCAGGCGAGGTTCATCTTTGCCATCGCCGCCTCGACATCGGTCCAGGTCGCAAGCCCGCCCATGAACGCCGCCACGGCCGCGCGCCGCGCCGAAATCTTCGTCTCGATCTCCATCTCCGGCGTTGAGGGGTCGACCAGGCCGAACCCGGACGTCAGGAGTTTCCAGAGCCAGCGGAAATCCACCGAGACCAGGATCGGCCCCGCGCCCGTCTCCCACATGTCGGGTGGCAGGTTGCGTGTCGCCTCTGCGTCCTCGATTTCGAAGTGCAACTGGTCGTCGCACATCAGCGTGGCGTCCATCATCGCCATGTCGATATGCTGGCCCAGCCCCGTGCGCGCGCGCATGATCACGGCGGAGAGCAGGGCGACGAGACCGTGCAGCCCGGCATTCGTGTCCGCGACCGACAGGGGCAGGTCGAGCTGCACGCCCTTCTGCCGCGCCGTTCGGTCGATCAGGCCAAGCTCGGCATGCACGATGGGCGCATAGGCCGGTCGCTGTGATTCCGGCCCGTCGCGCCCGAAGCCGGATATCGACAGCATGATCAGTTTGGGGTTCGCAGCTGCAAGCGTCTCGTAACCGATGCCCAGGCGCGGCATCACGTCGGGCCGGAAATTCTCGACCAGCACATCCGCCTGTTTCGCCAGCGCCAGCACCAGCTCCTGCGCGCCTGGCGCGCGCAGGTCGATGGCGATGCTCCGTTTGCCGGCATTGACCATGTTGAAATAGCCGGAGACGCCTGCCGTCATCCGGCCCCACAGCCGGCTGGAATCCCCTTCCGGCGGTTCGACCTTCACCACCTCGGCGCCGAGATCGCTCAGCATGCGGCCTGCGAACGGGCCCGCCAGCACGCGCGAGAAGTCCAGGACTTTCAGCCCCTCAAGCGGGTAGCCGGCGCCTGCCGCCATGATCTGCAACTCCTGCCTGAACGCGCGCGACACTAGAGCGGATTCAGGCTGACCGTACATAGCCACAATTGCGGAAGAGGTTGCGGCAATCCTGGGCGGTGATGCGATCGATCAGCAGGCCGATGGCTTTCCAGAGCGCTTCGACGGTTC
>JBEIHO010000134.1:0-5991 GCA_040381215.1 Alphaproteobacteria bacterium | reverse complement strand
GCCCTTGTTGGTCCCGCCGCCGGGCGTGACGCTGGTGATGCCCGGGCGGTAGTGCACAACCACGACGCCTGCCTTCTGGGTATCCGCCGGCATGGTACCGGAGACGACAACCACGTCGTTCTCGAATGTCAGCGCAGCGGGGTAGGGGTTGATGTCGCGGCGGCCGAAGGCTTCCTCGATATCCTTCATGCCCGTTCCGGGGCCGTGCAGGCGGCCGGAATAGACAACCTGCGGCGTGTACGGCCCGCGGTATTTCAGGACGCGGTTGTAACGCTTCTGACGCTCGGTGAACTCCTTCTTGGCGAAGGTGTCGTCCCAGCCGAGATAGTCCCAGATGCCGACAGGGTAGGTGAGCGCGATCACGTCGGAGCGCTCGGCCAGCTTTGCGATGTTGGCGTTTGCAACAGGGCAGTTGCCGCAGCCCTGGCTGGAGAACAGCTCCATCACGACGGGGCGGGTGGCGTGCTCGGGCACGTCCATGCCGCCGCGCTGCGCAACGGCCGGCGCGGACAGGGCGGCAAGCGCGATAGCTGCCGAAGCGAGACGTGAGAGTAACCTTCTCATGCCGGTCCGTTATCTCGCAGCCGCACAATTCCGCGAATCAAGAGGCCGTGACCCCCTGATCACCTTCCGTAACGAAGCCTTGGCAGGTTACGAAGCCCTGGCAAGTTCGCGAAGAACATAGTGCAGGATCCCGCCGTTCTTGAAGTAATCCAGCTCGTTTTCCGTATCGATCCGGACCTTGGCCTCAAGCGTCCGCTTTGCGCCATCGGGGTAGACGATGTCGATCGAGACAGTCTGGCGCGGCAGCAGGGTGGCGATACCCGAAATGGTGACCACTTCGGAACCGGAAAGGTTGAGGCCCCGCCAGCTTTCGCCCTCGGCGAACTGGAGCGGAAGCACGCCCATGCCGATGAGGTTGGAGCGGTGGATACGCTCGAAGCTCTCGGCGATGACCGCGCGAACGCCAAGCAGTCGCGTGCCCTTGGCGGCCCAGTCGCGCGAGGAGCCGGTGCCATATTCCTTGCCGGCGAAGATCACCAGCTGACGGCCCTCGGCGATGTAGTCCATCGCGGCGTCATAGATCGCCTTCTGATCGCCTTCGGGGAACTTCCGGGTCACGCCGCCCTCAACACCGGGCACGACATGGTTCTTGATCCGGATATTGGCGAACGTGCCGCGCATCATGACTTCGTGGTTGCCACGGCGCGCGCCGTAGGAGTTGAAGTCGGTGACCGGAACCTGGTGGTCGCGCAGGTATTTGCCGGCCGGACCCTTGGACTGGATATCGCCTGCAGGCGAGATGTGATCGGTGGTGATGCTGTCGCCAAAGAGCGCAAGAATACGCGCGCCCGCGATGTCGGTGATGGGTTCGGGCGTCATCGTCATGCCCTCGAAGTAGGGCGGGTTCTGCACGTAGGTGGAGGCCATCGGCCAGCCATAGGTGGCGCCGCCCTCGACCTTGATCTTCTGCCACTGCTCGTCGCCCTTGAACACGTCGGAATAACGCGTGGCGAACATCTCGGCTGTCACGACGGCGCGGACGGTGTCGGCGATCTCCTTCGTGGTCGGCCAGATCTCCGAGAGGAAGACCGGCTCGTTCTCGTCATCATAGCCGATCGGGTCTTTCGTGATGTCGATGTTCATCGAGCCGGCAAGGGCGTAGGCGACGACCAGCGGCGGGGAGGCGAGATAGTTCGCGCGCACGTCGGGGTTCACCCGGCCTTCGAAGTTGCGGTTGCCCGACAGCACAGACGTCGCGACGAGATCGCCCTGCGCAATGGCGGCTGAGACAGCCTCAGGCAGTGGTCCGGAATTGCCGATGCAGGTGGTGCAGCCATAGCCGACGAGATTGAACCCGAGCGCGTTGAGGTCCTCGGTCAGTCCAGCCTTGTCGAGATAGTCGGTAACCACCTGTGAGCCCGGCGCGAGCGAGGTCTTGACCCAGGGCTTGCTGGTCAGCTTGCGCTTGCGGGCGTTGCGCGCCAGTAGTCCGGCGGCGACGAGAACGTTCGGGTTCGATGTGTTCGTGCAGCTCGTGATCGCTGCAATCACGACATCGCCATGGCCGATCGAATAATCCGTGCCCTCGACTTTCGCCCGTGTATGCGCCTTGTCGAGGCGGCCGAACTCCTTGTCGAGCGCAATGGCGAAGCTGTCTGCGGCGTCGCGCAGGACGATGCGGTCCTGCGGGCGCTTCGGGCCTGCGATCGAGGGTTCGACCGTTGCGAGGTCGAGCTCGAGCGTGTCGGTGAAGACGGGGTCCTTCATGCCGGCGCGCCAGAAGCCCTGCGCCTTGGCGTAGGCTTCGACCAGCTGCACACGCTCGGCAAGGCGACCGGTCGAGGAGAGGAAGTTGATGGTCTCCTGGCTGATCGGGAAGAAACCACAGGTCGCGCCGTATTCGGGGGCCATGTTGGCGATAGTGGCCTGGTCTTCGAGGCTGAGGTTGTCGATGCCGGCCCCGTAGAATTCGACGAATTTGCCGACGACGCCGTGTCTGCGCAGCATCTGCGTGACGGTGAGGACGAGGTCGGTCGCGGTCGCGCCTTCCGGCAGCTTGCCGGTGAGCTTGAAGCCGATGACTTCCGGGATCAGCATTGAGACAGGCTGGCCGAGCATGGCGGCTTCGGCCTCGATGCCGCCGACGCCCCAGCCAAGCACGGCAAGGCCGTTGATCATTGTGGTGTGGCTGTCCGTACCGACGCAGGTGTCCGGGAAGGCGACGACTTCGCCATCTTCTTCCTTCGTCCAGACGGTCTGGGCAAGGTATTCGAGGTTCACCTGGTGGCAGATGCCGGTGCCGGGCGGCACAACGCGGAAATTGTCGAACGCGGTCTGGCCCCATTTGAGGAACTCATAGCGTTCCATGTTGCGCTCGTATTCGCGCTTCACATTCTGCGTGGCTGAATCCGCCTTGCCGAAATGGTCGACCATCACGGAGTGGTCGATCACGAGATCGACCGGCACGAGGGGGTTGATGGCCTTGGGGTCGGCACCGAGCTTGGCGGCGGCGTCGCGCATGGCGGCAAGATCGACCACGGCGGGAACGCCCGTGAAATCCTGCATCAGCACGCGGGCAGGGCGGTAGGCGATCTCGACCTCAGCCGAGCCCTTGTCCTTCAGCCAGCCGGCGAAAGCCTTGATGTCAGCCTGGGTGACTGTCTTGCCGTCCTCGAAGCGGAGCAGGTTCTCCAGCAGCACCTTGAGGGAAACGGGCAGGCGGGAGACATCGCCAAGTCCGTTTTGCGCTGCCGCCTCAAGGCTGTAATAGGCGTACGTCCTGGCGCCCACCTGAAGGGTCTTGCGGGACTTGAAACTGTCGAGGGACGGCATGCTGGGGCGCCTTTCGGGGCATCGAAATATCGACGTACGGGAGCCGGCGGCCCCCCGCTCTGGCGGCGTTCCTACAGGACGCCGTTATGGGAAGCAAATGCACCTGAAGGGGTAAAGGAATTGTCTGGCGCTGGCGCCTCATCACTGGCCCTCGAGGTCGAGAACCTGGCGGCTGCGCGCGGCCTGCGCGTGCTGTTCGAAGGACTGGCCTTTCGCGTTTCTGCCGGCGAATCGCTGGAGCTGAGAGGCGCCAACGGTTCAGGCAAGTCGACGCTCCTGCGGATTCTGGCGGGTTTGACCCGTCCGCATGAGGGCAGGGTGCGCTATTCCGGCGCGGGTCCCGGCGACAGTGAAGAGGCGGCGCAGCACTATCTGGGCCATCTCGACGCCGTGAAGCCCACGGAAACCGCGCTGGAGCAGGCGCGGTTCTGGGCGCGCTATTTCGCTCGTCCGCAGGATGTCGCGGACGCCGCCATAAAGCGCGTAGGCCTGGCAAACCGCAAATCCGTCCCAGGGCGGGGCCTGTCTGCCGGGCAGAAGCGCCGCCTGGCGCTGACCCGGCTGCTGATCGAGCCGCGCCCGGTCTGGCTGCTGGACGAACCGACGGCTGCTCTGGACACTGAAGGCCGCACCCTTGTCATGCAGCTGGTCGCCGAACACCGCGCCGGCGGCGGCATCGTGATCGCAGCGGTGCATGGCGAAGGGTTCGCCCACTCACGCGTCCTGGACCTGTCGACCCTGAAGGCGGCCGCATGAGCGGCTCGTTCTCGGTCTTTGCGCGTGAGCTGAAGCTCGCCTGGTCGGGCGGGGGAGGCGCCGCGCTGCCGGTCGGGTTCTTTGCCGCGGCAGCCAGCATGACGCCGTTCGCGGTCGGCAACGAGATCGGCAACCTGCAGATCGCAGGGCCAGGCGTCATGTGGATCGCACTCGCGCTGGCCAGCCTCCTGCCGATGGAGCGCCTGTTCCAGGCCGATCTCGAGGACGGCACGCTGGACGCCTATGCCGGGTCCGGCGTCGGCATGGAGGGGATCGCGCTGGCCAAGACCCTGGCGCACTGGATCGCCACGGGCATTCCACTGGCTTTCATCGCGCCGATCCTCTGGATCATGCTGCAGGGACCGCCGGAACAGGTTCTGTTTGTGATCGGCGCCGCGCTGGTGGGGTCGCTGGCGTTCTTCTTCTTCGGCTCAATCGGCGCCGCCCTGGCTGCCGGGCTGAGGCGGGGCGGACTGGTGATCGCCCTGGTCACGCTGCCGCTCTACGTGCCGACCATGATATTCGGGGCGGCGGCGCTTTATGCAGCGGCCGGCGGCGGGGATTGGGGCCAGCCGGCCCTGCTGGCGGGCGCGGTTTCCCTGTTTGGCATCGCCACATCGCCCTTTGCGGCGGCGATGGCGCTCCGTATGGCGATTGACTAGATGTGCCGCCTCGGCCCGATCCTGAGAATGTGACCCCCGGCGGCGGGCAAGACGACTAGAGTAGCAGTGCATTCTGGAGTTTCTGGCGCATGGCCGTCCTCTCCTACCTCGCAAACCCGTACCGCTTCATGGCGGTGTCGAAATGGTTTGCCCTGCCTTTCACCCTGCTTGGCGTAGGGCTGATCCTGATCGGCGCCTATTTCGGGCTGTTCGTCGTTCCGGAGGATTTCCAGCAGGGCGACTCGGCGCGCATCATGTTCGTGCACGTTCCGGCGATGTGGCTGTCCCTGTTCGCCTACGCCTTCATGACAGGCGCCAGCATGGTGTCCTTCATCTGGCGCCACACGCTGGCGGATGTGGCGGCGAAGTCGGCCGCACCGATCGGGGCGGCTGTGACGGCGCTTGGCCTGATGACCGGCTCGATCTGGGGCTATCCGACCTGGGGCACGTGGTGGGAATGGGGCGATGCGCGTCTCGTCTCCGTGCTGGTGCTGTTCTTCATCTACCTCGGCTACATGGCGATCTGGCAGGCGATGGACACGCCCCAGAAGGCCGCGCGGGCGGCAGCGATCCTGTGTCTTGTGGGCGCAGTTAACCTGCCGATCATCCAGTTCTCCGTGGAATGGTTCTCGACGCTGCACCAGGTGAAGATGAAGGCGGCCGACGAGTTCAAGTATCCGATGTACGTTGTGGCCCTTGGCTATTTCTCGCTGTTCGGCGGGCTAACCTTGTTCAACATGCGGGCCGAGGTCATGAACACACGCGCAGAAATGCTGATGCAGCGCAGGCAGGCGGCAGAATAGGCATGTTCGATTACGGCAAGTACACGCCCTACGTGCTGACATCCTACGGCATCGCCGCCGTGGTGATAACGGGGCTCATCATCTGGTCCGTCATGCGGCTCTCCAACGCCCGCCGGAAACTGGCCGAGGCCGAGAAGGATGACACGCCATGAAACGCTGGTGGGCCTTTCTTCCGGTCGCCGTGTTTGCGGGCATCGTCCTGGTGGCGTTCGTGCAGCTGTCGCGGCCTGCACCTGCACCGGCATCCTTCATCTCGCCGCAGCGGCCGGCGCCCCAGTTTGCAATTGCAGGGCTTGATGGCGGGGAAGTGAAGCTCTCTGACTTTGCCGGGCGGCCGGTGCTCATCAATTTCTGGGCGACATGGTGCGCGCCGTGCAAGCTCGAACATCCGCTGCTGGTCGAGATGCGCGCACAGGGCGTCGAGATCGTCGGTG
>JBEIHO010000133.1:0-6184 GCA_040381215.1 Alphaproteobacteria bacterium | reverse complement strand
GGGGCGGCCCAAATCGGGTCGCCGTTTTTTTTTGGTTCACTGTTTTTTTTTCGGTGACTGTGCACACATTACCACACCACCTGTCCGCCCCCGCCTTTTTGTTCGGGTATTTGCGTGAATTGACACCGAAACTCACCGGACCCGGGCTTGCGCGACGAGGTTCGTCTTCGTGCATGCAAGGCGGCTTCGGATGAAGCGGCTGGCGGCGCTGGGTTCGGAGTAGCCGAGGGCCGAGGCGAGGGCGTGGCCGCTGGCCATCCCGAGGCCAACCTGCCTCTGCACGATGGACTGGCGCTGCGCGTTGACGATCTGCTTGAGGCTCGTGCCGTGCGCGGACAGGCGGCGCTGCAGCGTGCGGGGTGACATGTTGAGAAGGCTGGCGATCTGGCCGGTTGTCGCCTTTCCGGCCGGCAGCAACTGCGGAACGATCCCCGCGATGCGCGCGGGAAGCGAGAGGTTTCGGTCTCCCTGCATGTCCTCGACCACCTGCTGGGTCATCATGTGCACGGGGCATTCCTCGAATATGAGGCGCCTGGCCATCGCTGCCGCGTCGGTCTCGATGGCCGTCTCGGGCTGGTCAAAGAGGACGGGACACCCGAAGGCCTTCTCATAGGCATAGGGGCCTGCGAGCCGCGCATGGGTGAAGCGGACCAACCGCGGGGACCACTGGCCGGCCGACAAGAAGCGCGCAAAGCGAACCAGGACCAGGGCCGATCCTTCGCGATAATGACGGGACTGTGTATCTTCGGCGACGGGGAAGCGCATCAGCAGTGTGGCGTTGCCGTCGTTGCGGCGCAGCGTGAAATGATGCCCGACGTTCAGCTGTCGCAGGTACAGACCCACCTTCGTGAGTGCGCGCCCAAAGGTCTTTTCCTGCCTTATGGCGAGGCCGAGTGCGCCGAAACTTCGATAATCGGCTCGCTCGCCCCACTTCAGCCCGAAGTCATTGCGCCGCGAGAGTGCGGCCGCGCGCTCGAGCGCCTGCACGACGTGCACTGTCGGCACGACCCCTGTTTCGTCCCAGTCGGCCTGCTCCTCGAGGCCGCAAATTGCGAGGATGAGGGAGGCAGGAACCCCGTGGCTCGAAGCGAGCTCGAGGCCGTTCTGCAGCAGAATCTTGCGGCTCAGGAAAGGCATCATCGCCCCATGCGGCTTGTGGACTATCATCCTATTGGTCAAACGTTAATCCGCCATTGACCTTGCGAGGATGGGGGGGCTGCGAACCTGAATATTTTCCCGGAACGCCTCGGGTGCAGTGCCCGACGGGTTGTCCTACTGGCGCGTTTTGTCAAACCGGTGGCGCGTTTTGTCAAATCCGGCCTTGGCCTGCCTTTACCTTTCTCTCATCGCACATGACCCATAGTCCTGCGCGTGACGGCGGGGATCGTCATTGGGGACATAATGGCCAATTGCCTGAACACCACCGTGAGACCCTGCGCGCGCCTGAAGCCACACGGACACGGAGACATCGCTTGACCCAGATGCTGACCGCCGAGCAGATCCGGACCTATTCGCGCGAGGCTGCCTCTCTGATGGAGCGGCACGAGGCGCTGCCTGCCCCGGAGAACTATGAGCTCTGGTACTGGTATGCGAGCGGCCGGAACGACGCCATCAGCTCTGCTGTCGAGCAGGCCATCCATTCCGGGCTTGCGCCCAACCTCGAGCACACGAAAGAACTTCACGCGCGCTTCTTCGGGCCGTCTGCCAGCAGCACCATGGAAGAAGTGGGCCAACAGCTTGGCGACGAGTTGCGCGGCGTGATGGACAGCTTGCGGGTGGCGGGCAACAATGCGGCGGCGTTCGACCGGACGCTGTCAACGGCCGGCGACGCGCTCGACAGCGGCAAGGTGGATGTGCGTACGCTGGTGCAGAAACTGTCGATTGCCACGCGGGCGATCCAGGCGCGCAACGCGAAGCTCGAGGAAAAGCTCGAGAACTCGATGCGCGAGATGGAGGCCATCCGCGGCCGCATGGAGACGGTTCGCAAGGAGAGCCTGACCGACGCCCTGACGGGGCTTGCCAACCGGCGCAGCTTCGACGAAACCGCCCAGCAGGCCATCGAGACAGCCGAAGCAGAAGGCCGGCCGCTCAGCTTTGTCATTTGCGATGTCGACCACTTCAAGAAATTCAACGACACCTATGGGCATCCCATCGGCGACCAGGTGCTTCGGCTGGTCGGCCAGTGCCTGAAGATCAACGTCAAGGGCAAGGACACCGCGGCGCGTTTCGGTGGCGAGGAATTCGTCGTCATCCTGCCGAATACGACGCGCGAGCAGGCGGCGCATGTTGCCAACGAAATCCGCAAGACCGTCGAGAGCAAGAAGATCGTGCAAAAGTCGACCGGGCGCGACATGGGAACCGTGACCCTGTCGCTTGGCGTCGCGAGCCTTCGCCCCGGCGAACAGGTGGCGGAATTGCTCAATCGCGCGGATGCGTGCCTCTATGCGGCCAAGCGGGCGGGCCGCAACCGGGTTATCACCGAGGCTGAGGTGGGCGGCGCCGCGGCTTCAGCCGGGCACGCTTGATATTCAGTTTGCCGGCTTGAAGCGTGGCATCGGTTTGGCCGGGCGCGGGGTTGCGGCCGGCTTTGGCTGGGCTGGCGGAGCCGGCGGCAGCAGTTCGGGTCCACCCTGCCCGTCGCGAACCGTCGCTTCCGTTGCACCCGTATTCGGTCCCAGCGCTTCCTCGAGTTCGTCTTCGAGCTTTGCCGTGCGCACGTAGGATGCCTGGCACTGGTTCAGGTAGCGCGCCTTGGTCATGCGGTTCGGAACGGTGCCGCTCTTGACTTCGTCGTTGTAGCGATCGAGGCAGACTTTTCGCGCATCGTCCCAGACAGACGCCGACGCCGGCGCCGCCTGAATGGCCGCCAATCCGAGGGTCGCAAATGCCAGGAAAACCGAATTACGCATGAGTGTCACCGAGGGCCAGATCGCGCCCGTTCTGATGGGTAAAAAAGACAGTCGGAGCCCTGCAAAATCAAGCCATAAATTCAATTGACCGTTGAGGCCATTCATGATCCGCCGCGCCTCAGGCGAAGGCCGGCTCATCGCGGGTCTCGCCTTCCCTTGGTCCGCTGAAACCAATCGCCAACGAGATGATGGCGAGGAGGCCGAACGCCACTACAAGCCATAGAGGCATGCCACCAACAGTCGTTTGAAGTGCGGCGACCGGATCCTTCAGGAGGCTCTGCGGATTGAAGCCCACACCTGAAACCGGGGTATCGTCCAGCTGTGGATCGACGCTCGCGGGTGGGGTGATCGCTGTTGGCGTCGTGAGTGCCTCCTCGCTCGCAGGCGCATCGACGGGTGGCAATTCAGGGGTCGCCGCCGGGTCGGACACGGCTGCAGGCGCCTCTGCCCCGGGATCGGAAACGGATGGGGCTGTCGCCATCGCTGCCGCCCGGGAACGACCGGTTGCGGCGCGAGCGGGTGCGGGTTCAGGCTCGTCGGGAACAATGTCGCCGCGAACGACCAGCGTCTGCCGGGGCGCAGGCTTGGTTGCCTGTGGGGGCGCCATCGTGCTGCCGGACTGACGGGTCTGCACGGTCTGGCAGGCCGTCAATGACAGCAACACGGCGACCAACGCCAAAAGCCTTGCCTTGCGGCTGAATGCACCCACGATCCGACTCACCCACTTGCCCTTCGGAGATCAATCCTAGCGGCAAGCTCATCTGCCCCGCCACAGACGAGCGAATGCAGACGCTGCGCGCCACAACTTTCCGAAGGCAGGGTAAATGTGCCCCGCCGCAACTCCTGCGGGCGGGGCGCGCCGGGGTCAGACGGCCTGGCGCAGGGTCCTCATGAAGCGATCGATTTCATTACGCAGGCCTTCCGAGTTCTCGGCCAACTGGCCGGCGACCCGGGTCAGGCCGTTCGCAGCGGCGTCGGTATCGGTTGCGGCCTCTGCCACGCGGGAGATGGACTGGCTGACTTCCTGGGTGCCGGTCGCGGCAGCAACCATCGAGCGGGCGATCTGCTGGGTCGCGCTGCCCTGCTCGCCCACGGCCGCACGGATGGCAACCGCGATCTGGTCCATTTCCGCAATGCGGGCGCCAATCGCCCGGATCGCCTCGACCGTTTGCATCGTAGCAGCCTGGCTTGAGGAGATCTGGGCCGAGATTTCCTCGGTCGCGCGCGCGGTCTGGTTGGCGAGGCTCTTCACTTCGGAGGCGACAACGGCAAAGCCCTTGCCGGCGTCGCCGGCCCGGGCGGCCTCGATCGTGGCATTGAGGGCGAGAAGATTGGTCTGCGAGGCGATGTCGCTGATCATCTTCACGACCTCGCCGATCTTCTGTGAGGTCTGGGCGAGCTCGTTCACGGTTGCGTCGGTCTGGCGCGCATCCTGAACGGCGGCGGCGACGAGTTCAGCGGATCGCTCGACCTGGCGGGTGATCTCGTGGATCGAGGCAGACAATTCTTCCGATGCACTGGCGGCCGTCTGGACACTGTCGGCCGAGTTGGCGATCGCGCCCGTCACGGCGCTGGCCTCTGAGCGGGTTGTTTCGGCTGCGGCGCTGATCTGGTGGGCGGAACCGGAGACGTCGGTGCTCGACTGGATGACAGAGCCCACGATGCTACCCACAGATGCCTCGAAGCGGCTTGCAAGGTCGGCCTGCAGCTGCTTCTGGCGCGCGTGCTGCTCCTCGCTCATGGTCTCGAGCAGGCGGAAGGTCTGGCCCGCGAATGTATGCGACATGAAGGCGACCAGCAGGGCGATCGCGGCGGCGGCATAGAGCGTATAGTGCGCCGTGGTCGTGTAAAAGGCTGCCTCGGCGGAGACGGCTTTCTGGAAGTCGTCGAGACGGTTGGTCACCGCCTCCATGCGCTGCTCAACAACGCTGAACTGCTGCTTGAAGCGTGCGTAGCTGGCGGGGAACGCCTGTGGCGCCTCGAGGGCCGTGCGCGCCGTGGACAAGGTCACGTCACGGTAGCTGCGCACCAAGGGCAGAAGCGCCTGGATATCCTGCCGGATCTCGTCCGACAGGGGCAGTTTCAGGTTTTCCTCGACGTTGCCGACGAACTTGGCGGCATGATCCTCGGCGTTGGCGAGGACTTCCCGCAAGGCCTGCGGCGTGCCGCCTTCAAGGGCGAGTTGCCTGGCGCTCAGCACGTCGCCGCGCATGGCGTCGTGCATCATGTCGGCTTCGCTGTGGCTTGCCAGGGCCGAGGACAGGTGAGACTTGTGCTCGATCACGCCCTCAAGCGCGGTCATGCCCCAGATCGAGACACCTCCGAGCACCACGACGCACCCGATGAATGCGAGCGTCAGGACAAGGCTGCGCGCCTTGATACTCAGATTGGACATGGAACCTACCCTTGAAACGAATCGGCATTAACAGCCGCGCCACAGTGCGACTGCGAGGGTAAACCATGTCTTAAAGGACGCTGCGTCGGTGCCTGCCCCACAGGGTTTCGGCACGGGATATGCCTTTGGCTATGGCGTGGAACCCGCAACCGCGCCGGGCCGTAACAAGACAGGACAGTCACCCATGGGAACGAAACATCTCGCCATTGCGCTCCTGACCGGGTTCGGGCTGCTTGCCTCGGCCAGCAGCACGCTTGCCGTGTCGCCCGAGAGCGTGCAGGCCTGCACCTCGGAGGCGCAGTCAGCCTATGGGCGGGCCCTGCGGATGGAGCCTTCGCTTCGTCCCGTGATCCTTTCGCACCGCAAGCGCATGTCGGAAGCCTGCACGGCGTTCATTGCGGGGAAAACGACATCGACCGCAGCCCTGACACGGTGCCTGCGGGAAGCCTCGATGGGACCCATTCACGTGCAGCGCGCGCGTAACCTGGATGCGCCCCATGTGGCGCGACAGAAGGAAGCCTGCCGCGCACTCGGCGCTGGCCGCTGAAGGTGCTACCTGAAATCCCAGCTCTTTCCGGCTGACAGCCGCAACCCGACGACGAAGGTGTCCTCGAGTTCGCCGTCGAACCCGGGGGACAGGATCCACTGCAGATCGGGCTGCAGCGAGATCTCCTCGGTCAAGGGCATGAAATAGGTCAGCTCGATATTGATTTCCCGCTCTTGCGGATCGGCGATGCCCGCGAGATAGCCGCTGGAGGCCTCTGCCACGATGACACCGAGGCCCAGCTGGTCGGCGGGGCGCGCTTCGAGAAGGCCGGTTGCTACCAGGGTGGCGCTGAAGAACCCTTCGACGGGGTTGATGTCGCCGTTGGCCATGCCG
>JBEIHO010000132.1:0-6307 GCA_040381215.1 Alphaproteobacteria bacterium | reverse complement strand
CTGCTGTCGAGCGTGATCACGGCCCGCCGGGCGGCCGAGGCGATCGCCAAGGGCTAGGCTGTTGGCGGGGCCGGGGGCGTTCTGTATCGTCGCTCCCTCACGGATCAAGAGAGAGCCCCGGCCATGAATGTCAGTGAAGCCATCCTGCGCGAACTCGTCGACATGGGCGTCGACGCCTGCTTCGGCAATCCCGGCACTTCGGAGATGCATCTGGTGGCGAGCTTCGACCGGGTTGGCGGGATCAAGCCGATCCTGTGCCTGTTCGAGGGCGTCTGCACGGGGGCGGCGGATGGCTATGCGCGCATGGCGGGCAAGCCGGCGGCGACGCTGCTGCACCTGGCACCCGGCATGGGTAATGGCTTTGCCAACCTGCACAATGCCAAGCGCGCGCATTCGCGGATGATCAACCTGGTGGGCGACCACGCCACCTTCCATCGCAAATACGACGCGCCGCTGCAGAGCGACATTCATGCGGTCTCCAAGCCGGTGTCGGACTGGATCGGGGATCCGGTGTCGGGGGCGGATGCGATCCACAAGGTGCGGCAGGCCTTCGACATCGCGATGCGGCCCAATGGCGGACTGTCGACGCTGATCGTGCCGGCGGACATTGCGTGGTCGGACATGGGGGCGGTGCCTGCGCGCGCGGCGCCGACGACTGCACCGAAGGCGCCGGTCGATGCGGCGCTGGTGCGGGCGGCTGCGGCGGCGCTGACCTCGGGGGAGCCTGCAATTCTGCTGATCGGCGGGCATGGCGGGCTCGAGCGGCCGATGCGACTGGCTGCGGCGATTGCGCAGAAGACGGGCGCGCGGCTGTTCACCGACACGTTCATGTCGCGCCTGGCGCGCGGGCGCGGGCGCACGAAGCCCGAGCGCGTGCCCTATCTGGGCGAGATGGCGGTGCCGATGCTGTCGGGCTTCCGGCAGTGCGTGGCCATCGGCACGAAAGCGCCGGTCGGGTTCTTCGGCTATCCCAACAAACCCTCGACGTTCCTGTCCCCGGAATGCAAGGTGCATATGCCTTGGTCTGCCGGCAATGACCTGTCGGACGTGCTCGAGGCGCTGGCTCTGGAAGTGGGCGCGGCGACGACGCCTGCGATCACGGATGGTCCACTGCCCTCGCTTCCAGGGGCGGGCAAGATCTCGATCGAGAGTTTCGCCAATGCGACGGCGGCGCTGCTGCCGGAGGGTGCCATTGTCTCGGACGAGGCCAATTCAAGCGGGCTGTGGGCGTATCTCGCTTTCCAGAATGCGGCACCCCATGACTGGCTGTCGCTGACGGGCGGGGCGATCGGGCAGGGCATTCCCGTTGCCGTGGGCGCGGCGGTTGCCTGTCCGGGGCGGCCCGTCATCAACCTGCAGGCCGATGGCAGCGCGATGTACACGATCCAGGGCCTCTGGACGGCGGCGCGCGAGAACCTGCACGTCATCACGGTTCTGCTGAACAACAAGTCCTATTTCGTGCTGAACATGGAGCTTGACCGGGTGGGGGCGACGGCACAGAGCGAGCGGTCGCGGTCGCTTTTGTCGCTCGAGAAGCCCGTCATGGACTTCACCGCGATGGCACGCTCGATGGGTGTGAAGGCGGTTCGCGCCGAGGACAACGAGACCTATGTGAAGGCGCTGCAGGCGGCGCTGGCCGAGCCGGGGCCGCATCTCATCGAAGTCATGCTTGCGTGAGGCTGGAGAGAGGGGCGGCAGGTGTCGTTGGGGGCGAACACCTGCCGCATTCAGCGCCTAGGCGATGGGTTTGACGGGAACGCTTGGGTAGGGGGGGCATCCCGTCTCTAGGCGCGAAGAGAATCAACTCTCGATACAAACTGTATCACCCGATCCGAATCCTAATAGGGGTCAAAGCGGAAAAACGCACGTCGCGTTGCGGGTAACGAGCGTTGTACACAGGTCGATGACGACGTTAAGAAATTGATCGGCTTCGACTTCATGCTGTCCCCGTATTATCGACAGCTCCGTCTTGTGCATATTGTTCAGTGGGTTGCGCTCTTTTCTTTCGTTGCTGCATCAGGAGTGGCGGGGTCGCTGATGGTTCTGCCGGCGCTATTGGTCCTGTTGCTCAACCTCAGCGCGTCACGCTGCACCGGTGCAATTACCGGGTGATCCGGTTGAGTTGACGCCCCGCGCGCGTGCGCTCATGGTGCGTCCCATGGAACAAGTCCAGTCGCTTCATCCCGCTCGCTTCGCGGCTGTCGGGTCCGTGGCCATCGCTGCTGCCCTGGTCACGATTGCCGGCGTTTCGGTCGCGCCGATTGCTACCTTCGTGCTGATGATCAGCGCCTTCGGCCTGCCGCATGTGATCTATGAGCTGCGCTATTGCGACGAACGGTTCAGTTCGCGCACCTCCTCGCGGCTGTTGTCGATCCTGGGGTTGCTGGTGGGGCTCATCGCGCTTGGACGCGTTGGCAACGGTGCGCACTGGATCCCGTCGAGCATTTTCGTGCCGATGGAGCTGGGGTTGGGGGCCAGCCTTGCGCTGGTGGCGGCCTGGCACATGCGGGCGCATCGATGGCTGGGGGCTGTGGCCGGGCTGGCGTTTGCTGCCGGCGCCACGTTTTTTCCGCTGGAGACATTTCTGGCCTGGGCGTGGCTGCACAACCTGACGCCGGTCGGGTTTGTCGCTGAAATCACGCGAGGGGAAGAGCGTCGGCAATGGATGCTTGTCCTCTTCCTGCCCTTTGTCGTGTTACCCGGATTGGTGGCCACTGGCGTGTTCCACGAAGCGGTGGCGGCGCTGCTGGCCTTGCCCGGGCTGCAGACAATGTCCGTTTTCGGCGCCGGCGATGCGCCGCTTATGTCTTTCCTGCCTCCCGGGTCCTATGACCTGAACCTGTTCTCGGCGGCGGTCGTGGCGCAGTCGATGCATTATGTCGCCGTGATCGTGTTGCTGCCGCGCCTGTTGCAGGCGCAGGGTGGCGCTGGGGCCTCCGCGACGGTCATGCGCTGGCCGGACTGGCGCAGCTTTGCCCTGATCGTGGCGGCGGTGGCTGTGGTGGCGTTCGGCCTCTACGCGGTCAGCTATCGCGATGCCCGCTCGGCCTATGCGGTGGCCGCGGCGATCCATGCGTGGATAGAACTGCCAGTGCTGCTGATGGCGCTGGGCCAGGGGTTCAGGCCAGCGCGTATATGATTTCGCCTGCGCCCCATGAGGCTGCGTTCACGAGCAGGGATGCGAGCAGGGCATCAATCCAGCGGCAGCCAACCAGCCAGCGGTAGAAAGGGGCCTCGGCGAGGAAGACCGCCGCCTCGAGCAGGGGCGTGGTGAGCGGCCCGACAATGGCATGGACATCGTAGAAGACAGCCCACAGGAGCGGGTGCGTGAAGAGGCTTGCGAGCATCGCGGCCAGTGCGCAGTTCGCGGCTGAAAGGGACAAGGCGCGCCCGATGACAAGGGCGCTCATCCCTTCGATGATCAGTGTCAGGGCGAGGGCCTCTGTCTGGGTCAAGGTGCAAGGGTTCCTGGCTTCGCCGGCGGGGTGAAACAAAAAGGGCCGGCAGGTGGATCTGCCGGCCCCTTGATTCAGTTGTACCCCGAAAGGGATCAGAAGCCGAAGCGGGCTGCTGCCGACACTTCGTGACGCTCTGCCCCATCGCGGCCGATGTCCTTCTGGACGCGCAGGTAGAAATTCGTGTCTGCGCTGACCTGACCCGAGACGCCGAAGCCGACGGTCGCCCAGTCGGTTCCGAGGTCGGGGCCCGGGGCCGAGAAGGTCGCGCCGGGCGCGCCTGCGAAGCCCGAGGTCACGACGAGCGGGTCGTTCATGAACTCGTGGTTCCAGACCACGCGGAGCATCGGGACCAGCGCCTTGCTGTTCGGGTCGAGATGGATCGCCATCTCGCCGCCGAGCTGGCTCTTGAGCGAGTCGATCGAGCGGGCGTTGACGGCCGCGCCGAGTGCACCCACGCCGGTCTCGGTGTAGGCGTCGATGTCGACGTTGATGTAGTGCAGGCCACCCACGGCGCCCAGGCTCATCCAGCTTGCTTCCAGCAGGTCGTAGCCAATGGCGGTGCCGAGCTGGATCTGCGAGGCATCGGTTTCGCCGCTGGCGATGCCGTTGATGAAGGGGGCGAGGATGAGCGTGCGTTCCGTCTCGAAGCTGTGCCACGCGCCTGAGGCATAGACATCGGCCGAGAAGGCGCCGCGGTCCATGCTGGCATAGGCTGACAGGGCGACGCCCTCGCTGCGGGTGCTGCCACCGAGGCCATAGTCCTGGGCCACGTTGGACTGGAGGAAGCTTGCGGCGACGCCGGCGACGAGGCCCTGGCCGTCGCTGTGGTCGATGCCTGCCGTGAGTGCGGCCGCGTCTGCCTTGTCGGTCCCGATGCCGCCGGCCTGTTCGGTTTCGAAGATCGCGAAATCGCCGGCAAAGAAGATGCCGTAGCCATTCGCCAGTTCGATATCGCTTGCCGCGGCAGCGCTGGCTGCCAGGGCGGCGGCGGCGGCCGATGCGAGGGCCTCGGACGACTGGCCGACCGAGGCGAGCTGCGTGCGGGTGAGATCGATGCGGGCGGTGTCCTCGCCATCGCCGGCGCCCAGAAGGCTGACGGCGCGGCTGGCGAACTGGCCGCGCAGGAGGTCGCCGGTGGAGAAGGCGGTCATGGCCTGCGCGTTGGCGCGCGTCGGGCTGAGGGCCTCGAGCGCCTGCGAGAGCGATGCCGAGTCGAGCGCCTGAAGGGCACCGATGGCGGGGATCATGTCGGGATCGGACTGGACGGCGCTGCTGTTGAGCGCCTGGCAGACCGGTGTCTCGACCGGACCCGATGCGAACGAGCAGAAGTCGGCGATCGTGACGCTCACAAAGTTGCTGCCATAGGTCAGCACCGGGAAGAGTGCGCCGGGCAGCAGGTCCTGGACCGAGGTGAAGCGGCCCGAAACCGTTCCGCCCGTGGTCAGGAAGTTGTTCGTCTGGCCGAGCGTCGGTGCTGCACCGAACTGCGTGAAGCGCACGGTACCGGCCAGCGTGGCGTTACCGCTCACGGCAAGCACGTCGCTTGCGCCGGTCGTCATTTCAACCTCGAGGATGCCACCCAGGCCCTGCGAATAGGGGCCCGTGACATTCAGCGTGCCGATCGAGTTGCCGGGAGCAACCATGCCCGCGGTGTTCACCAGGTTGCCGGTGATCGAGCCTGCGCCCATCACCTTGCCGCCGAGGACGAACAGGTTCGTGGTCGAGAAGCCGCCGTTGACGGTCAGCGTGCCGGCGTCGACATAGGACGAGATCGTCGTGTTCAGCTGCGCGCCGGAACGAATGTTCAGGCCCGAGCTTGCGCCGCGCACGTTCAACCGGTCGATCGTGACCGTGGTTCCGGTCAGGAACGTCGTGCCGGCTGACCTGAGGTTGACCTCGAAGAAGCGCGTCGAGTTCTGCAGGCCGGCCGTGCCATTTGTGTTGTTGGGCACGAAGTTGGTTGTGCCGGGGCCTGTCAGCGTGCCGGAATTCGCCGGGATCAGCGTTCCGGACGACCAGAGTGCCGTCGTCATGGGCTCGCTGGGCGGATTGCCGGGCAGGGTGGTGCCGCCCGTCGTGGAGGCTTCGGCAGTCGGATCGAGAACCTGCGGATCGTTGGTGCCGCCAATGAGGGCTTGGGGAACCGGATCGAGAACCTGCGGGTCTCCATCCCCGCTCTTCAGGTTCACGGTGCCGGCCATCGTCTGCTGTCCGGGCAGGCCCACAGTATCCGGCTTTGGTTGGGAGGTGCCGCCGGTGGGCGGACACGTGCCAAGGAAGGCGCAGGTTGCTGCGGGCGAAGGGTTTGGCGTTATGGTGCCGACATTGGCCGCTGCGCTGGACACGCCGAGCGCGGGTGTGGTCGGCAGGCCGTTCACGAGAGTGGAACCGGCAAGGACCATGTAGAGCGGATCGAGTTCCTGGACCCAGCGCGATGCATCGGTCCACTCGCCATCACCAGCTGACGTGGTGACGTACTTGTAGGGGTTGTTGACGACGATCTGGTCCCAGAACAGGAACAGCGGATTGTATCCGGCGATTGTTCCGAAGTTCGAGAAGTTCGTGAAGCGGACAAAGTTGTCGTCGGGAGTTCCGATGGACTCGTAGAAGAAGCGCGAGCCCTGGCTGAGCACACCGAGGGACACCTGCCTGCCGAAGGCGCTCGTTGCCAGCGGTGAGCCGGAGTCACCGGCGGCCGTGATGCCTTCGCCGGAGACTGCGGCGCCCGGGAACGGGTCGTGATCGAGGCGGCAATTCAGGTTCGTCGACGGGCACAGCGGGTCGTTGCCGGGACCGTTGAAGAAGGGACGCGTCGCGCGCTGCGGGTCGTCGAAGTCGGCCCAATAGAG
>JBEIHO010000131.1:0-6325 GCA_040381215.1 Alphaproteobacteria bacterium | reverse complement strand
GGGACTATCCTGAATTTTGTGCGCTGACGTGGTAACTGCTCTCAGAGGAGACCCACGTATGAGCATCGACAAACACCTTCTGGACCGTCTGATGGAAGGCCGCTCGCCTGGCGATCTGTTTGGCAAGACCGGCATCCTGGCGGAACTGACCAAGGCTCTGGCGGAACGCGCGCTGAGCGCTGAGCGCTGAGATGGACGTTCATCTCGATGAGGATCGCGCGGCGCCAGCGACCGAGGGCCAGATCCAGCCCCCCAATCGTCGCAACGGGCGCAGCCAGAAGACGGTGACCACCGACAGCGGCAAGGTGGTTCTGGATATTCCCCGCGACCGGAACGGCGCCTTTGATCCGCTTCTGATCGCCAAATATCAGCGTCGCTTTCCCGAATTCGACCGCAAGATCGTGAGCATGTACGCCCGCGGCATGACGACCCGCGAGATCCAGGGTCACATCGAGGACATCTACGGCGTCGAGGCCTTACCCAGCCTGATCTCGGCGATCACTGACGCGGTGATGGAGGAGGTCACCGCCTGGCAGAACCGTCCCCTTGAGCCTTGCTACCCGATCGTCTTCATGGATGCGATCCGGGTCAATATCCGGACCGACGGGGTCGTTGCGAACAAGGCCGTCTTCGTGGCCTTGGCGGTCCTCCCGGACGGCACGCGGGACGTCCTGGGCCTGTGGTTCCAGGCCAATGAGGGAGCAAAGTTCTGGGCCAAGGTCCTCAGTGACCTGCGCAATCGGGGTGTCCAGGACATACTGATCGCCGTCGTGGACGGGCTGAAGGGCTTTCCGCAGGCCATTGAGGCAGCGTTCCCCCAGACCCGGATCCAGACATGTGTCGTCCATCTGCTGCGCCATTCCATGAACTTCGCCAGCTACAGGGACCGCAAGGCCGTCGCCGCCGCCCTCAAGGCGATCTACACGGCAGTCGATGCCGACGCAGCCGAGCTGGCCCTGGCAGAGTTCGAGGACAGCGATCTGGCCAAACGATATCCGGCGATCGCGCCAGGCTGGCGGCGGGCCTGGAATGAGGTCATCCCGTTCCTCGATTACCCGCCCGAGGTCCGCAAGCTGATCTACACCACGAATGCCATTGAGGCCTTGAACGCGAAGATCCGCCGCGCCGTTCGCACCCGGGGCCACGTCCCCAGCGACGACGCAGCCGCAAAATTGATTTATCTCGCGCTCAATGCCACCTCGTCCGAGTGGAAGCGCTCGGTCCGCGCATGGCACGCTGTCAGATCCCAGCTCACCATCATGTTCCAAGACCGCTTCCCATTGGCCTGACAAATGACGTCAGAGCACAAAATATCTGACAGTCTCGCCGCGTCTCAGCTGATAGCGCAATTCGTGCACGCTCGATTGCACTGGAGAACTAAATCACATCGATTTCCTATAGCTCAGGTCTCCCTTGCGCGCACGGATTGCTCCAGTGCGGTGAACAGCGCTTCCCTGAACGCCGCCTCGTCGCTCAATTTCCCGGATGCGTCATAGGTGAAGAGGCGCGCAGCGGGAGCCTGCGAGAACGCCGCCTCCGCTTCGGCAGTCTCGGTATCGAGCGCCACGCGCACGACCCGATGCCAAAGGCCAAAACGGGTGAGGGCGTCGATCTCCCAGGCCGTGCCGTCAGTGACGTTCGACGCGTCGAGGACGATAACGTCGGCGGAGTCCATCATCATCTTCACGACGATCCGCCACCAGTCGTACGTCGTACGCACGAGGTAGCACTTCGAAATGAAGGTCTTTTCCATGTTTAGCTCCAGCCGGTCGAACAGACGTTTCGCAAGCAACCGGAAGTCGCGCGGCGCGCCCACGAACGCCGGCCCCCAGCGGGTGCGGTCCGTCATTCGCAGCAGGATTAGGAACGGGATCGACACGATCGTGAAAACGACGTTTGGTAGGGACGGTAGGGATAGGACGCTGTGTCTCAGCATGCCGCCGAACCACGACAGGGTGCTGCGGCGCAAGTGCTTGTCGGCCAGCGCAATGACGTGACCGAAGCGCTGCAGGTCGTTTGTGATAAGCTTATTGTAAGCCTTGCCGAGCCGACGATCATTGAACTTGCGCAGGAGCAGGATGCGCATCGGCCGCGCGCGAAGCCACGAGGCGAAGAACAGCCCCAGTGCGAACGGGAGCATAAGCCCGATGGCGACCTTCGCAGCCCAGTCGCGCGCCTGCATGCCCGCCATTTCCGGCCAGGCCATGATCTCGGCAGGCACGCTCTCAAACTGCTGATCTTCGAGCGCGGCGACGACGTTCGCGGAATACCCCGCCTGCGTCGCGCGGGTGACGGCGGGATCGATTGAGAACACGTTGACGGCGATCAGGACGAAGCTGACGGCGAAGAGCAGAAGCCCGATGCCGCCGCAAATCATCCGGATCCGGCTTGCAACGGGCGCATGGCGCCGGGCGCCCGCGAGGTCCTCGACGCCGTAGAAACTCGGCACGCTGATTTCGGGCACGGGTTCGTGCGCAACGCCGCGCGCCGCAAGCGCTTCCCGCGCCGCCGCACGGCCGGCCTCGCTGTGCCCTGGGAGGATCGCTGCAACGCGAAGGCCGTCGTCGGAAAGCAACGCGCACGCCCGCGCCGCGCCGGCGGGATGAGGGCCCGGCCGGGCCAGCGCGCTGGTGGTTCGATAGAGCGCGAGGCGGTGTCGCCATGCCGGGTCGACCGCGCGCCGTTGCGGCAGCACGAACGCAATTAGCACCAGGATCGGCACGAAAAGGGCGCCCAGCAAGAGCGCCAGGACGATGGCGATCTCTAACCAGTATTTCAGTCCCCAAGCGTCCGTAGCCAGGAGCGCTTCCAGGGCGCCGGACGAGGCGAGCGTCGCCAGCCCCGCGATCGCGACGATCATGGCGCCTGCTGCGCTCAACAGCTCCCAGCGCGGTCCTCGTAACCGTTTCGGCACTCCCTCGTAGCCCTCCTCCGAAGGCAGACTGACGTTAGCATCCGGAACCACAATTTGACCTGCCCGGATTCTTCGGACCAAGGCTATTTAGGGTGAACGACCAGAACTGCCCTTTTCAATATGCCCCTTTTGAAGAGCAAACCGCAATCGCTGGACGGCTGCAAGCAAGAAACTCCAAGGAAAAAAACATGCACAGGGTTTTGCCCCTGATAACAGCTCCGGTCCGAAAGGCAGCGTAGTGCTACTCGAAAGCCCGTAGCTCCTCTTGCTGGGTTTCCAACTCCTGCGACATGACAGCGATCTTCGGCTCAAGCGCTGCACGCCGCGCCTCCAGCTGGTCGTTGAGAGAAATCAGCCGGTTGAGCGCGGTCTCGGCCAGGACGCGCAGGAAGTCGCCGTGACGTGACCCCCGTTTCTCATCCGGCCATGACGAGAATCCGTGGTGGGGTGGTCCGACCCGCCAACTCTCCCTCAGGGGAAGCTGGAATTTTCGCACTCTGTTCGCTCGGTCCGGCTGGTGTCGACCGGTCGCTTCAGCAGTGCTACCGGTACTTTGTTCCCGATTCCGGAGTGGGTCTTACCCTGTTGTAGCGCCTGCGCCAACGCTCCAGTTTTTCCCTGGCGTCGTCCAGCGAAAGAAACCAGTGCGTATTCAGGCACTCGGCCCGCTGACGCCCGTTGAACGCCTCGATGAAGGCGTTGTCCGTAGGCTTTCCCGGTCTGCTGAAATCGAGCGTGACGTCATGCCGGTACGCCCATAGATCGACATCGCGCGAGACAAATTCCGAGCCTTGGTCGACCCGGATCGATCGCGGGTAGCCGACTTCCGTGCAGACCCGCTCGAGCGTCGTCACCATGTCCTCGCCGCGATAGCTCAGCCGCGGATCGACCACGGGCGGGAACCGCGAACACAGATCGACGACTGTGAGGCTGCGCAGCTTCGATCCGCTCGCCAGCTGGTCGTGGACAAAATCCATCGCCCAGGTCTCGTGCGCGCGAGTGGCGTCCCTGCAGTCGTCGCGCAATTTCGCCTTCACGCGCCGCTTCGGCGTTTTCGCCCGCAATTGCGGCCCCATTCGCGATAAATGCTTGGGTGTTCTTCTTGTTGATCATCCATCCCTCCCGTCGCAACAGGACATGAACCCGCCGGTAGCCGTAGCGCACGCGCGTCTCGCAGATCGCCTTGATGCGGGCTTCAAGGCCGGCCTGGCCGGGGCGACGCGATCGGTAGTGATGGCTCGACGTGTCCATCTTCAGCACCCGGCACGCCCGCCGGATCGACACGCCCCAATCACCCCGACATCCGTTCACCAGCCCGCGCTTGTGGCCAGGCCTCAAAGCCTTCAGCGGATAACGTCCTGCAGCATCTCCCGGTCCAGCGACAGGTCCGCCACCAACTCTCTGAGCCGCCCGTTCTCATCCTCGAGCTGCTTCAGCCGCTTCATCTCCGTCGGCAGCAAGCCGTCGTACTTCGTCTTCCAATTGAGGTAGGTCGCCTGACTGATTCCAGCCCGGCGGCAGATCCCCGCAACCGGCACGCCGTCTGCGCTCTGCGACAAAATGAACGCCTTCTGGGCGTCCGAAAATGCTGATGCCTTCACGGTCTTCCGCTCCTTCCCAGCCAGGGAAATCTCAGCAGAAGACTCTAACCTCCCGTGATCCAGTTTCCGGGGAGCAGATCACGCAGTTAGGATATAAGATCTAAATACGGCGTCCACTTCGCCGCCTGACGGGGTCTGGTTGACGCTAACGAAAATCCACCATCTCTCGCGAGGGCTGACATGATATCGGATCACATGCGCAGGCGCGCCATCGTGGCCCTGGCGTTGGGTGCAGCGGTCGGGTGCGGGCCGGTCGTGCAAGCGCCTTCCGACCATTCCGCGCCAACATTCGCGACGCCAGCGGCCGACGGACCCGCCGGTCCAGCGGCCGCCACTCGTGATGCGATCAATGGCGCCAACGAAGAAGTCACATCCGAACGCGCGCGTGAGGCGGCGTTGCTTAAAGATCTCTCAGCGGCGGCCGTGCGCGAAGGCAGCGTCTTGACTCTCTTCTCCAAAGGCAAAGCGATCGCTCGCTTCACCGATGCGGATGCACCCTGGGTCTTCGCAGGCACACTAAAGATGCCTGGGCCGAACGGCGAGCGTCTTTTCTTCAAGGTCAGGCTGATTGACATTGATGAAGAAGGTCGAAGCGATTGGGTCGACCTGTGGTTCGATCCCGCGGGCCAGTTTATCTCCTCGGACGTGGTTCTTGGCCAAAGCCCTGGCCGGTCCATGATCGCTGCGGGCTACTATGAGGGTGGGGATCTGTCTGTTGGTCCTAGCCTCGCTTTGATGGACTGGGCGGGCGACCCGAAATTCGTCTACACATTCAAGTCGCCCTGCTATCCTATCAAGTGGATCAGCGACATCGAACTTGAGGCCGCTTGCCCCTATCAATATGTGGGCAATACGCCAGAGGATGACGAAATCGTTCCAGCGCGTGTGACGCGCATGGGGCCGCGCCAATGGCGCCTGCAGCAGTCCGGTCTGCCAACCCGCAACATGCCGAACCCGCCGCAAACGGCGCCGTTCGACGAGACGGTGGCCGCCGCGGAGATTTCGTCCGATCCCAAGTACGAAGCTTTCTTGTCGGAGGCTGGCTATGTTCGGCTGGGGCGATGACCGGCGTGAAAGTGAGGATCAGCATTGCCGTGAACTGCCTCGGTTTGTGGCGCGCTCCCGTTTAAGTCAGGCGGCCGAAGCCGCGCATGATCACTTGCGGCCGAAACACGCCGGTGCAGTGGTCTTGTTGGCGCCACAGTTTGCGCCAGCCCGCGCCTGCGGCGCTTTTTGTTGAGATCGGACAAAGGAGAAATCTGCCCCAACCTGTGAATCCAGCGACCGCCGTCAGCCGAAACCAACTGTCAATGGCGCCCGAAAATGGGGCCACCTGGCGTTCGAAAAAGGGGCCAAGCGGTGCTCGAAAAGTACGCCACTGTCATCACGGTGCGCGCATGGAAAGGGCCCCCGCGGGGGCCCCTTCCATGCGCGGCGGCGGTTTTGGCGAGGTCAGGCGTTAAGAATTTCGCCGGTGTCGGGATCGATGGTCTCGGCGGTTGCGGCCGGCGCCCCGGCGCGGCGGCGTTTTCGGGCGGTCGAGGTTTTCAGCCGGTAGCTTTCGCCGTTCATTTCCAGAATGTGGACGTGGTGGGTGAGCCGATCGAGCAGCGCGCCGGTCAGACGCTCGGAGCCGAAGACGCTGGTCCAATCCTCAAAGGGCAGATTGGATGTGATGATCGTGGCGCCGCGTTCATAGCGCTGACTGAAGATGTCGAAGAGCAATTCCGCGCCGGTCTGCGACAGCGGCACATAGCCAAGCTCATCGACGATCAGCAGCTGCACGCCGGCCAGCGTTTGCTGCAGACGC
>JBEIHO010000130.1:0-6363 GCA_040381215.1 Alphaproteobacteria bacterium | reverse complement strand
TGGTCGGCTGGCTCGCACAGAACCCCAAGACCGCCAAGGTGCGCCCCGATCAGAAGGTGGTCATCATGCGCGAGTGGGGGAGCGCCGAGGAGCGCCTGACGGGCGCGCGCCAGACGCTGGAGAAGCTCGCGGAGCTGGCGGCGGCCTGAGGTCGCAAGACTTTCTTCCCTTGATTGTGGAGATACCCCTCAGGTTCTCCCGTTCGGTGCAAGTTGTAGCGAAATAATCTCCAAATTGCCTGCCAAGTTTGACACGCACAAAACACCCATGCAGTGTTGGTTTTCACTAGCGATCTAAGTGGAGACTGGGCATGTCATTGTTGCGCATTTCGCTGCTCTTTCTCTTCATTGCGGCGCTCGGTACCTCTGGATCTCAGGCGCAGTCCTGCAAGGAGCCGGTTGACTGCACCTTGAACCCCAGTTGCCCGGCGTGCCTGCCCTCGCCGTACAACAAGACGATCCTCGACGCTGACAAGCGCTTCAAGGAGAACGTTCAGAAGATCGATCCGGCAGCGAATGTCGAGGTCATCAATGGAGAGCCAACGTCGTTCGCGCCCGAAACCGTTGGCTTCATTGGTATCGGCAAGACGAAAGCCACATGCACCGGTGTTCTCATCGCGCCGACGGTGGCAGTCACGGCGCGCCATTGCCGCAAGATAGTTGAGCCCGGCGCCACAGCGTCCTTTGGCGCGAGCCTCGACAAGCCGGCGCAAAAGATTGCCATCAAGGATGCGGCCTTCATGGAGCCGGATCGTTCGGCATTCATGGTCATTGGCAAGGATGTCGGCATTGTGTTGCTGGAGCGTCCTGCCACGGCGAAACCCGTTCTGATAGCGACGCGCGCGCAGGTGAAGGCGAATGCCGCGATGCGGGTCGTGGGCTATGGCATCCGCGAGGACAATTCCTATGGCGTCATCAAGGCGATGGCGCGGGTCATCATAGCCTCCCACGACTGCACCGGCAGCGTCACGATACCCGCAACGGGGAAGTCCCGTCTCGACAAGGATTTCTATGGTTGCGCCAAGGGCGAGGTCGTGGCGGTCGGTCGCATCAGCCGCACCAACCGGATGGGGGCGGACACATGCAACGGCGACAGCGGTGGCCCAGCCTTTGTGGCGCGCGCCGACAGTGCAGGTTCGGGCACGGCGTTCGAGGGCTCCTTCTCCACGTCCGGTGGTTACGCTCTTGCGGCGGTCACCTCGCGGGCAATCGGCGGCGATGTCGATCCCCGGTCGACAGACTTCGAGCCCTGGTGTGGCCAGGGTGGCATCTACACGCGGATCGATGGCGACGTGCTGGACTGGGTAATTGATGCTGCGGCAAAGTGGGGCGTACGCATCAACCGGCCGAGCGAAGGCTGAAACGCATTCAAGGGAGCGCAAGGTCATGCGCCAAGTCCTGCTGGCAGTCGTACTGGGGTTACTGTTCATCGCGGTGTTCATCGCGGTGGGGATGGCACTTGTGTGGGGGCCGGACCTCGCGCGGCCGACACTCAAGCGAATGGCCGCTGAGAATCCATGCACGGGCGAGTGCGTGCTGGAGGCGGCAGGTGACGCGGATGCAGGCCCGTCATGGCAGCGCGTGCGCTTTTGGGGGCCGAGCGGTGGGCCGTTACTCGAAAACTATTTCCGGCGTGACCAGCGCCGCGATGAGCCGATGGCCGAGTTTGCACAAACCTCGCGCTACCGCGAGCTAGGTCGATCGGTCGGACGGTTGCAGCTGCTTTTGGATGTCGGGGGGCGGACGGTCAAGACGACCTGCACCGGCTTCCTCATCTCGCCGCGCACGGTGCTGACGGCGTCGCATTGCCGGCTGGTCGAAGGAAAGCCCGCGCAGATCCGGCTTGCCGCCGTGCGCCTGGGGTTCGTCGACAGCTCGGCAAAGGGCGAGGGCGCGCTGTTCGCGCTCGATCCAGCGTCGGCCTCGCGCGTGCCGGCCGACGGCGAGGCGATCGATGTGATGACCCTCGATCTCGCGCCGCAAGCAGCCGCCGCGGTGAGGGCCTTCGGGGCCGAACCGCTGGCGCTGGCAGGGGAGGCCGCCGCACCCGGTGCGGATCTCTTCGTCATTGCCCACCCGCTGGGGCTGGAGCAGGTCGTGCTGCGCAGCCGATGCCGCGCGCCTGAGCCACGAAAGCCTGGCGCGACGGATGAGACGGTCAACGCAGCCTCGACACGCATCCTGATGCATAGCTGCGGCACGGCGCCGGGCGTGTCGGGTGCCCCGATCTTCGACGACCGCACCAACCGTGTGGTCGCGATCCACGTGCAGCAGCAATTGTCGGCAGAGGCCGATGCGCGCAGCATTGGCTTTGGTGTCCCCGTCACGCAGGCGGCGCAGGCCCTGCCCGCGGTGAAGGCAGCTCTTGCGGGACAGGCGCAAGTACCGGAGACCGTTCGATGATGTCGGGAACCTGGTGGCGCGTCGCATCCGTCGGGTTGCTGGCGGCGTTTGCTGCTGCGCTTGTTGCGCTGTTTGCCCCCGACGCCCTTCGTGATGTGACGCGCGCGTGGGTTCAGCTCTTGTTTGCGGCAGCGGATGGCCGTGAGGGGGGGCGGTCGGGTCGGACCTATCGCAGGGAGGACGAGATCGGGCGGCAGCAGGAGACCTATGGCCTGTCGCTGGGCTTCGAGACGGGTGCGGCCGCGGCGGCGGGCCAGAGGGGGACGAACCTGCAGGAAGTGTTCCAGGTCTCGCGCGAGAGTTCGACGTGGCGCCTGTCGCGGGCCTTGGGGCGGCTTCTGGTGCGCGACCGGCAGGCGGGGGGCGCTGTCGTGTCGTCGTGCACGGCGACCCTGATCTCGGATGAGTATGTGCTGACCGCCGCGCATTGCCTGTTCAGGGATCCGGACAATGCACGCTGGTCGCAGCCGGTGAAGATCGAGGCGATCGATTTCCAGATGGGGTTCCTGAAGGCCGGGGGCGAGCGCGAGGCCATTCGCCTGTCACTGGAACCGATGCCTGCCGAGATGGCCTGCGGGGCCAAGCCCTGCACATTCATCGGGCAGGCAGAGGAAGGCTATGACTTTGCGATCCTCAAGCTGAAGGCGGGCGAGATCGAGAAGGCGCGCGCTGGCGGCTTTGGCCCGGCGAGGCTTGGCGACGTGGCCATCTATGAGGATCATCCTTTCCTGGTCTTCCAGCACGCCCGCGGCAACCAGCTCGCCTTCGTGGAGCGGTTCTGCGTGGGCTTGCGCGATGTCGATGCCGCGCGCACGCGCCTGTTCTTTCCGCATCTGTGCGACACGAGCGACGGCTCATCGGGGGCTCCCGTATTCTCGCGCGACCACGAGGTGGTGACAGGCCTTCACGTCCAGGGCCAGCGCGCCTTCACGGCTGATGACCGGGCCGCGCAGGTGAATGCGAACCATGCGGTGCACCTGCATGCGATCGCGGACATCAGCCGGATCATCGGGGAAAAGGTCGAGGTGGTCATCGATCCCCCGACGGCGGAACAGAACATCCTGATCAATGCCGCCAACGAACAGGGCGAACGAGCCCGCGCCCTGCTCGCCGACGGGCGCAGCACCCTTGCGGCCTATGTCGCGCTTGCGCCGCAGGAGCGGGTGATGAGCCGCCCGGACCGGGACTTTCTCCTGTCGCGCATGAACAAGGCGCAGGGGGCGCTGGCGGAGGTGCTGTCGGCGCGCCGCGCATTGGCTCTGTTGACACCAGATAGTAGGGTTCCCGTCCCACAGGCTGACTACTCTCCCGATGGTAGGATGGTAGCCTCCGCGCATTTCGACGGAAAAGCTCGGATCTGGGACACCGCTACCGGCGAAGTGCGGGCTGTACTGACCGGGCATGCGGAACTGGTGCGGAGCGCACTATTCTCACCCGACGGCGGGAATGTTGTTACCGCCTCCGACGACACCACTGCTCGGATTTGGGACGCAACCACCGGTGCAGCTATCGCTGTACTGCAGGGGCATCAAGCCAAGGTACGAACCGCAGTTTTTTCGCCGAATGGAAAATTGGTCGTCACCAGCTCTGATGACAACACGGCCCGGATTTGGGATGTGGTTACAGGCAAGCAGGTTAGGGTGCTCACCGGGCACAGCAATCGTGTGTGGAGCGCAAGCTTCTCGACCGATGGACGAAACATCATTACCGCCTCGGGTGACGGGACTGCGCGCATCTGGGATGTCGCGACGGGCAGTGAACGGGTAACGCTCAAGGGTCACGAAGGCAGCATCTATAGCGCTGCGTTCGCGCCTGACGGAAAATCTGTAGTTACTGCCTCAATCGACAAAACAGCCCGTGTCTGGGACCCTGCGACCGGAGCTTTGCGTGTCGTTCTCAGAGGGCATCAGGATCGTGTTGTGGGTGCCTCTTTTTCACCAGATGGAAGCTTAATCGTAACAGCGTCACGTGACACAACCGCACGTGTTTGGGACGCGGCATCAGGCCGAGAACTGTTCAAGCTTAGAGGCCACGAGCAAGCTATCAGAAGTGCGTCATTTTCCTTCGATGGTAAAATGCTCGTGACCGCATCCCAAGACGCAACAGCCCGTATCTGGGATGCAAGTACGGGAACGATGCTTGGTGTGCTAAAAGGTCATATTGGTGGAATCTTTGTTGCGAGGTTCTCACCCGATGATCGGTCGGTTGTTACAGCGTCGTTCGATGGTACCACAGGACTGTGGGATGTTGCGGCTCAGCAAGCACGCACTATACTCAGGGGACATAGTGCCGCAGTCAACAGTGCAGTCTTTTCGAGTGATGACAGGATGGTGTTATCGGCTGGAGACATGACGGCTCGGCTCTGGGACGCATCTACTGGGATCACGCTCAAAGTCTTGAAGGGTCATAGTGATTTGGTTGCCAGTGCGGCGCTGTCGCCTGACAACAAGCTGCTTGTAACTGCATCCCTGGACAAGACTGCTCGGATTTGGGATGCGGCGACCGGCCGCCCCGGCGCGGTTCTCAAGGGGCATCGGGATGGGCTTTACAGCGCTGAGTTTTCACCGGAGGGCACGCGTATCATTACAGCATCCCTCGATCGGGAAGCGAGAATATGGGATGTAAAGTCTGCGCAGACGCTGCTTATTCTGAGGGGGCACGAAACATTCGTAAATGATGCGGCGTTTTCCCCTGACGGAGCGACAGTTGTTACCGCGTCCGATGACTTAACGGCACGGATCTGGGATGCGGTAACAGGGAAAGTCAGAGTAGTGTTACGCGGGCACGATTTGGGCATCGTGAGTGCGGTATTTTCACCGAATGGCAAAACGGTTGTTACTGGATCATGGGACAATACAGCTCGGGTATGGGACTCCGAAACCGGGCAACAGCGCCTTGTTCTGAGAGGACACGACAGCGCCATCATGGGAGTTGCAGTTTCAAGGGATGGCCGAAGCATCCTGACCGCCTCCGCCGATAACACCGCTTGGATCTGGGACGCAGCGACTGGAGCACCACGTGCAGTCCTAAATGGGCACGGTGCCGATGTCCTCAGCGCTTCGTTCTCGTCTGATGGCATGTCGCTGGTAACTGCGTCGGATGATACCACGGCCCGAATCTGGACGGTCTGGCCTTATGGGCGAGAACTGATAGCTGAGGCTTATTGCCGGATCCGGCTCGTCCGGCCCTCATCCGACGAGTGCAAAAGAGAAAACCTCGACTGCACGCGCTCGCGACCCGTCGCCGCTCCTCCGCGATGCACGCCCGACATGGCGCTGAGGAAGTATTGAGAGCTTGTATACGGTTTGGGCGCGCAGGTTGTCTGCAGGTTGGCGGTGGGGTGAGGGGCTGAAGCCCCCCATCCGTCAGCCGCCGCCTTGCGGCGACGGCTGCCACCTTCCCCCGCTATCGCGAGGGAAGGGCAACGCCAAGGTTGATTGCCCTTCTCCCGCTGTGCGGGAGAAGGTGGATCGCTGCGTCAGCAGCGAGACGGATGAGGGCCTTGCCTCACCAAATGCACGGTTTCCATCAAGGCATTCCCTTGCGTCGCTTGGGGCCGAAAGGTTGCTCTTCGCTCGCTTCGACGATCGACAGCTGGTACCCGTTCTTGTCAGCACTCCAGCTCCACTGCGGTTCGACCTTTATCCATATCGTCTTGCCGTTGGTCGTGAGCTTGAACGTTTTCTCACCACCATCATTTTCAAAGACGGCAAGCGGACGATAGTAAACGACGTCCATGCTCTGCTTGACGGCTTGGTACTCGAAATGGTCCAGCACACGGCCTGCGGTGACAGTCTTTTCAGTGAGCTCGTACGTGATCACGGTGGTCTTGCCCTTGACAGGGGTTCTTTCCGTCTTTCCGTCCTCCGTTTTGACCTTGAATGTCACAAAATCCGGGCCCTGCTTGTACGCGGTTATGAAACTTTGCGGGTAGCGTGTCAGAAGGGCATGGTCCTTCGCG
>JBEIHO010000129.1:0-6453 GCA_040381215.1 Alphaproteobacteria bacterium | reverse complement strand
TGCCGGTCGCCGGACGTCCCATTCTGCTTGTTGATGACATTTGCTCAACAGGTGGGACGCTGCGCGAGGCGACAGCGATCCTGCGATCGTCCGGGGCTGCATCCATCACGGTCTTCGTTACGCACATGCTCGGCGATACAACGGTGGCCGAGAGCGTATTGCGAGCGGGGGCCACACGCATCATTTCCACTGATTCATGCGCAGGGCCCACGAGCGAGATCTATCTGGCAGACCTTTTTGCTCAAGCACTTCAGGGATTGTCTTAGCTAACCTCACGCGTGTGAGGCTCAACAGACCAGCAAATGGTGAAGCGATGACAGTTCTGAGCTTCTATGGCGCCGCAGGTTGCGTCACCGGTGCATGCATGCTGCTTGAAAGCAGTAAGTCCCGGGTCCTGGTTGAATGCGGCATGTTTCAAGGGACAAAGACTCTGAAGCAGCTGAACTATGGCGCATTTCCATTTGATGCAGCCTCGCTGGATGCTGTCCTCCTGACGCACGCCCACATAGACCACAGCGGTTTGCTTCCCAAGCTTCGGCTGGCTGGGTTTGTGGGGCCTGTCTTCGCGACGGAGGGAACGCGAGACTTGTGTGAGGTCCTTCTGCCCGACGCGGGCAGCATTCAGGAAATTGAAGTGTCGCAACTCAATCGACGTAACCGGCGTCGCGGTAAAGCCGATCTGACGCCAGTTTTCACGTCAGCCGACGCTCGGGATACTCTTGCCCAGTTCCAGACGGTCCATCTGAAGGAATGGGTTAGCGTGGCTCGCGGGGTTCGTGCGCGCTGGTGGAACGCTGGCCACATCCTCGGCGCCGCCTCGATCGAAGTGGAACTCCAGGATGACGAAAACGAAGCTCCCCTGAGACTTTGCTTTTCGGGTGACGTCGGCCCGGGCGATCGGGATCTCGCCGACGACCCTGATGGGCCGTCGGATATCGACCACCTGATCGTGGAAAGTACGTATGGGGGAACGGAACGCAAAGAGTTCGACACTGCGACCCGTCGCAGGATTTTACGCGACGAGCTGCGAACTGCACACGCAGCTGGCGGTCCGTTGCTCATTCCCGCGTTTGCAGTGGAGCGGACCCAAGAGCTTATGGTCGATCTCCTCGCCCTGATGGAAAGCACCGAGGCGCCGCCCGGACAGATCTTTCTCGATAGCCCGCTGGCCATCAGGGCAACTGACGTCTTTCTGCGCAGCGGTCACAGGGACTCGGGACACAATCCTTTCAAGGGCCTGCGAGAGTCGCGACTCCTTCGCTTCACCGAAAGCGCTGCGGAAAGTCGCGAGATCGAGCGGCAGCGTGGATGGCATGTGATCATCGCGGCAAGCGGAATGTGTGATGCTGGCCGGGTCAGGAGCCATCTTCGTCGTCTGCTTCCGCGCGAGGACGCGACGGTGCTCATCGTCGGATACCAGGCCTTCGGCACGCTGGGGCGCCTTCTCCTGGAAGGGCGGCGCGACGTGCGCATTCAGGGTGACGAGATCGCGGTCAGGGCAAGGATTCGCGAAATCGACGTTTACTCGGGCCACGCCGATGCGAGCGGCCTCGCCCGCTGGGTGCGGGCTCGGACGCCGATCTCGGGAACAGTGTTCCTGAACCATGGGGAGCCGGACAGCCTGACGAGCTTGAAGTCTCGTCTTGCGGCTGACGGGTTGCCTGCAGACCGGATCACGATTGCCGCACTCGATCAATCGTATCGGCTTGAACGCAATGCGCCTGTCATACCCACAGCTACGAGGCCGCCCCGCCTCACACCTGAGGCGCTCACTCACCTCGACTGGCACAATCAGCGAGTGTCGTTTCTTGCGGCAATGCAGGAGAAGCTCAACCGCGCTCCAGATGACACGTCACGTGAACGTCTCCTGAAGCTGCTCGATGAGGCGCTTGGGAAGGTGTGACCTCACGAGTGAGCCGGAGTTTGCGCAAGGCCCTTGTCCTCCCGCCGACATCTCGACTGACCTACGTCAATCCAGCAAACAAGGTCGGCCCCAGAATGGTCTGATGAGCGTCAGAAGCATCATTTTCATCTCCGGCCTTTGGCTTGCTGCTTGTACGCCCGGTCTGTCTGACGCCCGCATCGGGCCGACCCCTGATGGCGATCGCGTTTTTGTCGAAGCGGCCACCCCCGAGCAGATCGACGCTGGACGTCGGATTGTTCAGTTACAGTGCGTCACCTGCCATGCGGTTCGAAGCAGCGACGTGAGCCGGGATTTGACCGCCCCTCCCTTGCGCACACTCGCCGAGCGGTATCCGGTAACCGGGCTCGCGGATGCGTTTGCCAAAGGCGTCCTCGTTGGTCATCCGAACATGCCGGATTTCCGTTTCAACGCCGCGCAGATCACAGAAATCCTTGCATACCTTCAGAGCATCCAGACCCGACAAGGCGCCTAGCCGGAACCAGGAGGAGGGAGCCAACAGCTTAAGCACACAAGGCAGCCTGGCGTCAGGTTGCAAAGTCGACCGAGCAGGCACCCGCGTCCTTGCAAGGCGGAACACCCGTCTCAACTCCAGAGACGAGCGGCCTCCACCGATGCCAGCGCCAGTTACTTGCCGACGGAAGTCTTCTTGGGCTTGCGACGGTGGGTGACAGCATAGCCGAGCAGACCAACGGCAGCAGCGGCAATCGTAGCTGTCGCCACTGGATGCTCCTGAATCTCCTTGCCGGCCTTCCTGGCAAGAACCACTGATTGCTTCTTCATCTCCTCGGCAAGCTCAGCAGCAGAATGCACGAACGTTGTTGCGGCCTTCGAGACGGCGTCGCCGGCATCTGCTCCGAGGTGCTTGGTCATGCGTGCCAGGCCACGAACTACGTCGTCATACCCCTCGCTGAGATCAGTTTGCATCCGTTTCGTCACTTTGTCGGTCATGATGTTTGCTCGCTCATCAAGGGCACATTTGGCGGAGGCTAAGGCATCGGCGGGGGTACCTCTTGACGCGCGTCAAACCGCCGGGTCTTCCACAAGCTGAGGGACATGCCCGCCACGCGCTCAGCCTCCGGAAATGTGCGGCGCCGGATGCTGAAACAGCATCTCCGGCTGATGCGTGCGTGAGTCGTAGTTCCGGTGAACATCAAGGCGTTGGGGCCCCAGGGTGATGATCTCCTGTTCGATGTGCTCCCGGTCGATCGTCACAAGGCAGAAGCTCGGACGCGTAGCGCGAAGGCGTGTGGAAAGCGTGCCCGACCCCATCTGAACCATGTGGCGCCGCGGCGCATGGAGTGGGTGTGCGAAAGCATCGTGGACGTGGCCCGTCAGGATCGCGTCAACATGCGCCGCCGCACAGCGCGCCAGAGCGTGGCCGCCTCGGCGGGTATCCACCGAGATGCGGGAGTGCCCAGGCTCGCGCAAGGGATGATGGCAGATCAGGATGCGCCAGGCGTCATCTCTTCCTCCAGCCAGCTGTTGCAGTGCTGTATCCAGGCCATCGAGATCGATGACGCCATCGGCCCAGTTCAACCTGCCCTGGACGCCACGCGCCGAGTTGATCGCCGCGATACGAACGAGGCCGTCGCCGAACTCGACAAGACGGCCGACACAGTCAAACCCGTCCATGTGTCGCCTGTAGAATTCGAATGGCGAGGAAAAGCGCCTGTGCAGGTGAAGCGGCAGGTGAAGAGCTGGAGTGTCGTGATTGCCAGGAGCGACGACGCAGGGGACCCCTAGACTTTCGAACCAGGAGCGGGCTGCCCGGAATTCGCGCTGCCGGCCATTCTGCGTGATGTCGCCGGCAACCAGGACCGCATCGGGACGAACCTGCGCGACGTATTCCCTGAACGCTTCGAGCGCTGCAGGATTTGCAGCGCCGAAGTGAATATCCGAAATGTGGACAAGCTTCACGGCGTTCGGCGTCGCCGCTTCCCCCGACATTGGCGACTCCTCATGATACCCAGCTCGGCGCTGAAATCCCTCTTCCGTCTACAGGACAGTGCAGCGATCCGATACGATTGACCCGCATCAAGGCCTTTCTTCCTCGCCTGCTAAGGTGGAGATGAGGGACGGATTCATGAAGACTATCGCACTGGTCAACTCCAAGGCGGGAAGCGTAGGCGCACAGGGCGCGGACCGCATGCGTCACGCGTTGAGAGGCGTAAGCGTTGGACATGCCGAGATCGTGGAGTTCGAGCACGAGAGCAGCGCAGCACAGCTGAAATGGATCCACGAAGAGGCGCCGGACCTGGTCATCGTCTGGGGCGGCGATGGAACGCACCGGTCGGTCCTCGACTCGCTGGGACGCCGTACGTCGCAGATACTGCTGCTGCCAGGGGGAACAATGAATCTCCTGACCAGATGGCTTCACGGCGGTCAGCCATGGGAGCGCGTGCTGTGGTCAGTGCTCGGATCCCCTACGCTGCGGATTCTGCCTGCAGGCCGAATCGACGGAATGCACTTCTTCTGCGCCATGATCTGCGGCGTTCCCGCAAAGCTTGCAGAAGTGCGCGAAGACGTGCGACGGGGCGACCTGGGACGAGCGATGCAGGACACCGGTATTGCACTGAGCGGTGTCCGCGGCATGTACCTTGCCACTTCCTTCGGGAAGGATCCGGAGCACGCATCAAGCCATTTCCCGTCGGGTAATGTCGTGGGCGCGCTCGTTGGACCGTTGGCGACAAATCAGAGAATGCAGGTAGCGCGGATGGAGCTAGGGTCGACCTGGTCCGCCCTGGAGTTCGCGTGGACGTCTTTCGTATCCGAATGGAGAAATCGGCCTGAGGTATCAATGCAGTCGGCTGAAACACTGCAGGTAGAGAGTATCGACGGTCTGGATATCCCGACGATGATCGATGGCGAGAAAATCAGCCCCGGCAAGTCTCTGTCCGTGACCTTCGTCGAGGACGCGGCGGCCTGCCTTGTCGCCGCGCATCAGCGTTAGGGTTCGTCAGGAGCAGGACGATCGCCTGCAGAGTTGTCAGGCAAACGGAACCAGGTTTTGCTGTGCTTTCGGCGCACCTGTCGGGACTACGCCACCGCCATTCCCCAGACCGATTCCGAGCGTGCGCGCAGGGCACGCATCGCGAAATCAATGGACTAGCGCGCCTATCGGCGCCGTGACCCCTCGCCGATTCACAACTCGCTGATGGCGCATTTCGAGCGCGGGGACAGTGAACGGCATTGTCAGGGGGGATCGTCTTGCTGGCCGGAGATTTGGCTTCGCAGGCTGATGGGGTGAAAGCCAACCCGTTCCGGGACTTCAAGACGTCGGCTGAAGTGATCCGCCTGGCGGTGATGATGTGCGTCTGGTTCCCGCTCTCACTTCGGAATGTCGAGGAGCTGCTGCATGAGCGCGGCATCGACATCAGCCACGAGACGACCCGGGCCTGGTGGTTGCAACGTCGTGATCGCGCAATGCAAGGCTTCCGCCGACGACAAACTCTGGAGCAGTTCGCCTCGGTTCATTCCTCGGTCTTCAATCACTTCAACAAGGATCGCCACCTCAACCGCCGGGACATCTTCAAGACCAACCGCGACGCCGCTCTCGCTGAGTGGTGTCAACTCGGCGCGGCCTGACCCCGACGATCCGCGTCTTCCAGAGAGGGGTTCACTTTCGTCTGACACCACCCGCCGGGCGCTGGATTTTGCGGCACGGAGTTAGGTTGTCAGTTCCAGTCAGCCTGCAATCATTTCTGCATCATCGCCGAACTGCACCCAACCCGACTGGCAGACGGATGGCACTGGAACCCTGTCGGCGGAGGGCGTGGCCACGCCTTCACAGGTTTTGGGGCCATCGGGCATGTCGAACGCCACGCCGGTCCATGCTTCTGGAGCAATGCCCTCATTATCGCCTTCTGGAAGAGGGCCCTCATGGTCGCATAACCAGAGCATCGTGCCCTCGGGCAGGCTGAACTCGATCTCTGCGTTCGGGTCGGGCGCGATGCGGACCAGGACGAAGCGGCCGGGTTTGATCCAGGCCACGCTCCCACATGCGTCCTCGCTGGACTCTCCGCCCATCATGACCGGGCGTGGGGACATCCCGGCTGCCGTCCCGGCCCCTGATGCGGGATCGGACGTCTTCGCCGGCCCTGTCTGAGGCCCACATGCCGACAGGGCCGCAAGCGCCACGCAAGACAGCACTGAAACAACCAATCTCATCATGTCCCTGAATTCCTGACGACCCTGACCCGCCCAGTCACTGGGTGGTAGCTCGCCCCTGGCGTCTGCCAGGAACGCCGCCCACTAATGCCCCGGAGTCTAAAGTCAGAACTCGCATGTCTCAACAGAAACTTCCGTGCTTTCAGGCGAATGCGTTGTGGTCTCTGCAACGGTCGATTTTCGGCGGCAGGAGACCCCAATGGCGCGACTTGCCTTCAAGCGTCACCGTTTTCCGCCCAAGATTATCCGACACGTCGTTTGGCTCTGCTTCCGGTTCACCCTCAGCTTTCGGGACGTCGAGGAGTTACTGGCCCAACGGGGAATTGGCGTCAGCTACGAGACCGTCCGATACCGGACGATCG
>JBEIHO010000128.1:0-6679 GCA_040381215.1 Alphaproteobacteria bacterium | reverse complement strand
GGTGACAGGGTTAATTTCGGTGACAGTGCACTTATGCCCTTAAGCGCTGTGCTCTCCTGTTTGTGATGTAGCCATGGGCATAAGTGCACTGTCACCGCAATTAACCCCCACTGTCACCGAAATTAACCCGTCAGTGCCCATGGTGCCCATGGTGCCCATCCATATGCTTGTGCATATCTGCAGGCATCTGCGGCATCGCCTCGTCCTTGCTGAGCTGGCCGCTCTTGTCACGATCCATCTCAGCAAAATGCTTCTCGGCATGCGCCAGGAATTCCGGCTTTGAAATCATGCCATCGCCATTCGTATCAGCACCCTCCAGCATCGAACGGCGAACGATGACGACCTTCTTCTCCAACTGCTTGCCGTCCTCGGTCACCTGGACGTCCACCGTCTCGACGACAACCTTTTTCTCGCCCTTGTCGGATCCCGCCGACACTGGCAACGCGGCCAGCAGCAACAAGCCAAGCGGCATCAACTTGCGTACGTTCATGATCTTCAAGCCTCCGGAAGTTCAGGCCTGCGCACTCGCGCGCGCCTTCATGCGATCATACATCGCCAGCAACGTCGTCGCCTCAGGATTTATCGGCTGCCCGACCTGCTTGCCAAAGTCCAGGAACGCAAAAAGATGGATATCGGCATAGGTCAACCGGTCACCACAGATGAAACTGCGTCCCGTTATCATGCGATCCAGCCACACCATCCTGTCCTGAACCACCCGCTTAAGCCCGTCCGCGGCTTCGGGCACGGTCGGGATGCGGTCCTTGAACAGCGGCAGGCCCTGGCTGTAGCGAAAGCCATTCGCCATCGTCTCGCAGATATTCAGGTCGATGCGCCGCGTCCACATCCGCGTTTCGGCCTTCTCTTTGGGCGATGCACCGATCAGGGCCGGCGTCGGCTGCACGTCTTCGAGATACTCGCAGATCGCCGTGATCTCGCTGATCACAGTACCGTCGTCCAGCTCCAGGCAGGGCATCTGTCCGGCAATATTCTTCTGCATGTAGGCCGCCTGCCGGTTCTCGCCCTTGAGCAAGTCAACCTCGACCACGGGAACCTTCATGCCCTTCTCGGCGATGAACATGCGAACGGCGCGTGGGTTGGGCCCGACGGAATTGTAGAACTTCATGCGAGCGCTCCTTCAGAGACGGATAGGATTACCCATGTCGGCCCGGTCCTGCCAGCTTGTCAACCACCATCGCTTGAGTGCATCGTTCAGGGGACCCGGGCACAGACGCCGGCCCTCAGCGGACACGTGGCAACCGCAGCCGTGAGCTTGTCCATCACCGCCGCGTCCCGCACCACGAAAATCACGGCGATGGCAGTTGGCGTGCGATCAGCAATGACTGCCACGCCCTGCGAACCAGCCAGCAACCGACCGAGCTCATCAGCCGTCACGCCAAGCACGCCCGAGACGGGCGCAAGCTTGTCCAGCTGGTCGGCCTTAACGAAAACCGCCGCGCTGAAAGCAGGAAACTGCTCGAGAACCTGTCTGAACCCGTCGTCGCCCAAGGGCGTATAGGTCCACACGCCCCATGCCCCCACGCCCATCGCCAGGCCCTCGATCCAGCCAGACACAGGCTCCTCTGTGTTGGCCGCAACATTACGCAGGAGCAGCATGGGCGTGTCGAATATCGCGCGCAAATCCTTGCGCAGGGCTTCGACAAAAGCATGCACGAACACGCTGTCCATCACGGCCTCGCTGCCAAGCCCCGCCTCGAACAGTCCGGCTGACGCGCGCGCACCCGCATCGATCGCCTTGTCAGCGTAGAAGGCTTGCGGCCGGTCGAGCATCGCCTTGTAACGCGCAGGCGTCTCGACATTGCGCCCTGCCAGCATATTGCCGATCACGGTCGCCTGCACCTCGTCGAACAGGTTCCATGCCGCCACGCCATCGCACCCCGACCGCAGCATCTCTGCGGCAATCATGGACTTGCGCGAGACAGGCACCCGGGCCCACACGTGATGCGCCAGCTCATGGATGATCACCGGCACGCGATCGGTAGCCTCCTCGCCCGGCTTGACCTCGACCACCATGTGTCCGTCCACGATTTCGGCGCGGGACTGGGGGCTTTGCGAAGCCGGCTGCACGATCAGGTGCACGAAAACACGCCGCTCGCCCAGTTCGGCCCCGAGGAACCGAGCTGCACGCTTCAGCAACTCTGGACCCTGCGCCTTTTGCATGGCGGCTTCCAGCTTCGGAAGCATGTCAGTGGCCGCCAGCTGGCTCTCCTTCCACCAGGTCTGGAAGCGCGGACGAAAGCGCTCCAGGATCTCAAGTTGCGCGCGCAGGCTTTCGTCGGCAAGCAGCGGTCGCCACGCCCGCCTGAGGGCGTCCCGCGAGGGAGACAGGAAACCTGCATGCCGGATCTTCGTCCACGCAGACCCCGAACCAGTCATGATCGGCAAGGGCGCGGACCCCAGCCCGTCAATGTCGCTGCCACTTTCCATCTGCGCCTGCTGGCGCAGCTTGCTCCACGTCTCCAGGCTGGCCTTGTCCCTGGCGTCGAGGCCAAGTCTGTTGCGCCATAGCTCCTCGAACAGCTCTTTCGTGCAGCTGGCGTGGCCAGACAGGCAATCGAGGTGATGGATCAGGTTCGTCTGGGCACGAACATCGATCTCGATGATGAAGTCGCCACTCCGGATCTGCCGGCTGCCGTCTGCACGCGCACCGGGGACCAGCAGGCAAAGCAGCACGAAGGCGCAGAGCCAAAGAAAGGGCTGAAGCCCGCTGATGCGTGCAACGTAAGGCATGAGCCCCCCCCTGGAGCGCGAGCAGGCACCGCACGAGCACCGGCAGCAAAAAATCCGGTTCAAGGTGGCCCCGTGACTGCGCTCAACCGATAAGTGATTGCAGGCTGCCGCGCAAATTAACATTGCGAGAGGCCAAGCGACTGGCACCCGACGGTGCCAGCACAACGGATTAACCGCTGGCGCGCCGATACCGCGAGGCAGCACCAGCAATACCCTCGCAGCCAACCCGCCCCGTCGCCACCATGTGCTGCAGGTGCGCCAGCACCGAACGCGACGCCGCCGGATGCAGCCGCGTGTCGACCTCGGAATAGATGACGGGCACCATCTCGGCGATGGTCACGAGGCCACGCACCAGGCACGCTTCGATCTGCGCCTCACGGGCATGGCGATGAACGATCAGCGCCCGCACGAAGTCATGCGGCCGCGCAATCGGATTGCCATGCGTGGGATAGAACGGCATCTCCGGCAACGAGAGCAGCTTCTCGAGACTGCGCAGGTAGTCCGCCATGTCCCCATCGGGCGGCGCGATCACCGTCGTCGACCAGCCCATCACGTGATCGCCCGGAAAGAAGGCCTGCGCATCGGGCACGGAAAAACACACATGGTTGGATGTATGGCCGGGCGTGAAAACCGCCTCGAAGCCAAGACCACCCACCACGACACGGTCGCCGTCGCCAAGCTGCACATCGGGCGCATAGCTCCGATCTCCGCCCTCCTCGACATCGACGCCATCGGAAGTCCGGCCCGAGCCATGCGCACCGCATCCCATGACCACGGCCCCTGTTGCCGCCTTCAGCGGCGCAGCCGCTGGCGCATGGTCATTATGCGTATGCGTGACCAGGATATGGCTGATCGTCTCGCCGCGGGTCGCCTCGAGGATTGCCTTCACATGATCATCAAGCGCGGGGCCCGGATCGATCACGGCAACCTTGCCTCGGCCGACGATGTAGGTACCCGTTCCATGGAACGTGAAGGGATTGGGATTGCGCGCCAGCACGCGGCGGATCTCGGGCGCAACCTCAACGGCAACGCCATAGTCGGGTGAATAGCTGCGATCCACCGGCAGGGCCGGCAGGCTCACGCCCAGGTCAGCAGCCCGCATCATGCCCCCGTTTTGCTACTTGGGCAGCGCCGCGAGGAACGTGCGGATGCGATCGGCGTTCTTGCCAAGGTCAGACTTGCCCACGCGCGACATCGAGCGGATGTCCAGCTTCGAGCCGCCGGCCTCCTCGGCGGCGACCCGGATGACGACATCATCCTTGAAGCCGAACCAGCGCGTCGTATCCGTGGCCTCGATCCGGCCTTCCTCGCGCGAGCTCGCGACGATCTCCCACCCTTGCGCCTGAACCGCGGCAAGCGCCAGATCGAACAGCTCGCCCGTCGGCAGCGGGCTGCGGAAGGTCTTGATGTCGCCATAGGCCTTCTCCTGCTCGACAGGATCGGTCACGTAATCGACGCCGTTCGGCGCCTCGGCCCGCAGCGGGGCGATGGCAACGAAGACGGGCGGGTTCGCCGTATCAGTCGTGATGTCATGGATCATGGGCAGGGCTTGCGCCTGCGACCGCATCGAGATCGGCACCATCGCCGCACCAACCGCCAGCACCGTGCCGATGACGACCAGCACGAGCCCCCGGCCCGACCGCGTCAGCGCCGCCACGACCACCCACGCCAGCGCGAGCAGAAGCGTCAGCCCCGCCGCATAGGTGCCGTACATCATCAGCGGAAAGACCTGCTGGATCGTCAGGCCGGCAAACCGGTAGAGCGGCCCGGCGCCGCCGATGAGCAGGGCCGCAAGCATCCCGGCCACAAGCGCAAGCTGTGCTACCGGCAAGCGGGAAAGGGTCTGTGTCATGTCGTGGGTGCCTCCGCGCGTTTCTCCGTGGGCACCTGCCGGAGGTTTTCCCCCTACAGGCGTATTCAGCACCAGCCTCATCGCCAAACTGGCTCGATTGTCAGGCATGGCCCGCCAACGGTATAGCAGTATTTGGGAAAAACGCGAAATAAGGGACCACGAACATGACCCTGATGGTACGCAGCGTGATGGCGCTGGGTGCATTGCTGGCAGCGCTGCCGGCCTATGCCGACGACGAAAAGACGAAACCCGAAATTCCAACCTGTTCCCGCCCGCTGGGTGCGATAACGATCGTCGACGGCGACAGGCAGGGATGGTCCGTCTACGACCTGCAATCGCCACAGAAGCTCCTGAAGCTCTATGTGCAGAAGTCCGGCTGCTTCACCCTGGTCGACCGCGGTGCCGGCTTCGACGCAGCCCAGCGCGAGCGCGAACTCGAAACGCAAGGCACCCTGCAGCGCCGTTCCAATGTGGGCGGCGGGCAGGTCCGCGCGGCCGACTATGTGCTCGTCGCCGAAGTCGTTGCGGCTGACCGCGACACCGGCGGCTCGGCTGTCGGCGGCATCATCGGCGGCATCGTGGGTGGCTCGGTCGGCGGCGCCATTGGCGGCGGCCTGCGCACCCGCGACCTCGAGGCGCAAGCCATCCTGTCGATCACCGATGTGCGCACCTCCGAGACAAAGGCCGTTACCGAGGGCCAGGCGAAGAAGACCGACGTCTCCTTCGCGCTCGGCGCCGGCGGCGGTGGCTGGGGCGGCTGGGGTGGTGTCGTCGGCGGCGGCTACGAGAACACGCCGATCGGTCAGGTCGTCTCGCTGGCCTTTCTCGATGCCTTCAAGCAGATGGTTGGCCAGCTCGGCGCCTTGCCCGCCGACGCAAAGGCCGCAGCGCCAGAACGCGCCTATCAGACGATCCGCGCAACCAAGATGCGCAAGTTCCCGGATCCGGGTGCCACTGTGGTGCGCAACCTTGATGCAGGCATGCGCCTCTATCCGCTCGGCGAGAAGGATGGCCAGTGGTGGAAGGTCGAAGACGAGAACGGAAACCAGGGCTGGGTGAAGAACACCGACCTCGAGCCGCTGCGCTAGAAGCTCGATCCTGAAACGGACAAAGGGCGCCGTCCCCGCGGACGGCGCCCTTTTCAATTTGAAGTCACGACGAGATCACGCCGTCGGCAGCTTGTAGTCCTTGAACTGGTCGCGCAGCGCGGTCTTCTGCATCTTGCCGGTCGCGGTCAGCGGGATTTCCTTCACGAACTGAACGTCATCGGGGGTCCACCACTTCGCGATCTTGCCCTCGAGATACTTGAGCACGCTCTCGCGCGTGACATCGGCGCCGTCCTTCTTGACGACGATCAGCAGCGGCCGCTCGTCCCACTTGGGATGCGCAACACCAATCACCGCCGCCTGGGCAACGCCCGGACAACCCACGGCGATGTTCTCGACATCGATCGACGAGATCCACTCGCCACCCGACTTGATCACGTCCTTCGCACGGTCCGTGATCTGCATGAAACCGAGATGGTCGAGCGTCGCGATATCGCCTGTGTCGAACCAGCCGTCGGCGTCAAGGATCGAGCTGGTGCCATAGCGCCCGCCCTCGCCCTTGAAATAGGACTTCGCGACCGCCGGACCCTTCACCATAAGGTGGCCGAACGTCTTGCCGTCATGCGGCAGGTCGCGGCCCTCGTCATCGGTGATCTTCATCTCGACCGAATACATCGCCCGGCCCTGCTTGGACTTGACCTTGAGTTGCTCGGCCCATGGCAGGTCTTCCATCCCGGACTTGAACGAACCGATGGTGCCCACCGGCGACATCTCGGTCATGCCCCAGGCATGCATCACCTCGACCTCGTACTTCTTCTCGAAGGTCTCGATCATCGACGGCGGACTGGCCGAGCCACCGATCATGACCTTCTTCAGATAGGGCAGCTTGAGATTGTTGGCTTCCATGTGGGTGAGCAGCATCTGCCAGACGGTTGGCACGGCTGCGGTGATCGTCACTTTCTCGCTGTCGAGCAGCTCATAGACCGACACGCCGTCCAGCTTCGCACCAGGCATCACCATCTTCGTGCCAGCC
>JBEIHO010000127.1:0-6783 GCA_040381215.1 Alphaproteobacteria bacterium | reverse complement strand
TTGGCGGAAATGAAACTGGCCCTGCGGGCTTCGGGCGAGTGCTCCTCGCTGCCGAGCACGCCATCGAAGGCATCAAGAAGGAATTTGGCCACCGAACTGGACATGCCCGCCTGCTTTGCCGATGACATTCGACTCGCTCCCCATTCGTTAACGACAGGCTGGGCGCCAAAGGTTAACGAAATCTAAACAAGCCGGCGGCAGGGCGGATCAAAACCACGGCAAAGCGCCGAAAACTGCAGCGCCCGCGTGTATCGCGACGTCGCTAAAACTTTCAGGAAATACGATTCAACTGCGCATCGAATTGGAACTTGAATTGAGTCAATTCATGGCGAACTACGACGCCAATCTGTTGGTACTAAAACCACGCCGATCGCATGGGACACGCAGATCCATTCAATTTTTCGGATGTTTTTGAGCAGTTTGGAACGGCTGGGGGGCAAGATCCTGCGCGTAACGGGGAGAACCAATGACCTTCATCTTCAGGACCATCTTCTGGCTCTCGGCTGCGATCGTCATCCTGCCGCCTGGCTCGCGCCTCGGTGGCGAGGAGATTGCCGATTTCCGGGACTTCGACCTCGAACACGAGCTGCGGAGCGCCGCCATCTCCGCATGGTCGGTCGCGACCACCGCTGCCGGATCCTGCGACGAGAACCCCGAATTCTGCAAATCGGCAACAAAGCTGTGGGTGACGGGCTGGGAGACAATCGCAGAAATCGCGAACCAGTCCCGGCAGGACGCTGCGGAAACCGAGACGCGCATGAAGACCGCGTCGAATTCCCATGAAGACACTACGGATTAGCTCCTGAATTGATACCGGTTTGCGCGTGACTTGCAGGCCCTCGCTACCTATTCTCCGCCGCCGCTGAAGACGCCCTGTTGGCAGGGCAGAAATCTGCGACCGAAGCTCAGGGAAACGTCATGTCAGCGACCGCCGCGAGAATGCCCGATCCGATCCTCATGCCCTCGGTGGCGATCCGCGCCGCCCAGGTCGAAGACTGCGAAGCGATGATGCAGATGATCCGGGTGCTGGCCGAGTTCCAGGGCGTGCCCGAGCGTGTCGCCACAAGCACCGAGACCCTGCGCCGGGACGGCTTTGGGTCGACCCCGAAATTCGAAGCCCTCATCGCCGAGAGCCGAGGCGAATATGTGGGCCTCGCCATGTTCCAGCCCGTCTACCTGAGCTGGGAAGGCGCAAGCGTCCTCCAGATCACCGACCTGTTCGTATCCGAGCGGGCGCGGGGCACTGGCGTCGGCTTCCGCCTCGCCCTTGAAGTCGCGCGTTTGGCGCGCGCGCGGGCTTGCGCCGGGCTGCAACTGAACATGGTTCATGCCAACCCGTCCCGTAACTCCCTTGATCGCATCGGCCTCGTTCACCAGGACGACTTGCTGCACTATCGTCTCGACGCCGCCGGATTGGCAAAGTTCCTGGACGCCCACCGTTCGACCTGAAGCCCGATGGCTGGAACAGCGGAAACAGAGTTGACGATCGATCGCATCCGCTCGGACTTCGAGGTGCTCGAGGACTGGGAGGATCGCTATCGCTACATCATCGACCTGGGTCGGGCGCTGCAGCCCCTACCTCCCGAACAACGCAACGAGACGACCCGCGTGAGGGGCTGCGCAAGTCAGGTGTGGCTCCACGCCTGGCTCGAGCAGGATGAGCGGGGCCAGACCATCATGCGATTTTCCGGCGACAGCGATGCACTGATCGTCAAGGGCCTCGTGGCGCTGGTCCTGGCGCTCTGTGATCGCCAGACGCCCGCGGCCATCCTCGCCACCAACGCGAGGCAGGTTCTCGCAGGCCTCGGGCTTCAGGCGAACCTCAGCCAACAGAGGTCCAACGGCCTGCATTCGATGATCGACCGGATTGAGAGCCTGGCCCGCGACGCGGCTTGACCATGCGCAGACCATGAAGCCTCTATTGGCGACGTCCCTCGGCATCGCCGGCGGGGGGCGTGCTGACAAGCGCCGGCGCACCGCCGGGCGTGAGCAGGCTGCCGCTGAACATCGGCGACGCCGCCGCATCAGGAGCCGCCTCGGCATCCTCGACAGCATCGTCGGGCGCCGCACGGTCAACAGCGGGTGCCGATGCTTCCATGAGGGCAGGCATCCCGTTCGGCGCAGGCGCGGACACCTGGACGGCAGCATTCGCAGCGCCCGTCACCAGATCCTGCGGCGCCACGGCGGGCTGAACGCCGGGAGCCGCAGTGGATGCCACCGCGGTGGCAGCACCCGGCGCCGGCGCTGACGCTTCACGCAGTTCCGACGCCTTGGTGCAGACACCATACTGCGTCCGTACCACGTCGATCGGCCGCGCATCCGCTGCCTGCGAAACATCGACCAGCGAGGGCGCATTGATGTCCTGGACCGTCAGCGATGCAAGCAGTTGCTGCGCGCGAGAAGCGACAACCGTCATGGCCGCAGGCTTGGACGCGTCCCCTCCCCGGCTCTGGCACGCAGAACGCATGCGGCAGAGGTCGAGCATGGCCATCGCCTGCCGCAACTGCTGTGCAGCCTCCGGCGCAGCCGCCTCGCACGCTGTCCCGCCCGCCTGCCTGGCAGCGTCGCGCACCAGGATAGCCTGCAAACGGGCGACATCGAGCAACGCCGCCCCCAGGTGATCGGCAGCAACCCGCCAGTTGATCGAGGCAACGTCCTTCGTTTCGGTTTCCCGGCCGAGTTCGCCGAGGCTGGCCGCGATGGCCTTGACCCGCCACGAGGCCTCGCTCCGCAGGTCGTTGCGGGCATTGCCGGCAATCTCCGCCGAATGCTCGAGGACCGACGCAAGCTGCGAAATGCCGATCGTGCGATCGTCAACAAGACCCGCCGCAAGCCGGGGCAACTCCCCCTTCAACCGGCGGGACTCTGCAGATTCCAGGAGAACAGGAAGCATGCGGGAGATATAGGTCGCGTCATCGCTGACGCGCTTGACCTCGGCAGCAAAGGTAGCAGCGCCGACAGGCAACTGCCCTGCCTGCAAGCCGCGAGCCGAGGCATCCGCGCTCCCGCCCATGCCCGTCAGCGAACGTTCCAGCGACAGCACGTCACGACGCAGGGAAGCGCTGGCCTGACAATCGATCTGCGGACACGACGCGCCCGCGCACGCGCTCGCCGTTCGCTTGAGAGCCGCCGCAAGTTCGTAGGCCGCCGTCACCGAGGCCGCCGCATCCTCGCCGCACGTGGCAGCAGCCTGGCGCTTGGCTGGCAGGCGGCAGAAATCCTCGGACCTGCAGCGGCTTGCCCAGCCCGTGAGGGCTGCAGCCGCCGCCTCGGCGCTGTCCGCCGACTTCTCGGCGCGTACCAATTCGTCCTGCCGGACGGCCTCCTTGCGCTCGACTGAAATGGTGCGCCGCAAGGCATTCGCCTGCTGGCGGGCTGAACGCGCATGGCGCGCGAAGCGTTGGGCAAGGTTGGCGACAGTCACGCAGTACTTGCAGCCGCTGGCCTCGGCGCGGATGGAATTCTGCCGCTCCTGCACTTCCATCTGTGCCGCCAACTCGGGCTTCAGGGGGCGTATCAGGTCCAGTCCCGGCGGCGTGAAATCGACGCTGAGATATGCAGCCGTCACGCCCAGGCAAACAGCCAGGACGATAACGCCGCAAACCGCGAGGAAGTCACGCATGATTCAACCCACCAGGGAACTCGTCGCCCCAGCCCTCCCGCGCACGAACGCGACGGCAGGACCCCCATTTGTTGTGGATGAGCATCACATAAGCGAAATCGTTTTGCAATTTTGCCCGGATTGATTTTTCAGCGATTCTATGTAGCCGATTCGACACATGCACTAGATGCAGTGCCCGCGTGGTAAACCCGCTGGCGCCAACAACCATTTGAGCTACGCTGGGCCTAACGATTCGGCTGTGGATGTTGTCGTACCCGCAGCATCCTTAGCTCTCCGACCGACAGAAAATGGTGGTTAACCGATGGGCGTACCCTTTCTCCACAGGTTCCGGGGCAACCCGGGTTGGTCGATGTCGAACACGCGGGGGTTGCGCGAGACCAGCTGCGAGTGGCCCGTCAGCCTCGTGGGAGCACAGGGACCACAGATCCTCCGCTTCAGCGTGATGGGCCTCTCAGAGCCAGCACCCCGCAGCGCCGGCGTGTTCATTTACGCGCGCCGCAACCACGACGGGCAATGGCAGGCACTCTACATCGGCGAGACAGCGAACCTGCGCAACAGGCTCTCGTTCAACGAGATCGCCGCCGACGCCCTGCTGTCAGGAGCCACCGACATCCATGTCTATCTGACCGGCGCCAGCACCAGCGCCCGCCGCGAACTCTGCGAGCGGATGATCCGCACCAACAGGCCCGTCCTCAACGATCCGGCAAGTGCAGCGCCCTCAAGCCCCCTCGCCATGGCTGCAAAACCGGGCAGCCAGAGCAGCGCCGCCTGATCTATTTCCGCTTGCCGGCGCGCTGCTTGCCCAAGCCGATCTGCTTGGCAAGCTGCGAGCGGTGCTTGGCATAATTCGGCGCCACCATGGGATAATCGTGCGGCAGCCCCCACTTTGCGCGGTATTCCTCAGGCGTCATGCCATAGGACGAACGCAGGTGCCGCTTGAGAGACTTGAAGCGCAGACCATCCTCAAGACAGATGATGTAGGCATCAGTGACCGAGCGCTTCACCGGCACGGCAGGCTTGGCGCTCGCCGGCACGACACCGCCCGCAGCACCGCCCCGCAGGGACGCCAGCGCATGCCGCACCTGCAGGATCATGTCCGGCACATCGCGCGCGGGCACGGAATTGTTCGACAGGAACGACGTCGCCACCTGGACAGCAAGCCTGGTGACGTGAGGAACGTCCGACATGGGCACCCGATCTGATTGAAGCCGACACGCTGGCTTAAACAAACACCAGGATGCGTTCAAGCACGACAACCGCGCGTGCATTCACCATGACAAGCGCAGCCAGGGCTGCAGCCACGAACCAGGCCCAGTCCCGGCAACCGCTTTTGCTTGAGGTGAGGCAGAACCATCAGCTAACAGGATGGGAAGTGGCGGCAGGGCGCCACTTTGGACACGTCAGACAGGTGAAATTCATGCCGCACGCCCGGACAAAGCTTTCAAACCTTGCCCGTCAGGCCGCAAGCGCGGGCGCGATACTCTGCGCGACGGCGACGCCCGCCTTTGCCGCCGGCGAGGCGCACCTGGACGGAAGCACGCTTGGCGTCATCTGGGCTGTCCCCTTCATTGGCCTCTTGTTGTCCATCGCGGTCCTGCCGCTGGCTGCGCCGCATTTCTGGCATCACCATTACGGGAAGGTGTCCCTCGCCTGGGCACTGGCATTCCTCGCGCCCTTTGCGCTGCTCTTCGGCACCGGGATCGCAAGCTACGAACTCATGCACGTGCTGCTGCTGGAATACATTCCCTTCATCAGTGTGCTCTTCGCCCTTTACACGATCTCGGGCGGCGTGCTGCTCGAGGGCCGGATCAGGGCGTCGGCACTCAACAACACGGGCCTGCTCGCAACCGGAACGGCCATCGCCAGCATCACCGGTACCACCGGCGCCTCCGTGCTGCTGATCCGCCCAGTCCTGCGCGCCAATGCCGGCCGCCGCCACAACGTCCACGTCGTGGTGTTCTTCATCTTCCTTGTTTCGAACATCGGCGGCTCGCTGACCCCACTAGGCGACCCGCCGCTTTACATCGGGTTCCTGAAAGGCGTCGATTTCTTCTGGCCGCTTCAGTTCCTGTGGGCAAAGACCCTCGTTCTCTGCGCCGTGCTCCTCGCCGCCTTCTATGTGCTCGACAGCATCATGTTCATGCGCGAGGGCAAGCCAGCCCCCGAGGCCGCCGACGCACCGTCGACGCCGATCCGCCTGAAGGGCTACGTGAATATCTTCCTGCTCGTTGCCGTCATCGGCGTCATCCTGGCCTCGGCATTCTGGAAGACCGACCTGTACCTCGTGATCGCGGGCGTCCATGTGGATGCACCCAACATCGTGCGCGTCCTGGCCCTGCTCGGACTTGCCGCCATCTCGATGCTGCTGACCCCCATGGAGTACCGCAAGGGGAACGACTTCACCTGGGGCCCGATTGCCGAAGTCGCCAAGCTGTTCGTGGGCATCTTCGTAACGATCGTGCCCGTGATCGCGATGCTCAAGGCAGCAGACAAGGGCGCCTTTGCATCCGTCCTCACCCTGATCACCAATCCCGACGGCACGCCCAACAACGTCATGTATTTCTGGCTGACGGGCATATTGTCGAGCTTCCTCGACAACGCGCCGACCTATCTCGTGTTCTTCAATGCAGCCGGCGGCGACCCCGTCACGCTCATGGGAACGATGGCAACCACGCTGGTCGCCATCTCCGCGGGCGCTGTGTTCATGGGGGCAAACACCTATATCGGCAACGCGCCCAACTTCATGGTCAAGGCCATCGCTGAAGAGGCGGGCGTGCGCATGCCAAGCTTCTTCGGTTACATGGTGTGGTCAGCAATCTTCCTGTTGCCGAGCTTTGCGCTGGTGACCTGGCTGTTCTTCATCTGACGCCCACGAGGCCTGCGCGCAGGGCGTGCACAGCGCCCTGCGCCCCCTACACGGGGGAGAGCGATCCCCGCATGGCGTGTAGAGCCACGCCTCTTTCACCGCGCGCCTGTGCGGAATCCGCCTCGACGCGCCGCGCGGTCATGTTAGGCTTTGGCCCAGTTACAGCCCCTTAGCACCGACAAGGCCGTCCCCATGCTGAACCGGATCGTTCTGTCCGCCGCCCTCGCCACGCTCGTGACGGCGCCTCTGGCCCACGCAGGCTCACGCTACACGGATCCGCAAGGACGCTTTTCGG
>JBEIHO010000126.1:0-6833 GCA_040381215.1 Alphaproteobacteria bacterium | reverse complement strand
GGCCGCCATGCTCACGACCTTCAACGAGGTCGACATGTCGGCGGTCATGCACCTGCGCTCGGCCCACAAGGACACCTTCGAGAAGCGCCACGGCGTGCGCCTTGGCTTCATGAGCTTCTTCGTGAAGGCCTGCATCGTCGCGCTGAAGGAAATCCCGACGGTCAACGCCGAGATTGAAGGCGACGACATCGTCTACAAGAACTACTACGACATCGGCGTTGCCGTCGGCACCGAGCGCGGCCTCGTCGTCCCCGTGGTCCGCGACGCCGACCAGTTGACGCTGGCCGGCATCGAGAAGCGCATCAACGATTTCGGGCTGCGCGCACGTGACAACAAGCTCAAGCTCGAGGAACTGCAGGGCGGCACCTTCACCATCTCGAACGGCGGTGTCTACGGCTCGCTCATGTCGACCCCGATCCTGAATGCGCCGCAGTCCGGCATTCTCGGTATGCACAAGATCGAGCAGCGCCCGGTCGCCATCGACGGCAAGGTCGAGATCCGCCCGATGATGTACCTCGCGCTGTCCTACGATCACCGCCTCGTCGACGGCAAGGAAGCGGTCACATTCCTCGTTCGCGTGAAGGAGTGCCTCGAGGCACCCGAGCGCATGATTCTGGAAGTCTGAATGAGCGATCTCTACGACGTAGTCATCATCGGCGGCGGCCCCGGCGGCTACAACGCCGCCATTCGCCTCGGCCAGTTGGGCAAGCGCACCCTGTGTGTCGAGAAGCGCGGCACGCTGGGCGGCACCTGCCTCAACGTGGGCTGCATTCCCTCCAAGGCCCTGCTGCAGGTCTCGGCCCTCTATGACGAGACGAAGACCCATTACGGCGCCCTTGGCATCCGCACGGGCGAGGTCGGCTACGACCTGCCCGCCATGATGGGCCACAAGGACAAGACCGTCGACGGCCTGACCAAGGGCATCGAGTTCCTCTTCAAGAAGAACAAGGTCGAATACGCGGTCGGCACCGGCACCTTTGCCGGTGGCCGCAAGGTCGAGATCCGCGGCAATGACGGCTCGACCCGCACGGTCGAGGCCGCAGCCATCATCATCGCGACCGGCTCCGAACCGACGCCACTGCCGGGTGTCGAGGTCAACGAGAAGGACGTCGTCTCGTCCACCGGCGCCCTCGCACTGAAGGATGTTCCCAAGCGGCTCGTCGTGATCGGCGGCGGCTATATCGGTCTCGAGATGGGATCGGTCTGGCGCCGCCTCGGCAGCCAGGTGACGGTCGTCGAATATCTCGACCGCATCACGCCCGGCCTCGACGGCGAAGTCGGCAAGCACTTCCAGCGCGTCCTGACAAAGCAGGGCATCGCCTTCCGCCTCGGCATGAAGGTGGTAGCGGTGGAGCGCAAGAACGGCGCCCTTCAGGTTGCGATCGAGCCGGCCGCAGGCGGCGCCCGCGAGACCATCGAGACCGACATCGTTCTCTCCTCCATCGGCCGGCGCCCCTACACCTCAGGCCTCGGCCTCGACAAGGTCGGCCTGGCGCCGGATGCGCGCGGGCGCGTTGCGGTCAACGGCCACTACGAGACAGCGGTCAAGGGAATCTATGCCATCGGCGACGTGATCGAAGGCCCCATGCTCGCCCACAAGGCCGAGGATGAAGGCGTGGCAGTCGCCGAGATCATCGCCGGTCAGGCGGGTCACGTGAACTACGAGGCGATCCCCTCTGTCGTCTACACCCACCCTGAGGTCGCGGCGGTCGGCAAGACCGAAGAAGAACTCAAGGCCGCAGGCATCGCCTACAAGTCGGGCAAGTTCCTGTTCGCAGCCAATTCCCGCGCGCGCGCGAATGGCTCAACCGAGGGCTTCGTGAAGATCCTCGCCGAAGCCGGCGGCGCCGGCCGTGTCCTGGGCGTTCACATGATCGGCCCCGAGGTCGGCAACATGATCGCCGAGGCGGCCCTCGCCATCGAGTTCCAGATGTCGGCAGAAGACATTGCCCGCACCTGCCACCCGCACCCGACCCTCAGCGAGGCCATTCGCCAGGCGGCGATGGCCGTCGATGGCTGGACAATGCAGTCCTGAGGCAGCCTCTGCCTCAATTCGGGCTCAATCTTGAAGTGCAATGAAGCCGTCGTGCCGTTTGGCACGGCGGTTTTTTCGTCTTCGCCGGCGCAAGGGCCGGGTCAGGGGAGGGCAGGGATCATGTGGCAACCAAGGGGCTTCGGCATCGCCATGGGCTGGCTCGTGGCTGCGGCCATCGCCGTCTACTTCATGCACGAGGACATGATCAACGCGGGCCTGTTCGGGGAATCCTGCGCGATGTACGGGCTCGAATCCTGGAGTTGTGGCTTCCTGCCCAAGTTCGCCGTCTGGCTGCCCGAGATGTTCGTCTACTTCCTCGCCCACCCCTTCGAATATGACGCCAGCTACGACTGGATCGGCCTCGACTACGCGACCATGTGGATGGGTTCGCCCGTCGCCTATGCCCTCGCCGTCGTCGCGACGAACTATTGGATCTGGAAGCTCAACCGTCTCTGAGCCTGGCGCGTTCAGTTCGACTTGGCACGCGGATGCGCGCGCGCATAGACCTGCATCAGATGCGTTTCGTCCACGCTGGTATAGCGCTGGGTGGTCGACAGCGAGGCATGGCCGAGCAGTTCCTGGATCGCCCGCAGGTCGCCCCCCGCTGCCAGCAGATGCGTTGCAAACGCATGCCGCAGCGCATGCGGCGTCGCGCTTTCCGGCAGGCCCAGCGCCCGGCGCAGGTTCATCATCAGGCCTTGCACGATCCGCGGGTTGAGCCGTTTGCCGCGCGCGCCGCGAAACACCGGGGCATCTTTCCCGCCGAGAAACGGGCATTGCCGCACATAGGCCTCCATCGCCTCGCGCGCCTGCGGCAGAATGGGAACAACCCTCTGCTTGTTGCCCTTGCCCGTGATCACCATGGCATCGCCAAGGGGCAGCGCCGAACCGTTGAGCCCCAAGGCCTCCGAGATACGCAGCCCCGCACCGTAAAGAAGCGTCAGCACGGCCACGTTGCGCGCCGCGATCCAGGGTTCCTTTCCAAGCAGTTCCGCCTCGTCGAGCAGGGCACCGGCGCCCGCCACCGAAACCGGCTTGGGCACGGATGGCGGCAGCTTTGGCGGGCGCACGCGACGCACCGCGATGTTTTCAACCCAGCCCTGCTTTTCCAGGAAGACGAAGAACGTCCGCAACGCCGACACCGCGCGCGCCACGCCGCGAGCCCCCAGGCCGTCCTCGCGCCTGAGCGCAAGCCAGCCCCGGACATCCGTGGCATTCACCGCGCCGAGCGCGCCGAGGTCAACCTCGCCGCCCAGGTGCTGCTGCAGGAACATCAGGAAACCGCCGACGTCATGCGTGTAGGCCTCGACCGTCTTCGGCGACAGGCGACGCACATGGGTCATCTGCCCGCGCCACGCCTGGAAGGCCTCGCTCGCCAGCATCGACTTATTTGCGCGGAACCGTCTGGCCCGTCTTTTCCCAGTCGGCAAGGAATTGCGCCAGGCCCTTTTCCGTCAAGGCATGCTCGATCAATTGCCGGAACACGCCGGGTGGCAGCGTGCCGACATCGGCACCCGCCTTCGCCGCGTTGGTCACATGGGAAGGCGTCCGTATCGATGCCGCCAGGATCTCCGTGTCGAGCCCCATGTAATTGTCATAGATCGTCCGGATATCGCGAATGAGCTGCATCCCGTCCTCGCCGATATCGTCCAGCCGTCCGATGAATGGCGATACGAAGGTGGCGCCGGCCTTTGCCGCCAAGAGAGCCTGGTTGGCGCTGAAGCACAGCGTGACATTGACCATCGTCTCCTCGTCGGTCAGCGTCCGGCACGCCCTCAAGCCGGCCCACGTCAGCGGCACCTTCACGGCGATGTTCTCGGCGATCCTCGCAAGCGCCCGGCCTTCAGCAATCATGCCCTCGGCATCCGTTGCCGTGACCTCGGCGCTGACGGGCCCATCGACCAGCTCGCAGATCTCGGCGATGGCGTCCGTGAACTTGCGACCCGATTTCGCAATCAGCGTCGGATTGGTTGTAACCCCGTCGATCAGCCCGGTCTGGGCCAGTTCGCGGATCTCGCTGACATCTGCAGAATCGATGAAGAACTTCATGACGCTTGACCTTTGCTGTGCGGTGCTGTGGACCTTACCCCATGAGCGATGAAACCGGACAGCTTCTTCAGACCGCGCCTGTGGACGGCGCCACGGTTGGCGTCGTGGTTCCACGCCCGCTCAAGGGCCCGCTCGACTACCGCGTGCCATCGGGCATGCACCTCGCGCGTGGCGACATTGTCGAGGTGCCGCTCGGGCGCGCCGGCGCCTCGCTAGGGATCGTCTGGGGCCCGGCGGAGGGCAAGTTCCCGCCCGAACGCCTCAAGCCGGTCACCCGCCGCTTCGACGCAGCCCCGCTCAAGGAAACACTGCTCCAGTTTGTCGACTGGGTGGCAACCTATGTCATGGTCTCGCCGGGCGAGATCGCAAATCTCGTATTGCGCGCACCCGACGCGCTCGAACCCGAAGCCGATCGCAAGGCCATTCGCCAGGGCCCGCAGGCGCCCGCGCGCCTCACAGACGAGCGCGCGCGCGTCATGACGATAGTTGCAGATGGCCTTGCACGTCGCCTCGCGGACCTGTGCGCCGAGGCTGGCGTCACGACGGGCGTCATCCGGGGCCTTCTGAAGATGCACGCGCTGGAAGAGGTCGCTCTTCCCCCCGAACCTGCCGCGGGAAAGCCGGATCCGGCCTTTGCCGGCCCGGCCTTGTCCGCCGCCCAGTCCGCGGCAGCGACGCACATGATCCGCGCCGTCAACGCCAGCGTCTTCGAGGCGATCCTGCTCGATGGTGTCACCGGATCAGGAAAGACCGAGACCTATTTCGAGGCGATCGCTGCCGCCCTCATGCGCGGGCGCCAGGCTCTCATCCTCCTGCCGGAAATCGCATTGACCGTTCAGTTCCTCGACCGCTTTGCCCGTCGCTTCGGAACAAGGCCCGCCGAGTGGCATTCCGACCTGACCAAGGCGCAGCGACGGCGTGTCTGGCGCGGCGTGGCTGCGGGCGAGGTGCGCGTCGTCGTCGGCGCACGATCAGCCTTGTTCCTGCCCTTCGATGATCTGGGCCTCATCGTCGTCGACGAAGAGCACGACACAGCCTTCAAGCAGGAAGAAGGCGTCGTCTACAACGCTCGCGACATGGCTGTTGTCCGCGCGCGCATGGAGCCCTGTCCCGTCGTGTTGAGCTCCGCCACCCCCTCGCTCGAGACCTGGGTCAACGCAGGGCAGGGCCGCTATGCAAGGCTGCAGCTGGCCGAACGTCACGGCACGGCAAAGCTCCCCGAAGCCACCCTCATCAACATGCGTCAGGAAGAGACGAAATCAGGCGAATTTCTCTCCCCCTCGCTCTGCACCGCCATTTCGGAAACCCTGGCCCAGGGCGAGCAGGCGTTGCTCTTCCTCAACCGCCGCGGCTTTGCACCGCTGACGCTCTGCAAGGCCTGCGGCCACAAGATGGGATGCCCGCGCTGTACCTCCTGGCTGGTCGAGCACCGCTATCGTCGCCGCCTCGTGTGCCACCATTGCGGCTACGAACGCGGCACCCCCGCCGCCTGTCCGGAGTGCAGCAACACCGGCACGTTCATTTCGTGCGGGCCCGGTGTCGAGCGCGTCGCCGAGGAAGTCCTCGCGAAGTTCCCGCAAGCCCGCTCGGGAATAGCTTCCAGTGACACCATGGCCGGTCCCCGCCAGATCCAGGCTGCCATCGAGGCGATCGCCGCGCACGAGGTCGACATCCTCATCGGCACCCAGATCGTGGCCAAGGGTCACAATTTCCCGATGTTGACGCTTGTGGGCGTGATCGACGCGGACATCGGCCTCGAAGGTGCCGACCCGCGTGCCCGCGAGCGGACATTTCAACTGCTCCACCAGGTCGCCGGTCGCGCCGGCCGTGCCCTGAGGCCGGGGCGCGTCCTCATCCAGACGACCGACCCGACGCACCCCGTGCTGGCCGCGATGGCGTCGGGAAACCGGGACGCCTTCTACGCAGCCGAGTGGGCCAAGCGCGAGGCCGCCGAGCTTCCACCCTTCGCGCGGCTCGCCGCTGTCATCCTGTCCAGCCGTGACGAAAAGCTCGTCCATGCCTTTGGCGAGGACCTCGCCGCTGACGCGCCGCAAGTGCAGGGCGTGCACGTCTGGGGTCCTGCGCCGGCACCTTTGGCCATGATCCGCGGGCAGACCCGCCTGCGCTTCGCCATTCACGCCGGCAAGACGATCAGCCTCCAGGCCTATCTGCGCGCCTGGCTTGCCGATGTGAAGGTGCCGGCCTCCGTGTCGATGACCATCGACATCGATCCGCTCAGCTTCCTCTGACGCAGCCTCTCAGGCCTTGCCGGATCGAGCGGCCCGCTCGATCGCCTGCATGATCAGCTGTTCGGCAGCCGCCGCATCGACCCACGCGCCAAGCTCGGTCCATTTCCCTTTTTCCAGGTCCTTGTAGTGCTGAAAGAAATGCGCAGTCTGCTCGCACAGGATGGGCGGCAGGTCCTTGTACGACTGCACCCCCGTATAGAAGGGGTGCAGCGCGTCAACCGGCACCGCCAGCACCTTCTCGTCCGGCCCGGCTTGGTCTCGCATGATCAACGCGCCCACCGGCCGGCAGCGAATGACGGTGCCGGCCACCACCGGCACCGGCGCGATCACCAGGATGTCGATGGGATCCCCGTCTTCCGACAGCGTGTGCGGAATGAACCCGTAGTTTCCCGGATAATACATGGCCGTGTGCAGGAACCGGTCGACGAACAGCGTGCCCGAGGCCTTGTCCATCTCGTACTTCACCGGCGTCCCGCCATAGGGGATTTCGATCAGCGCAT
>JBEIHO010000125.1:0-6959 GCA_040381215.1 Alphaproteobacteria bacterium | reverse complement strand
GAAGACGCTGAAGGCGGGGCACGAGGAATGGCTGCCCAAGCTGATGGCGGGCTAGGAGATCGCATCCATGCCGATGAATGCCACTGACATCGAGCGCCTCATCAAGGAGGCCCTGCCGGACGCGAAGGTCACGATCAAGGATCTTGCCGGCGATGGTGACCATTATGCGGCCGAGGTCGTCTCGGAGGCCTTCCGCGGCAAGAGCCGCGTGCAGCAGCACCAGATGGTCTATGCGGCCTTGAAGGGGCGCATGGGCGGTGAACTGCACGCGCTGGCGCTGCAGACGAGCGCGCCGGCCTAGCTGCTTTCTATCTGTCCTCGCGTCCGCCGCTGCCGCGCAGGCGCTGTAGCGCCTTGGGGTCGAACTCGGGCGTATCGTCGGTCAGGGGATCGCGCATGAACGCCTCGTCGCCCTGCGGGGCGATGCGGGTGACCAGGGCCACAACCAGCCTGTCGAGCCAGGTGCGCTTGCGCCTCGTCAGGGAGCGGGCAATCAGCGCCTCGATCTTCTGCTGGCGCAGAAGCCTGCGATAGAGCCTTTCGCGTGCCTTCGGGTCCCTCATGATGCGCGCGCCTGCCCGAGCTTCACGATGCGGCAGGGGAGGCCCTTGAAGTGCGGGATGCCCTGCTCGCGGTCCAGGAAATCATCGTCATCAGGACAGATCTGGGCGTCGGCGAAGTCCCATGCGCCCGACAGGCACTCGTCCCCGCGCGGCATTTCGGGCTTCCACCAGCCATGCGGCACGCGCAGCAGGCCTTCGGGCATGTGGCCAGCGAACGAGACCTGAAGCTTCACGCCGCCTGCGATTGTCTCGACGCGGACCCACTCTCCTTCCGAAATCCCTTCGGTTGCGGCCGTCGCCGGGTGGATGAACATCTGCGGTTCCGGGCGCCTTGCCCGCAATTCGTCGATGTGGCGATGCCCGGTCTGGAAGTACTCGTCCTCACGCACGCCGACGAAGAGCGACAAGGGGAACCTTGGATCTTGTGGTGGATCCTCACGCCAGTAGGGCAAGGGATCGAAGCCAAAGCCTTCGAGGATGGTCGAGTGCAGCTCGACCTTGCCGGTCGGCGTTGCGAAGCCGGTCTTCTCGTATTTGCGAAAGGCCACGGGGGCCAGAAAGGCGTCGTTCTCCGCGGCAAATGCCTCGAATGACGGGGCCACCTTGCGCACGCGCTCGTCGAGGATGTCCTCGTTCGTCTGCCAGGGAAAGTGCGCGCCGAGACCCATGGCGTCGGCAAGCCCGCGCCAGAAGGCATAGGCGTCGCGGCACTCGCCGGGCGGCTCCATCGCCTTCTGCGAGGGTTTGCAGTGGGCGGCCCACCCATAAGCATCCAGCAACGCGTTGCGCTCGGTCCAGGCGTCGCCCGGCAGAACATAGTCCGCGAGCTGGGCCGAGGGCGTCATGAAGTGTTCGTGCATCACGATGAGGTCCTGGTTCATCATGGCGCGGTGGATGAGCTTCATGTTGGCGTAGGACATCAGCGGGTTGTTGCCCTGCACGATGAACGCCTTGACGGGATAGGGCACGCCGTCGGCCATGGCGCGGAAGACGGCCGAGGGCACGGCCATGTAGCTGCCGTTCACGATATTGGGATAGCGATAGCCCCAGACGCGCTCGGTGGCGTCTTCCAGCTGTTGCGTCGCGCGATAGGTGAAGACAGGGTGGCGGTCGGCGCCGAGCTGCTTGTCGCGCTGCGCCTGGGGCAGCACGTCGTGCAGCTCGAAGAGGCTCTTCTGCGGAATGTCGGGATGAAGGCCACCGAGGGTCTCGCCGCCCGGCACGTCGAGGTTGCCGCAAATCGCGCGCATGATGGCGTGAAGACGGATGGCGGAGGTCGAGTTGCGCTGCTGGTCGGTGATCGGCGTCCATGGGATGACCGAGAGGCCCTCGGCGTAGATGCGGGCCGCGCGCGCGATCAGATCAGGGCCGACACCCGTGATCGCTGCCACGCGGTCGAGCGGGAACTCCGCGACCCTGGCCTTCAGCGCCTCGAAGCCGAGGCACCACTTCTCGACGAAGGCCGCATCGTAGAGCTTCTCGCGAATGATGACATCGAGGAAGCCGAAGCACATGGCGGCATCGGTGCCTGCCCTGAGGGGCAGCCAGACATCGGCGCGCTCGGCCATTTCGCTTTTGCGCGGATCGAGGACCACCAGCTTCGCGCCGCGTTGGCGGGCCTTCATGATGGCGTTGAAGACCGGAACCCAGCTGTGGCGCTTGGGATTGTGACCGAAGAGCATGATGCAGTTCGTGTTGGCGTAATCGGGCTGGGGGAACCAGCCATAGACCAAGCGGTTCACCGCGGCCGTATTGCCTGCGCACAAGGCCACGCCGGAGATGTAGTTGGGCGACCCCAGAAGGTTCATGAAACGGCGCGTTGCGCCGTTCTCGGTCGAGGTGTTCCAGTCGCTGGTCGACACGGCGAGCGCCTCGGGGCCGTGCCTGTCGATGATGGCCTTGAGCCTTGCGCCAATGTCGGCGTTGGCCTCGTCCCAGGAGACGCGCTCGAACTTTCCAGAGCCGCGTTCGCCGACGCGCTTCAGGGGGTAGAGGATCCGGTCAGGATGCGCGAACCCCTTCGGCGCATAGACCGCCTTCATGCAGATGTTGTCGCGGAAGATCGGATTGTCGGACGAGTGGATCCGTACGACCTGTCCTTCCACCACCTTGGCGTGGACCGTGCACTGGATGTCGCAACTCGAGCAGATGACGTTGCGCGTGGTCGCAGGGGCTTTCTGCACGTCCGTCATGCGGGCACTCCGATTGCACAGGCTGTTCATTTACATACAATGATGTATGTTTCTTGTCCATCCTGTCCCGGAGGCGCGCCATGAGAACGACAACCGCCCGAGACCGGCGCACGCAGGCCGACAGGTCTTGCGAGATGCGCGCGCGGCTTGTGCAGGCAACTGTCGAAAGCCTTGTCGACAGCGGCTATGCGCGCACGACGACGGTCGAGGTGTGCCGCCGCGCCGGTGTCACGCGTGGTGCCCTGCATCACCATTTCGCGGACCTGCCCGATCTGCTTGCGGCGGCGATGAGCGATACCTATGAGCGCTTCTTCCTGTCGCCGGCGCGCACCCGTCCGTTTGCGAGCCTCGAGGCCTGGATCGATGATGCGTGGACGCGCCTCAGGCAGCCGGCGTTCAAGGCGGTCATCGAAGTCTGGCTGGCGGCGCGCAATGAACCCGCACTGGGGCGCAAACTCAGGCCGGCGATCGAACGCTACAAGCAGGTTTTTTCGATCGAGGCGAGCGCGCGGCTCACGTCGCTGATCGGTTCGAGCCCCGAGGTCCAGGCGTTCTACCGCCTGGCCTGTGAAACACTGATCGGCCTTGGCCTGGGGCGTGCGACAACGCCGGGCGGGCGCGCCCTCGACCACGAGGCGGTCGTGGTCGACATGCTCAAGGGGCTCGCACGCCGGATCGTCCGCCAAGCCGCAGCGTAAAGGGTGAGGCGGCCCTTGTCGGCCGTGTTCTTGACGCCCTGCCGGAAGGCTCCTATCTGTGAGGTTCAATTTCCGGGATTTTTCGCCATGGCCAGCGCCTTTGACCGCATCAAGTCCGACATCGACGCCAATGACATCGTGCTGTTCATGAAGGGCACGCCGGGCATGCCGCAGTGCGGGTTTTCGGCGACGGTCGTGCAGATCCTCGATCACGTCGGGGCCAAGTACAAGGGCGTGAACGTGCTGGCCGATGCCGAGATCCGGCAGGGCATCAAGGACTTCTCGAACTGGCCGACCATCCCGCAGCTCTACGTGAAGGGCGAATTCGTGGGCGGCTGCGACATTATCCGCGAGATGTTCGAGAGCGGGGAATTGCGTCCGTTCATGGAAGAGAAGGGCATCAAGCTCGAGGCGGCGTGAGCCTCGGCCTCGAGGATATCCGCGCGGCGAGCCTGCGGCTGCGCGGGCGCGCGGTTCGCACGCCCCTTCTTGAAGCGACGGCCGCAAGCCGGATCGCGGGCGCCTGGGTCTTTGCGAAGCCGGAAGTCCTGCAGCGCACGGGTTCGTTCAAGTTTCGTGGCGCGATGAGCCGCTTGTCGCTGTTGAGCGAGGATGAGCGCCGGCGCGGCGTCGTTGCGTTCTCTTCGGGCAACCATGCACAGGCCGTCGCCTGCGCAGCGCGTGACATGGGCACGTCGGCCGTGATCGTGATGCCGTCCGATGCGCCGCGCCTGAAGATCGAGAATACGCGCAACCATGGTGCCGAGGTCGTGCTCTATGACCGGGTGAAGGAGGACCGCGTCGCGATCGGGCAGCGCCTGGCGAAAGAGCGCGGGCTCGTGCTGGTGCCACCGTTTGATGACTATCACGTCATGGCGGGACAGGGGACGATCGGGCTGGAACTCGTTGCGGACGCAGCACAGCAGGGCATGGCCTTCGACCTTGTGCTGGTGCCGTGTTCGGGCGGCGGGCTTGCGGCTGGCATTGCAACAGCACTGGCGGCACTCTCGCCGCGCACGCGTGTGGTGGCCGTGGAGCCCCGGACCCATGACGACCTGGCGCGGTCGCTGGCGACAGGCGTACGCCAGTCCAATCCTGCGGGACATCTATCCATCTGCGACTCGCTGATGGTGGACCAGCCGGGTGCGCTGACTTTTCCGCTTCTGCAGGCTGCCGGTGTTGCGGCCGTTTCCGTCAGCGACAGCGAGGCGATGGCGGCCATGGCGCATGCCTTCTACGAGATGAAGCTTGTGGTCGAGCCGGGTGGTGCGGTGGCGCTGGCGGCGCTGCTCTCGGGCAAGGTCGATGCGCGCGACAAGACCGTGTGCGTGGTGATGTCAGGCGGCAATGTCGATGCCGACATGTTCCAGCGCGCGCTTTCGCACTGAGCGGACGGTCCTTTTCGGGCAACAAAAAAGGAGGGGTAGAGCCCCTCCTTGATGCATTCGCGGCAAGCGCCTGATCAGCGCGAGTAGAATTCGACCACGAGGTTCGGTTCCATCTTCACGGCGTAAGGCACGTCCGAGAGCTTCGGCGTGCGCAGGAACTTCGCCGTCAGCTTGGAGTGGTCGGCCTCGATGTAGTCGGGCACGTCACGCTCGGGCAGCTGCACGGCGATGGCGACGGTCTCGAAGCCACGGGCCTTCTCGCGCACCGAGATCACGTCGCCTTCCTTGACGACATAGCTCGGGATGTTCACGCGGCGGCCGTTCACTTCAATATGGCCGTGGTTCACGAACTGACGTGCAGCGAACACCGTCGGCACGAACTTCGCGCGATAGACGACGGCGTCGAGACGACGCTCGAGGAGGCCGATCATGTTTTCGCCGGTGTCACCGCGACGGCGCTGGGCTTCAGCGTAGATCTTGCGGAACTGACGCTCGGTGATGTTGCCGTAGTAGCCCTTGAGGGTCTGCTTGGCCTTGAGCTGGACGCCGTAGTCCGAGGTCTTGTTCTTGCGGCGCTGGCCGTGCTGGCCGGGGCCATATTCGCGCTTGTTCTGCGGGCTCTTGGGGCGACCCCAGAGGTTGTCGCCAATGCGGCGATCGATCTTGTACTTCGCCTGAATACGCTTCGTCATCGCAGTTTCCTTGCGTTGGACAGTTGCAAAAGATGGAAACGCGCCCTCCTCTGCCCCGAATTCCGGGCCGACAGGCAGGGGCTTCCCTGCCGCGGGTGCTTTTCTTCCGCCGTTGCCGGAGGAGGCGCGTTTTTAGAGGGGTGCGCAGGTCCTGTCAAACGGCCAAGGTGCCCCAGCCACCGCCCAAAATGGCTGAAAACCGCCCTTCCCTTCAGGCCTTGAGCCAGTGGCGCAGACATTCGGTGACCAGGGCCGGCTTTTCATAGACGATCCAGTGGCCGGCGTCGGGCACGCGGCGGACTTCAATGTCGGGAACCCAGCGCTCGAGCCCCTCCACGCAGCCGGGGAGGAGGGCCTCGTCCTGCAGGCCCCAGAGCACCCGCGTGGGTACGCGCACGGTCAGCGCCGCGTCGTCATAGAGCTCCGCCGCCGGGGCTTGCGCGCCGGGCTTCGGCGGATCAAGCCGCATGGCGCGGTACCAGTTGAACATGCCGGTCAGCGCGCCGGGCTGGCTCCAGGCGGCGATGAAGGCCTCGCGGTCCTTCGCCGTCAGGTGGCCTGCCGCCGCCGTCTTCTCGAGCGAGCGCCAGAGGAGCGCGAAGTCGTTGGCCGCGAAGCGGGCCTCGGCCCCTGCGGCGCGAATGTCGTGGATGTACTGCGAGGCGGCGGCCTGGTCAGGGTTCTTTGCAATCTCGCGCTGGAAGGCGCCGGGATGGACAGCGTTCAGGATGACCAACCGCTCGAGCAGCTCGGGGTGCCGGATCGCGAAGGCCCAGGCCAGCGCGCCTCCCCAGTCATGGGCAACCAGCGTGAACTTCCGCTTGCGGACGAAGTGACTGGCGAAGTCGGCCACGTCATCAATGAGCCGCTTGGTGCGGTAGCGCGCGACTTCGGGTGGCTTCGACGAGAGGTTATAGCCCGGCAGGTCGGGCGCCACGCAGTGGAACGTGTCCCCGAGGTCCTCGAGCTGGCGCGCCCACGTGTACCAGAACTCGGGATAGCCATGGAGGAAGAGCACCAGCGGGGCATCCTCCGGGCCGCTCGCCGCGTAGTGGAGCTTGAGTTCATTGGCGGCGGCGTAGCCGTGGCGGATCATGCTGAGTATTTCCGGCGTTGATGGCCTGACGTTGACATATGTCACTTTGTATCGTACTTTGACATACATGGATAAGATACAGATTTATTTTCCCAAGGATGAACTGGAAGCGCTTCGCGCAGAAGCGGAGCGTTCGGGTCGCAGTGTAGCTGGCCTTGTTCGCGATTCTGTCAGAAAGACGCTTTTGAGACCAAAGTCGTCTGGCGGCCCAGTCGGCCTTTGGGAGGGCGAGCCGAAGCGCTTTTCGGTCGATCATGATTCCATTTACGACGAGACCTGATGCGCCAGGGTGAAGACGTATTCGTTGACACGGGCGCCTGGATTGCACTG